>JBKOXU010000130.1:0-38427 GCA_046725095.1 Verrucomicrobiota bacterium
TCATCGACCATGTCGACTTTGTTCAGGAACACGACAATCGAAGGCACACCGACCTGCCGCGCGAGCAGAATGTGCTCGCGGGTTTGCGGCATCGGCCCATCGGCGGCGGAGACAACCAGAATGGCGCCATCCATCTGCGCCGCACCGGTGATCATATTTTTAACGTAGTCGGCGTGACCGGGACAATCCACGTGAGCGTAGTGGCGTTTGTCGCTCGAGTACTCCACGTGCGCAGTGTTGATGGTAATCCCACGCTCCTTTTCCTCGGGAGCGTTGTCGATTGATTCGTATGCCCGTACTTCGGCCATGCCCTTTTTCGCCAGCACCTGCGTAATTGCCGCCGTCAAGGTAGTTTTGCCATGGTCCACGTGACCAATCGTGCCGACGTTCACGTGCGGCTTGTCTCGTTTAAATGCTTCCTTAGCCATTTGAATTCTCCTGGTTAACTAAACTGTCTCCTTTTCTTTCAATAATGCACTGATCTGCTACCGGTTCCCCGAGCTCATTCTCGAGCCCATGACCGGGATTGAACCGGTGACCTCGTCCTTACCAAGGACGTGCTCTACCAACTGAGCTACATGGGCGGTTCTTCGTCATCTCGCTCCACGCCGCTTTCCGTGGCGTAGCCGAGCGGCGACCCGGTTTCACCTTTCGCCAGAGAGTCAAAAGTCCCACAGCCGCGTCAAATTTGCAATTTGAACGACCAAGGGACCGCCCCTCCAGCAAAAAAGCGTCCGCAACGCTAGCCCGGCACGTTGGTGTGTCAAAGAAATTTCTTGGCGGATTATCAATCCAAAATCCGATCAACTGGCACTTTCCTGAAGGGGAACGGGCGCTCCGCGCACGTTGCTATTTGTGCATCGAACGCTTTCGCCGCCATTTTAACATCGAGCGACGGCACGCTCGACCCGCCTAGCGAATTCTTCCGCTCGCCGGCTCCTGCTTTCCCCGGGTCAGCAGGCGCACGATCAATGCAATGATAAACAGCACCGCGACCGCAATCCCAATATTTAAGGGCGTGAAAAAACTCGGCGGGCTCGGTGTCGGCGTTGGCGTGGCTGTTGGAGGCGGCGCATTTTTCAGCGCCAGCATCGACTGTGCATATTGCAGGCGCTGGGGCGTTTCGATATCGTTCGGATTTAACCGTAGCGCCTCCTTATAGTCATTAATGGCGTTCTCATACTGCTGCGCCAGGCTATAGACGTAACCGCGCTTCGCGAAAAGGTCCGCCGTTGCCAGTTTCGCTTGATCGCCCGAGTTGGGATCGCTCTTGGAAAGAACGGTGGTGTAATCCTGGATGGCTAAATCGTACTGCTTCAAACTCTTGTATGCAGAGGCGCGGAAGCGGAGTGTTTGGGCGTCGTCAGGTTTTAACTCGAGCGCCTTGTTTAGGTCTACCAGCGCTGCGTCATTCTGATTCTGAGCGACCAGCATTACGCCACGTCCGGAGTAACCGGCATAATCCTTCGGGGCGATTTCAATTGCCTTCGAAAAATCCTCTATCGCCTCTGGGAACCTATTCAGCTTGTAGTAAGCCCAGCCGCGGTCGTTGTAAATTCGCGCGTCGTTTGGGCTCAATTGGATCGCCTTGGTAAACTCGGCGATAGCTTCGTCGTATGAACCGGCCTGGACGAGTTTCACTGCCTTGTTGGCATGCTCGACAGCACCGCCACCGGATTTTTTGTTCTGCGCCTGTCCGGTACCGCTCTGCGCGAAGCAGAGAAGCGCGGCGGCTACGATTATGAGACTGGGATTTCTGGACATAAGAATGTGCTCTCCTGCTTTCCTTCGATTTTGAGCGACTAATTGTTTGTAGGCGAGCAAATTAACGCGCCAAAAAAGTATTGCAGTGAAGCGAACGAATTCCATGCCGGCAATTGCCAATCCAAGCGGCCGGAGAAGTCCTTCGGAAGGCTATGCCGCGCTCCTTGCCACCATCGTCATCTGGTCGACGCCATCGCTTTTCATGTACTATCTGAACCGTTATTATGATCCGTGGGCGCAAAATTTTTATCGATATTTGGTGGCATGCATTGCAATTGCACCCTTGGTAATTTTCCGAATTCAACGCGGCGGCCCGCGATTCGATTGGCATGCTGTGATGATGTGTTTCCTTCCATGCTTGCCGAACGTCGTCCACCAAGTCACCCAAGTGATGGCGCTCTTTTACATGGGGCCAGGCGTCTATACGATTTTCACCCGTGCCTCGGTGATTTTCACCGCGCTGCTCGCGTTGGCATTTTTCCCTGAGGAACGTCACGTGATCCGTCAATGGCAGTTTCAGGCTGGCACGGCCCTTGGTTTAATTGGCGCTTTTGGCGTTGTCTGGTTTCAGCCGGGATGGGAGACTGGGCATCTTGCTCTTCCCGGGTTGTTAATCGCATTTACCGCCACATTTTGTTGGGCGCTTTATGGAATTTTAGTGAAGCGCCCTTCCGCCCAGCTTGGCTCAATTCGCAGTTTCGGATTAATCAGTTTGATCACTTCCGCCCTTTTGCTTCCGTTCACACTCGTATTTGGAAAAATTGGCACTCCGTTTCACACAGATGTGCACGTCAATCTGATTTTGATCATTTCGGCAGTAAGCTGCATTACCCTGGCACACGTCTTGTACTATGTAGCCATCCGAGAGATCGGTGTCGCGCTGGCCCAAACACTTCAGCTCCTTTGTCCAGCGGGCGCAATGGCGCTCTCCGCCTGGATCTACGGTGAACGCCTCAGTCACGCTCAGATATGGAGTGCGGTTATCCTGCTCCTAGGCGCTTTCCTTGCGATGCGCATCAAACCGATCGCAACAACGGAAGCCGCCGAAAATATTTAGCACACTGTCTGCCGTTGCAGGGCAACCGCTCCCCTTCGCCGACCTTCGACAGGAGCGGTTCCGAAAACAGTCAAGATCGTTCGAAAAATAATGCGGCGTTCATGGAGGACCGCTACAATCGACATCCAGATCGAAATGAATCTGAAAGCGTATCTCAGATCCCGGCAGAAAGAGATCGACCACGCGCTTGATCGCTATTTGCCGAAAGCGAACACCAAACCAAAAACACTTCACAAGGCGATGCGCTACAGCCTTTTCGCCGGCGGCAAACGATTGCGACCCATTCTTTGCCTCGCGACCGCTGAAGCTTGCGGGGGGAAAATGAGGGACGCCCTTCCCTTCGCCTGCTCGCTGGAATGCATCCACACTTACTCGCTAGTGCACGATGATCTCCCGAGTATGGATGACGATGATTTCCGGCGGGGGCGTCCTACTTGTCACAAAGTCTTCGGCGACGGCATCGCCGTGCTCGCTGGAGACGCGCTGTTGACAATCGCGTTTGAAATTGTTTCGACGGCAAAGCCGACGCCACGCTATGACATGTCGATCTTATTGCGGGAGATCGCAGTCGCGGCGGGAAGTCAAAAGCTGATTGCCGGCCAGGTTGCGGATCTCGAAGCCGAGGGCAGGAACGTCAAGCGAGACCAACTGCGCTATATCCATGAAAACAAAACGGCAGCGATATTGAGCACCTCGGTGCGACTCGGCGCAATGAGCGCCAACGCGGACGCCAGGAAGCTCCGGGCCGTCACCCGCTTTGGGCACGGACTCGGGCTGGCCTTCCAGGTAATCGACGATATTCTCGATGTAACGCAGACCTCGGAGATACTGGGAAAAAGCGCCGGGAAAGATATCGCAGCGAAGAAAGCGACGTATCCCTCAGTAATTGGTCTGGAGAAATCGCGCGCCGAAGCGAGGCGGCTCACGCGCCGGGCGCACAATGTGTTGTCAGTTTTCCGCAGCGACGAAGCCAAACCGCTGCATTGCCTCGCAAATTATCTTCTCGAACGGGAGTACTAGGGCGCGCTTCCAGCATGCTCTTTTCGGCATCCCTGCCAAAAGAGACGCGTAGATGCATTCGGCAAGATTGGGTGTGCCCTCAAGCCACTTTCAGGTTGGGATCAATCTCTTCTGTCAGTTTCGATTCGAATCCGACTTCCAGCCGTAACGATCCGGCAAATGCGATCATCGCCGCATTATCGGTGCACAACCAAGTCTCGGCGCTTTTGAATTCAACTCTTTCGCGCGCACATGCCTCAGCCAATTGTCGGCGCAGTTCACGGTTGCAACTTACTCCCCCACTTATCGTAACAAGATCAACCTCGCATTTCTGAGCCGCGGCGATTGTTTTGCGAACCAGCACTTCGACAACAGCCTGTTGAAATGACGCGCAAAGATCAGCGAGAAAATCTCCGCGCAATTTCGGCAATAAGTATCGGACCGCTGTTTTTAATCCGCTGAAGCTGAAGTTTTCCGACTCAAGCATACTGCGGGGCAGTTGAAATCGATTCGAATCACCCTCGCCCGCACGTTTTTCGATTTCCGGGCCGCCGGGGTAACCGAGCCCGAGCATCTTGGCGACCTTATCGAATGCCTCGCCGGCAGCATCATCGACTGTGCATCCGATCAACTGGTAATCAGCAAGGCCTCCCACCCGCACCAGCATCGTGTGACCACCGCTCACGATCAGCGAAACGTTGGGCTTCACGTCGCCGCCGCCGAAAAAAGGCGAAAGCAGATGCCCTTCGAGGTGATTGATCGCGAGATACGGCTTGCCGAAGCCAATTGCCAATCCTTTGGCAACTGAGGCGCCGATCATGAGCGAACCTGCCAGACCGGGTCCGCTGGTTGCCGCAAATGCATCGACCTCCGACATCTCGATCTTCGCGTCGCGTGTCGCCCGTTCGAGAAGTCCTGGCGTGTGCACGAGATGATTGCGCGAAGCGATTTCGGGCACTATTCCGCCATATTTTTCATGCTCGGCGATTTGTGACGCTACTTCGCTGGCCAACAGTTGGTGGCCGCGCAAAATTGCGATCGCGGTTTCATCGCAGGATGTCTCGAGGGCGAGGATCGTTTTCAAGCTGAAGCGGCGATTGTGCCAACCACCGAGGCGAAGAAAGGCGCTTGGCACAAGCGCCTCTACAGTTATTTCTTTACCGCTTCGGCTTTCGGCGCGCTCTGCTGCGCGTAAATCATGAGTCCCTTCAGCGCGTCAATTGCGCGCAGCATCTGCGGATCTTTGGTCTTGATGATATTTTTCTCGTCCTCGGATTTCACATTCTCCGCGTTGCGCAGCGCAAAGAGCGCGCGCTCCTGTTCTGCGGTCATGGCAACGCGAATATTGGGAGTCACACCATTTCCCTGAATGACCTGCCTGCCTGGCGTATAGTATTTAGCCGTCGTAAAACGCACCGCGGAGCCGTCCGGCATTTGCATGACGTTCTGCACAGAACCTTTTCCAAAAGTAGTTTCACCGACAAGAATAGCGCGATGCAGATCCTTGAGCGCGCCGGCAACGATCTCGGCGCCACTCGCGCTGCCCTCATTAATCAAGAGAGCCATTGGAAAGTTCGGGCGATCCTTTTTTGCTCCGGAAGTTGAGTAATCATGCTGTTGGGAGGCCATTCTGCCCTGTGTTGAGACTACCTTTGACCTAGGCGGCAAAAATTGCGCGCACACGTCCACCGCGCTATTCAATAATCCGCCCGGGTTGTTTCGCAGATCGAGAATAAGCGCCTGCATCCCTGCCTTTTGCAATTCGTCGAGCGACTTCGATAATTCCTCCGCCGTCGGTTCATTGAACTGAAGCAACCGGATATAACCGATCCTAAATGGGCCGGTCAGCTCCTCGTCCAGCAGTCTCGCTCCTTTGACACTGCGCACCTTGATCTCCGCGCGATCCAGCGTGTAATCTTTGATTTCCTTGGTCGATGGGCGAAGAAGGGTGAGCGTCACTCTGTGCCCAGCTGGTCCGCGTAAGATGTTAATGGCATCCTGGAGGTCCATTCTTTCCGTCGAAGCACCGTTTATCTTCAAAATCTGATCGCCCGACAAAATGCCCGCTCTTGCCGCAGGCGTGTCCTCCATCGCAGTAACGACTGTAGGCAAACCGTTTTTCATCGAAACCTCTATGCCAAGGCCGTTAAAACGGCTGCGCGTGTCCTCCTGCATGTCGCGGAAATCATCCGGATTCATGAACTGGCTGTGTGGATCAAGAGAGGAAAGCATGCCTTTCATCGCTGCTGTGATGAGGTCGTGGTAGCTCGTCTTGCTGCCGTCCACGTAATCCTGTCGAATCAGTTCGATGGCTTTTGCGAAAATGGAAATTTGCGAGTAACCGTTATCCTCTTCGTTCTTTCCTTGCTGCGCCTCTTGCGCGCGGAGGCCGGAAAGAACGCCGAGCGGCAGGCAAGCTAACGACAGCATGACAACCAGGCGTCTCATATTTCGAACCAATACTGAAAGGAACTGCACCATCGCTCATTCAGAATTTTTGGCAACGCGCAATGCCTGTAACCGCTGTTAGTATGAAGATTTTCCTCCGCCTGTTGGTGCTTGCTCTTTTCGTGCCTTGGGCCAGCAGCTTCGCCGCGCAATCTGCCGATGCCGATTACGAAGCGGTGGCCGAGGAATATATCAAGGGTTACTTCGCCGCTCGCCCGCTTCAGGGAACCGCCATCGGGCTTCACGAATACGACGGCAAAATCACCGATTACAGCCGCCTGGCCTTGGACGCCGAGCTTTCTCGGCTACGGCGGTTCGATGATCGATTGAACAAATTCGACCCAACCAAATTGAGTCAACGCCAATCGATCGATCTGCGAATTCTGCAGGCCGCAGTGAAGAAGGACCTCTTTGAAATGCAGGAGATGTCGATCTTCGAGCGAAATCCCATGGCCTACGCGCAAGCTGCCGATGTGAATGTTTACATCAAGAGGAATTTCGCGCCGCTTGAGGATCGGGTTCGCAGCCTGGTCGCCATCGAATCGCAAATCCCCAATATCCTGATCGCGGCGAGGACAAACCTGAATGAGGTCGTTCCCAAACCCTATGTGGAGCTCGCCATTCAGATCGCAAAAGGTTCAGCGGATTTTCTGAAAAAAGATCTCGTTGCCGCTATCGGCAGCCTGAAGGACGAACAGCTTCGCGTCGCCTTTCACGAAGCCAATCGCAAAGCCGCAAATGCGCTCAACGATTATGCTGCGTGGTTGGAACGTGTAAAACTTCCGAAAGCATCGCTCGATTTTGCTCTGGGCGAGGAGAAATTCAGGCGCTTCCTGGTCCAAACCGAGCTGGTCGATCTTCCATCGCAAAAAATCCTCGAGATCGGTTTGGCGCAACTAAAGGCGGAACAGGAAGCGTTTGCTGAAGTGGCAAAAAAAATCGACCCAGACAAATCGCCAATTGAGGTTTTCAAGCAAATCCAAAGCGAGCATCCAACTCCGGAAAATCTCATCGCCGATGTCGCCAAAGACCTGGACAAAATTCGCAAATACGCCTTGAGCCATCGTTTGGTCAGCATCCCGTCGGACGTTCGAGCGAAAGTGAAAGAAACACCGCAATATCTGCGCGCCACCTCCTTCGCCTCAATGGACACGCCCGGCCCCTTCGAGAAGCGCGCAACCGAGGCCTATTATTATGTCACACCTACGGAGAACGATTGGCCGGAGAAACAAAAGCAGGAATGGCTGACCGCCTTCAATTATTACACCTCGGACATCACCTCGATTCACGAAGCTTACCCCGGCCATTATGTGCAATTCCTGCACCTGACCGCGTCGCCCGCGAGCAAGGTTGAAAAGATTTTCGGCAGCTATGCCTTCGTTGAAGGTTGGGCGCATTACTGCGAAAAAATGATGGTCGATGAAGGTTACGGCAGCTCGACGGCTGAAACCCCCAGCGAGGAGGATGCGAAATGCGCGGCTAAGTACCGAATGGCGCAAGCCGATGAAGCGCTCCTGCGGTTATGCCGATTATGTGTTTCGATCAAAATGCACACGCAAAACATGTCGATCGAAGAAGCGACGAAGTTTTTCCAGGACAATTGTTACTACGAGGAAAAACCAGCGCGCCAGGAAGCAATGCGCGGCACGTTCGATCCCGGTTACCTCAATTACACGCTTGGAAAATTGGAAATCCTGAAATTGCGGGACGATTACAAAGCGCAGCAGGGCGACGACTTCTCATTGCAAAAGTTCCATAATGAGCTGCTCAATCACGGCATGCCGCAGATTCGTTTGCTTCGCGAAATCATGCTTAAGAATCAGTCGAAATGGAACGAAGTGCTGTGATACCTCGAGCCTTAACCACAGAGATTCGCGGGCACGCCTCCTCCATTTGAATCTCGGCCTCCCCGCTCCCGCGCAGGCGCTGCCTGGGTTTCAAGCAATGCCGCGCCCGGTGGCAAAAATCTCGACTTCGGGAACCAAATGTGAGCCAAATGGCGTCCATGGCAGGAACTAGCGTCGATATCCCTTAATCGGCCAGGCCGTCATCATTTTCATCTGGCAATAGGTCCTTCAGCATCGGCTGCGGATTCGACGGCAATTCTTCCACGTCGCGCAATTTTCTTGTGATCGCGCGGGAACGAACATCGACATCTTCAATTTTCCGTGAGGCCTGATCGATTTTCTCCTTCACCGACGACAACGCTTCGCCGAACTTTCCGAATTCGGTTTTTACCGCTGCCAGCAAATTCCAGACTTCGCTCGAACGTTTTTGAATCGCAAGCGTGCGAAAACCCATTTGCAAACTATTGAGCAACGCGGCCAGCGTAGTCGGTCCCACGAAACTGACCCGGCAATCGCGCTGCACATTTTGGACCAGACCGATGCGACGAATCGCTTCCGCGTAAAGTCCTTCGCTCGGCAGAAACATGAGCGCAAAATCGGTTGTCTTCGGCGGGTTGATGTACTTGTCGCAAATATCCTTTGCGCACCGTTTCAACTGCGTCTCCAAAGTTTTGATCGCCGCTTCTACCGCTGCGAGATCACCATCTTCCTGCGCGGCTGTAAGACGCTCGTAGTGTTGCATCGGAAATTTCGCGTCGATCGGCAACCAGACCGGCGCGCCGTTCTCATCGCCGGGTAATTTAATCGCGAACTCGACGCGCTCATCGGTGTCGTCGCGCGTCTTCATGTTTTTCGCGAACTGCTCTGGCGTCAGCATCTCTTCCAAGAGAACGCCAAGCTGCCATTCGCTCCAGGCCCCGCGAGTTTTCACGTTTGTGAGTAGACGCTGCAATCCCCCGACGTCGCTGGCTAATTGCTGCATCGCACCCAGACCCTGGTGCACCTGTTCAAGCCGGTCGCTCACCAATTTGAATGCTTTGCCCAGCCGTTCCTCCAGTGTGCCTTGCAATTTCTCATCGACGGTCGCGCGCATCTTGTCGATCTGCTTCGCGTTGTCCTCTTGCAATTGCCTCAGCCGAAGATCGACAATCGAACGCACGCTTTCGAGCGACTTAGTCAACTCTTCGCGTTGATTCTTCGCCGCTGCGCTTGCTTCGTCGCGATTGCGTGAAAATTCATCGCGCAACCCGCGATCGATCGTGTCCAATCGTTTCACCAGTTCCGCTTCCACATCCCCACCGGTTCCACGCCGTGCCACCAGAACGATGAGTGCAACGATAAGTCCGCCGCCGATCAACCCGATCACGAGATAAAGCAGCGGACTCATACTGCGTGATTAAACGATGCCGGGCGGAATTCAAGTTGTAGCCGCCCGGCGGTATTTTCTGCGGTCGTTCGCCGTGATTTTTCTGTTTCGAGCCTGCGCCTACTTTTCAAATAGCAGTTCGCCGGCGCGGCTCGTTGCTTTGACGACCGCCTTGATGAGGGTAACGCGTAGTTTCCCTTCTTCCAGTTCGAGGATGCCGTCAATTGTGCAGCCAGCCGGGGTGGTGACAGCGTCCTTCAGGAGCGCGGGATGGTCGCCGGTTTCCAAAACAACGCTCGCCGAACCCTTCATGGTCTGCGCCGCTAGAAGGGTGGCTATTTCGCGCGGCAAACCAACTTTCACGCCGGCTTCGGCAAGCGACTCCAGAATGATGTATGCGAACGCAGGCCCGCTCGCCGAAAGACCCGTCACCGCGTCCATGTTCTTTTCATCGACCACAACGGTACGGCCCACAGCGTCAAACATGGTCCGCGCAATTTCGACATCGGCCGGTCCCGCATGAGCACCTCGACAAATCCCCGTCATGCCGCAGTCAACGACGGCGGGTGTGTTTGGCATCGCTCGAACGACCGCCACTTTGTTGCCCTTGCCGCCGCTTGCTACAGCGAGCCGCTGCTCCAGATAGCTCGTCGGCACGGAAGCCGCGACAGAAACAAGCAGCGTCTTCCCGCCAATTTCAGGAGCGATCTCCTGCAACACCTCCTCTACGGCTTGGGGCTTTACGCTCAGCAGAATGATGTTGGCGCCTTTCACGGCTTTGCGATTGTCGTTGGTGACGACGACGCCGAGCTGTTTCGCGCGCGCCGCTGCCTTTTCGCCATGCTTCACCGTCGCGGTAACGCGCTTCGCTACAAACAGTCCTTGCTTCAGGTAGGCACGCACTAAGATGCCACCGAGCTTGCCAGCGCCCAGTACGGCCAGCTTTTTGTCAGAAAGTTTGAGGGACATGATCAATTGTTTGGGTAACGGCGAGCAGTTTGCCTATTGTTTCCGAGGCTGGCTGCGGCGTCAATAAGCAGGGCGCGGAATTGAGAAATTCGGGGGATGAGGTCTTAATCAAACTCCCTCGCTTAACGCTTCAACGATCCTTCGAGCGACATGGCTTTATTTTCCTCTGGCTTTTACTTTTATAGTCAAGCCTTGCACCGCTTCAATCTCTGCTAGGTCGCCTTTTTCGATGGGCGTCTCGCTGACCGCGTTCCAATACTCGCCTTCGACGAAAATCCAGCCGCCGCGCAAATCGATTGGTGTCAACGCAGTCACCTTCCTTCCGAGCAGCGTGTCTGTTCCTACCTTCACCGGCAAGAGTTGCGCGCGAAGGCCCTTTCCAATTACGAAAACAAAGAACGCTGCGGTGACCAGCGTCGCTGGAATAATGTAGTTGAGCGACAAACGAAAGAGCGGATCGGCGCGATCGAAGAGCATGAGCGAACCGATCAGAAATGCGATGATTCCGCCAACAGTCAGAACGCCGTGCGTGGTCGCGTAGACGTCGAAGATGAAAAGCATGAGGGCAAGCGCGATTAGGACAAGTCCCGTCACGTTGACCGGCAGGATCGCCGCCAGATAAAGCGCGAGGATTAGCGCAATCGCGCCCACAACGCCGGGAAGAATCGCGCCGGGCGTGGTCAGCTCTCCGATGATTCCGTAAATCGCGATGAGCATGAGAATGAACATCACTTCCGGTCGCCAGAGCTTTTGAAAGATACGTTCGGACGGCGACATCCTGACCTCCGTTACCTCAGCGCCTGCGGTCTTGAGCGTTTTTCCGTCCACCACGCGCCCGTTCAATTTTTGCAACAGGTCGGGAACATCTACGGCTATGAGATCGATGACTTTCAATTCCAGCGCTTTCTGTGCGGTGATCGACGCGCTCTCCTTTACGGCCGACTTGGCCCATTCGACGTTACGCTGGCGTTTGCCTGCGATTGTCTCCATGTAGCTGACGGAAAAATTCTCGAGTTTTTGCTTCATCGTGTCGTCGGTCTTTTCTTCCCCGCCGCTGGGGAAGCCGCCGATCGATACCGGATGCGCCGCGCCAATGGTGGTAGCAGGCGCCATCGCAGCGACGCTTGCGGCGATCGTAATGAAACACCCCGCGCTGGTCGCGGTCGCGCCGGTCGGAGCCACATAAACTACCACCGGCACGGTGGAGCCCAAAAAGCTTTGGACGATCGATTGGGTCGAATCGAGCAAGCCACCCGGCGTGTTGAGTTGAATGACAAGACACTGGGCATTTTGCGTCCGGGCCTCCTCGATGCTTCGCGAAATGTAAGTCGCTGTCGCCGGACCGATCGCTCCGTCAATTTTGATAAAAGCAACTTTCTCGCTCGCGAACGCCGTCGCGCAGATCAGCCAGAGAGCAAAGCCCATCAATCGCGTCTTCATCTCGGTTTCATCGGCTGAATCTTGACTGCCAGATCTTCGACGCGCGGTTTCACAATTCTCTCGTAATCGCGATAGCTGACTTTAATTGCGTCGGTGTGGGTGCCCGCCTCGAAAACGATGTAATCCTCCTCGGCTAGGCGCTTGTCCACATAGGTTGGCAAACCGTAGAGATTGCCAAATGGCGGCATTGCGCCAGTCGCGCAATCTGGAAATAGCGACTTAAATTCCTGCTCGGTATCTAGTGAAACAGCTTTGCCGACGGCCCTCGCAACCTTTTCAGGATCGATTTGATGATCTGCGGGCAGCACCGTCATTAGATGCTGCTCGCCAGATTTTACCATCACAACCTTCGCATGATGCCGCGCCTTTATGTGCTCGGCTTGGGCGATCCTTTGTGCCGTAACGGCTTCGGGATGATGGAGAACTTCGTAACCGACCTTATTGTCGTTCAAACAATCGATAAGCTGTTTTGGTATTTCCATGAGCGACTGCAATGGAAACTATCACTTTTCCCGGGCTATCTCCACTTCGGAGAAGCTGCAACTGTAGGGGAAGCTGACAGCTTCCCCTTATAAAAGCACAGCTCGCACGGCGCTCCGGCCGGCGTCACAAACTTTTTGCTCGCAAAAAACAAAAGCGAACACCGCCGCAAAGGCGACGGCGCGCGAACAGTTTATGTATGGCTAGATGCGAAGTTTGCGAAAATGAATATGACAAGGCGTTTGAGGTGATCGTTGCCGACAAGCACCACACGTTTGACAGCTTCGAGTGCGCGATCCATGCACTGGCGCCAGTTTGCCCGCACTGCCACTGCCGGATCGTCGGCCACGGTGTGGAAGCCGACGGACAAATCTTCTGCT
The DNA here is from genome assembly GCA_046725095.1 of Verrucomicrobiota bacterium. GTDB lineage: Bacteria > Verrucomicrobiota > Verrucomicrobiia > Chthoniobacterales > UBA10450 > Udaeobacter. Next base: position 12,751 of record JBKOXU010000130.1, read on the forward strand.
GCGTGCATTGCGCGCGGACGGCGGGAAAAACGCAGTTAAAAGACCGCGTCTGAGCGGCGCTCGCGCCCGAAGCGAAGATTTAGCCGCAGCCGTGGCTCGCCGCCATGTTACTTCTTATGCCAGGCTAGCAGCACGTTTTTCTTGCGGTCTTTGCAGGCGTCACTGACCAGCGTAAACGTCAGGCTGTTTTCGTTGGGCCGGCTAAACTTATAAACGCCGGGGCCTTTGCAGTCTTTCGGAGTTTTGCCGCCGGTTCCTTGAATCGTAACGGTATCAGCGCTCACCGAGTAGGTGCCCCAGATGTCGCGTGTGCCGTCATGATTTCGATCAACGTCGAACATGCCGTCAGCCTTGATCGTCCAGACGGTGCCGAGCGAGTTCGTCCACGTCCCGGCCAACGCCGCTGGACCGGAGCGCGGAGCGGTGGCGCACGCACTTATTAAGACGAGTAAAAGGCCTGCGAAGATGATTCGGAAAGAAGGTTGAATTTTCATGTTGTGCATCCTGTCTCGCGCCCCCGATGGAGATCAAGCTCGAATTCGCATCGAAGAGATTGGTTGCAACGAGCTTCGCGATTGAAATAAAAAATCCTCCGTGGAGCAGAATCCGCCGCCTCTTCATTCAGACCCACAATCCAACTGGTGGACACGGAATTGGAAATGGTTTGTACCGACAGGCTGCCTGACAATTTTGGTTCTCTTCGTCGCCTTCGCGGGTTCAATTGTCATGATCGCCTTCAGCGCGATGAAGTCGACCGATCCTTACAAAGACGCCTTCGCGAGAGCTAAAATGCATCCGGCGGTTATCGAAGCCCTCGGTTCGCCGATCAAGGAAGGATTTTTGGTTTCTGGAAATACGAACGTTAACGGCGCGGCGGGCGAAGCAAATCTCGCCATTCCAATCTCCGGCCCGAAAGGCAAGGGCACAATTTACGCGAAGGTAACGAAGTCGTTAGGGCGCTGGAGCTACTCGGACCTGATTGTAGAAATCCAGGCGACGCGGAATAGGATTGATTTACTCAAAGGCCCGGCGCCTCCGAATGAATTCTGATCACGAATTGCAAACAGCAACAAAAAAACTTCCCGTTAGCGCCATTCTTTTTGGTATTCTCGCTGGATTCATTGGCGTTGGGGGCGGACTAATTCTCGGCTTTGCTCTCGGCTCGGCGCTTGCGGCCGCACTTCACATCTCGCCAATGGAAGGTGGGGCCGGTTATTTTGCCGTCGCGATCGCGCTAATCGTGACGCTCATTGTTACGCCAAGCTCGATTCTCGTGGTGCTTTATTGGCGCGGGATAAGAGGGCTTTGGCTTTTGGCCGGCTTGATCGCGGTTTGTTTCGCGATCGTTGCCATCGCAGCATCGGGGTTCGGCCTTTGGTATGCGGGTCAACCGCATATTCTGAATATCAATGGGCCAACGCCCCTACTAGAATTTGAAGTCAAACCGCCGGAAGGCCAGTCCGTCGAAAGTCTCGCCGGCGTCGAGCCAGAGCTCGATACCGACCGCAACGCGATGCCCGGCTATTGGCATACAGATTCAACTGAAACCGCAGGGGTGCGCTCTGGGTATGTCGAGGTTTATTACCGCACATCACGGCGTCTATTCGTCTTGAAACTTCCTGGCCACGAAGACCGACTCTTCCAGCTTCATTTGCCGGCCAATCCAATGAAGGCGAAATATCGTGCTTGGTCCGATTGGCAGAAACCGGATTATATCGCTAAAGGCGGCGAGCAACCGACTCGGGCATCCAGCGGAAGCGACTATCAAATTCGCTATAAGCTGGACTATCAGGATTGATAACGGCAACGCTGCAGTTTACGTCAGACAAGCCGCAGGTAAGCTTTATCCATGTCGATCTCAGAGGAACAGGCGATAAACGCGCTGAAGTCGGTGAAATATCCCGGCTTCAGTCGCGACATCGTTTCATTTGGGCTGGTCAAGTCGGTCAATATCGACAATGGCGAAGTCAAAGTGCAACTCGCCCTGGCGACGAACGATCCAAATGTTCCAGCGACGATTAAGAACGATGCAGAAAAGGTATTGCGGGCCATTGACGGTGTTCGCAGCGCGAAAGTTTTGATCGACATCCAGGCGCCACCCGGCGGGGCAGGGGCTGGCATGGGCGCGACACGGATCCCAGGAATCAGGCATGTCATTGCAGTGGCAAGCGGCAAGGGCGGTGTCGGCAAATCAACGATCGCGGCGAATCTCGCGGTGGCCCTTCAGCAGACCGGGGCACGCGTCGCTCTGTGTGATTGCGATATATACGGCCCAAGCATTTCGCTCATGTTCGGCACGCGTGAGCGGCCGATGGCAACGGAAGAAAATAAGATAGTCCCAATCGAGCAATACGGATTGCGTCTCATGTCGATGGGATTTCTGCTCGACGATACTTCTCCAGCCATCTTGCGTGGACCGATGGTCACGCGCTACACGCAACAGTTTCTGCGGCAGGTCGAATGGGGCGAGCTCGATTATCTCGTCCTCGACCTTCCGCCCGGCACTGGCGACATCCAGCTTACCATCGTGCAAACTGTCGCGCTTTCCGGAGCGATCATCGTAACCACGCCTCAAGAAGTCGCGCTAATCGATGCGCGCAAGGCCGCCACCATGTTTGACAAAGTGAACGTGCCAGTGCTCGGCCTCGTTGAGAATATGAGTTACTTCGTCTCTCCCTCGGACGCCAAACGCTACGATATCTTTGGAAGCGGCGGCGGTGAACGCGAAGCGAAGCGGTTACGCGTCCCACTGCTTGGCCAAATCCCAATCGACATCGCGACGCGCGAAGCAGGCGATCGCGGCATGCCGATCGTGGGCGAGGACCGGCAATCGCCCGTTACCGCCGAGTTCAAGAAGGTCGCCGAAAGTCTTCGTAAAGTTTTGCCCTAGTGAGGCATCCGCGGCCTTGTGCCGAAACGGACTAAATAAATAGCGGGGCTTCCCCGTCGAATTCCAGTAACGATCTTGTCGACCCGAAAGCGTTCGGGGTTGACTGGTCCCAAATTTTATGAAAGAAAAGCCAGAGATGCCGTCTTTGGAAGAGAGACAATCTCAATTCGTCAAGAATTCTGTTCTCTACAAGGAGTTCCTTGCCGAGCGGGCCGAGATTTTGAAACACAAGTGGATTGAGAGCGAAAAAGCCGGCAAAGACATCGGCTTCGAAAAAGCATTGCTTGATTGGATCGTGAAACACCGTTCCAATTGGCGAGAGCGACGAAGAAGGGAGGCGCGCACCGAAAAGTCAGCCTCCTAATTCTTTGTTCCTTTAAAGCGATCCCGCGAGGTCGCAAAGGAAGCGCATGAACCAAAAAGAACAGAATTCATCTGGCGCCGTCCCGATCATGGACGGGGAAGCGATTCGTCGGGCGCTTCGGCGGATCGCGCACGAAATCATCGAGCGCAACCCGCAGCTTGAAAAGGTCGTGATCGCGGGAATTCCATCGCGCGGGGTGGAGATTGCGCGGCGCATTGCCGCGTTTATCCAAGAAATCGAAAAGATCGAGATTGAGACTGGCGTCATTGATGTAGCAATGCATCGCGACGACGTGGGAACACGCCCAGAACTTCCCGTCGTGCGTGCCTCAAAACTTCCGCTCCCACTGGAAGGCTGCACAGTCATCATTGTCGATGACGTCCTTTACACAGGCCGCACCGTTCGCGCAGCCCTGGACGCAATCAATTCATTTGGACGACCCGCCCGGATCCAACTTGCGGCATTGGTTGATCGCGGCCATCGCGAGCTGCCGATTCGACCTGATTACGTCGGAAAGAATTTGCCGACCGCGGCCGCCGAGAAAATCCGACTGCAACTCGAACAAACCGACGGCGAGCCTGACGCCGTGTGGCTGGAAAAGGAAGCATGACGACGCGTTGGACACGAAAAGATCTGCTCGGCCTGCGTGAACTTTCGGCTAACGAAATCAATTTCATTCTGGAAACTGCCGATGCGTTTAAGCAGGTGGGAACTCGTGAGATCAAGAAGGTCCCGGCGCTGCGCGGAAAGACGCTTGTAAACTTTTTCGTCGAACCGAGCACCCGGACGCGAACCTCCTTTGAGCTGGCCGCGTTTCGTTTAAGTGCGGATGTGATCAATATCTCGACAACCAGTTCCAGTCTGACCAAAGGCGAAACCCTCAAAGACACCGCGCGCAATCTGGAGGCACTGCACGCCGATATTCTTGTCCTGCGGCACAGCTCGGCGGGCGCACCGCAGTTTTTGGCAAGCCGGCTCAGAGCGAGCGTGATCAATGCCGGCGACGGCGCGCACGAGCATCCGACCCAAGCGCTTCTCGATCTTTACACGATTCGCGAGAAGAGGGAAAAAATTGCCGGGCTGCATGTTGCGATTATCGGCGACATTTTGTTTAGTCGCGTCGCGCGCTCGAATATCTTCGGCCTGCTCAAACTCGGCGCGCGCGTGACGCTAGTCGGACCCAGCACGCTTGTGCCGCGCGAGCTTGAAAAACTCGGGGTCGAAGTTTCCCACAAGATTGACGATGTGCTTCCGCGCGCAGATGTGGTGAATCTCCTGCGAATCCAGCACGAGCGTCAACGCCGAGAATATTTTCCTGGAATCGGCGAGTACGTTCGGTTGTTTGGCCTGACGAAAGAGCGGGCGAAACATTTGAAACCGGATTGCCTGATTATGCATCCAGGCCCGATCAATCGCGGCGTCGAGATCGACAGCGAAGTCGCCGACGGCCTGCAAAGCGTGATTCTCGATCAGGTCACCAACGGCCTCGCTGTGCGCATGGCCGTTCTTTATCTCTGCGGAGGAATTGCAACATGAGCGCGACGATCATTCGCAACGGCCGCGTGATCGACCCGGCAAACAAGCGCGATGAAGTGGCCGATCTGTTGATTGTCGATGGAAGAGTCGCGCCTGTCTCTCAGCTCTCAACTCTCAACTCTCAACCCGATGAGATCGACGCAGGCAATCTCATTGTCTGCCCTGGTTTGATCGACATGCACGTGCATCTGCGCGAGCCCGGATTTGGTCACAAGGAAACGATTGAATCAGGCGCGTGTGCCGCGGCAGCTGGTGGATTTACGACGGTTGTCTGCATGCCAAACACTTCGCCAGCAGCGGATAATCCCAGCACGATCGCGTGGATCAAAGATCGTGCGGCGTCGGTGGCGTGCGTGCATGTTTTGCCGGCCGGCGCGATTTCAAAAAATCTCGCGGGCGAAGAACTCGCGCCGATTGGCTCACTCGCGCAGGCCGGCATTGTTGCGATCACCGATGACGGTCATTGCGTTCAAAATCACGAGGTGATGCGGCGCGCAGTCGAGTATGCGCGCATGGTCGATCTGCCGGTGCTCGATCACTGCCAGGATTACAACCTGGTCGGCAATGGAGTGGTGCACGAGGGTTATTGGAGCACACTGCTCGGATTACCGGGCTGGCCCGCGGCAGGCGAGGAAGCGATTATCATGCGTAACATTTTGCTCGCGGAACTTTGCGATCATCCGATTCATTGTCAGCACCTCAGTACAGCCGGAAGTGTGCGATTAATTCGGGAAGCGCGGGAGCGCGGCGTAAGAATAAGCGGCGAGGTTTGCCCGCATCACATCGCATTGACCGACGAAGCGATCCAAAATTTTGATACGAACTACAAAGTGAGTCCGCCGTTGCGCTCGCAAACAGATGTCGATGCGCTCTTGGGGGGTATCGCCGACGGAACCTTATCGATTCTGTGTTCCGATCACGCGCCGCATGCAGACTTCGAAAAGGAAGTGGAGTTCGATGCGGCGCCGTTTGGCATTATCGGGCTGGAGACGGAGCTCGGGCTATTTCTCGATCTGCTCGTGCACAAGCATCGCAAGATCGACATTGTCCGTTTGATCGAGATGTACACCGTGGAGCCAGCGCGTTTGCTAAGGATTAATGCCGGTACGCTGTCAATCGGCGCCCCGGCTGATGTAACGCTGATCGATCCGGATTTGGAATGGACGGTCAGGATCAATACGTTCGAATCGGCATCGCGTAATTCGCCATTCGATGGCTGGAAACTGAAGGGACGAGCAGTGCGAACGATCGTCGAGGGGAAGACAGTTTGGAAGCTGTAGGGTGTTTCTGTTTAAATATCGGCGTCTGACGCAGACGCCCTACAAACTCAGCCGGTGTAACCGCCGTGGATGTAGTTCTCCAAGTGCGCGATAGCGGCGCTTTGGCAGGAGAGCGTCCATTTTACCAAATCGCCGATGGAAATCACTCCAACAACCTTGTCGCCATCGAGCACGGGCAGGTGACGGATGCGTTTCTCGGTCATGAGACGCAAACATTTTTGGATTGGCTCTCGTGGATGCGTGAGGGTCAGATTGGTTGACATGATCTCGGCGACTTTCGTTTCGCGAGAGCGCCTGCCGCGCAAGATAACTTTGCGGGTATAATCGCGTTCAGAAATGATCCCCACCAATCGGTCCCCATCCATTACCAGCAGCGCGCCGACGTTTTTCTTATCCATCATTTCGATCGCCTCAAAGACCATGGCATCTGGCGAGATTGAAAAAATTTCCCCGCTTTTTCGATTCAGGATTGCGCGGATGGTGCCACTGACGTCCATATGTCCGGAAGATTTAGCTACTAAAACTGGCAGTTTCCTAGAATAGGCCGATAGAGCCCTGCAATGCAAAACAATTTGGAGGATACCGAGGCGGTTCCAAACGGGGAATCAATATGTCGTTCGGACGCCTCCTTCGATCAGGCTGAAAAATAGCCGAAGAATTTAAGCCGGTTCCTCGTCGACGGACGACTTATTTCCTTTCTGTCCTTGCTTTTTGGGCGCCGATGAGAAAATAAAGCAAAGATGCACCTAGCTTGGCCATTTAGAGCTCGCGTCGGCAACGGCCGCGACGAAGAAGAACATTGCTCGCCAATGGGCGAGGTATGGCCCGACTTCCTGTGTGTGGGAGCCCAGAAAGCTGGCACGTCCTGGCTTTATCGGCAATGCGCGCCTCATGGCGATTTCTGGATGCCTCCCCTGAAGGAACTCCATTATTTTAATAAATTAACCAAGGCTAAACGAGTAAATTCCCCGCGCTGCAGAGACGAGCGCGATGTTTCCTTTCTGGAGAGCGTTAACCGCCTGAGCGCGCGGCCCTATATTGACATGGAGGGTTATGGGCGGTTGTTTGAGGCCAAAGGCTCGCTCCTCTCTGGTGACATTTCGCCAACCTATTCGGCTCTGAACGATGAGATCATCGAGCGGGTCGTCAGTTATTTCCCAAACTTAAAGATCATCTTTCTGGCTCGTGATCCGGTGGAAAGAGCTTGGTCGCAGTTGTCCATGGGCGTGCGTCTCGGAAGGATCAGTCGATTTGACCCAACTGACGTTGACGCAGTGCTGCAGAAGCTGTTGCACCCGCATGTCCTGGCATTCTCGTATCCCAGCAAGATCGTCGCGCGATGGAGGCGCTATGTTCATCCAGATCTCTTTGGCCTCTATTTTTTTGATGATCTGGAGAGGAATCCCACTGAGCTGCGGCGCGCCATTTTTTCTTTTTTGGGCGCCGATCCGGATAAGCCAAGCGGACGAAGCAGGGCCGATGACAACCGTGACGCAGACAGGCAAAAGCCTCGACTGACCGACAAAGTGCGCTCCCGTGTGGCTCAGTTTTTCAAGAATGAACTGCAGGCCTGTGCCACGAAACTGGGCGGCCCAGCCAAAGAATGGCCGGCCCGATATGGCTTCTCACTGCTCTGGTTCTTCATCGGACTGGCCGACGATATTGATCTGTTTTTTTGGTGTGACTGGGTGATCTGAGCTGCGGTTCAGCGGACGTAATACGAGGGCCAGTGCTCCATCACTCTGTAGCGCTCGCCTTTGCTCGGGCGCGATTTGCCTGAAGTTCAGCCAAATGTTTTTCCGACCAGCGACAGAGCGCCTGTAACGGCTCAATCAAGGTTCGTCCCAACTTTGTGAGGGAATATTCCACTTTGGGCGGCACGACTGGATGCACCTTGCGTTGCACCAACCCGTCGCGCTCGAGGCTGCGCAGAGTTTGCGTTAGCATTTTTTGCGAAATCCCGCCGATCTCGCGCTGAAGCTCGGCGTAACGTTTTGTATCGCTGGCTAGCACCTGGATGATGAGCGCAGTCCATTTGTCCGCGATCCGGTCAAGCACAAGCCGGGAGGGGCACTGCGCATCCATGACTGAGCCGGCAGGGGAAGATTTTCGCATGGTTTCCTTTTTAGAACGTCACGGCTTTGCGCGCAAGAAGAGAGTAACAGCCCAAACAGAGTGTATTGAAGCATAGGACTGTAGTTGACGATAAGTAACCACGTGTTGATCTTTTGCTGATTAATGAAGAGAAATTTTGTTGTCCGTGAGAAAGATAAGGCGGCCGCCGTGCGCCTATTGAACGATGCGCAGCCGCGAATTGGCTCTGGTTTTGCAGGCAAAAACGATTTTCCAAGCGACTATTCATTGCTCGACGAGTATTCGCGGACGGTCGTGAGTGCAGTCGATCGAGTCGCGCCCGCGGTCGCGAACATCGAGATCCAACAGCGAAGCAAAAGCCACCAGCGCCAGATCGGTGGAAGCGGCTCGGGATTTGTGATTACGCCTGACGGCTTCATTTTGACCAACAGCCATGTCGTCCACGGCGCTATCCGAATTGTCGTTAATCTCTCGGACGGCCACGATTATCCGGCACAGCTCATCGGTGATGATCCGGAGACCGATCTGGCGGTGATTCGGATCGATGCGCCCCATCTCGTTCACGTCCGTCTGGCCGATTCGGAAAGTTTGCGCGTCGGACAAATCGCAATTGCAATCGGCAATCCGCTCGGATTCCAAGCGAGCGTGACATCGGGGGTAATCAGCGCGCTTGGTCGGTCGATGTATTCGCAATCGGGCCGGCTTATCGACAATGTCATTCAGACCGACGCGGCGCTGAATCCGGGTAACTCCGGTGGGCCACTCGTCAACTCAGCTGGAGAAGTTATCGGTGTTAATACGGCAATGATTCGACCGGCCCAGGGGATCTGTTTTGCAATTGCGAGCAACACCGCCAAGCTTGTCGCCGGATGGCTGATTCGCGACGGCAGAATTCGGCGCAGCTATATCGGGGTCGCCGGTCAAAATGTGCCTCTGCATCGGCGCGTGATCCGATTTTACAATTTGCCGCTCGAAAGGGGCGTGCTGGTTGTGTCGGTAGAAAAAGATAGCCCTGCGCAGATGGCCGGTCTGCGGGAAGGCGACATCATCGTTGCCTTCAATGCGACGCCGATCGGTACGGTTCACGACCTGCACAAAATGTTAGTGGGTGAGCAGATCGGCGTTCCCGGCAAGTTGATGGTCATTCGGCACACCGAAAAACTGCAATTGTCGGTCTCGCCAGCCGAATCACCTCTGCGCGAGCGATAACTGTTGTGCCGAAATCTAAGAGTTTCTCGCAGCCAGCGTGGCTCTCTCTACAGTCAAGCCCGTCGCTATGAAAATTCTTATCGTTGGTGGCGGTGGGCGCGAACACGCGCTCGCATGGAAATTGAAGCAATCTCCGTGCGCAGAGCGCATTTTTTGTGCGCCGGGAAACGCCGGCACTGCCGAAGTCGGCGAGAATGTGGCGATTTCCGCAAGTGATCTCGCATCACTCGTTCGCTTCGCTAAAGAAAACCGTGTCGATCTAACCGTAGTCGGTCCGGACGACTCTCTTGCTGCCGGGATTGTCGATCTGTTTTGTGAGGAAGGTTTGCGCATTTTTGGGCCGACCAAAACGGCGGCAAGACTCGAATTCTCCAAAATTTTCGCGAAACAACTGATGGACGAGCAAGGAATTCCAACAGCGGAGGCCGGCACATTTGAACAAAGTGACGACGCGCTGCGGTATTGTGATCGGCTTCAATTTCCCGTTGTCATTAAAGCTGACGGCCTTGCGCTCGGGAAGGGAGTCATCATCGCGTCCGATCCTGCTGCAGCAAGGTCGACAATCGACGAGATGATGAATCAGGGACGTTTCGGCGAGGCGGGCCGGCGCGTCGTGATCGAGGAATTCTTGCGCGGCACGGAATGTTCACTGCACGCGATCGTCGATGGCGCGAACTATCGATTGTTACAAACGGCGCGCGATCACAAGCGAGCGCTGGAAGGCGACGCTGGGCCTAACACGGGCGGAATGGGCGCGTTTAGTCCGGCAAACAATTGGACCGCTGAGTTGGAGGAGCAATTTCACAAAAAAATCATGCGGCCGCTGCTGGACGGTCTATATAAAAAGAACATTACATTCCGCGGCTTACTCTATCCCGGTCTCATGATCAGCCCGGCTGGCGCGCGCGTCCTCGAGTTCAACTGTCGTTTTGGTGATCCGGAGACAGAGGCAATTTTGCCGCGAATGAAATCCGATTTATTGCCGTTGTTGGAAGCAACGATCGACGGAAAAGTCGAAGGACGCACAATCGAGTGGGACTCGCGTCCAGCGGTGACGGTTGTGCTTGCCTCGGGCGGTTACCCAGGCAAATACCAAACCGGCAGAGTCATTTTCGGGCTCGGCGAAGCGGCAAGGATCGATACGGTGCAAATTTTCCACGCCGGAACGAAGCGCGTGAATGATAAAATTGTGACTGCCGGGGGCCGCGTGCTCGCGGTCACTGCATTGGGATCAACGATCGAAGCCGCTCGCGCGCGCGCCTACGAGGCAGTTTCCCGCATAGATTTCGAGAACTGTCATTACCGGCGCGATATTGCTCTGAACGCCGTTAGGGATAACGTCGGGAGTTTACCGTGATATCTCGATTCTCGCTCACGACTCTTGCGATCGCGATGTTAGGCGCGAATCTCCTCGCTCAATCGCCGACGCCGGCATGGCCCGCGCCAACGCAACCAGTAATGCCTCCGCCCATTGCATCGAGTCCGCCTGCCGCGTTATTGCCCTCGCCGGCAAAAAAGCCCACGACAAAGGAATTGGTTGATTCCTTGGGACCGGCAGATTTGCAGGCAGTGATCACGCTATTGAAAAGCAATTTCGCAAATCCCGATGCAATTACCGACACGGAATTGAATCGGGCGACCGTAGAGGGTCTGATAGCTCGGTTGCCGCGCGGCGTGATGCTTTTGCCAAACAAGGAGAGTGCGCCGTTGGAAACTCCGAGCGCGTTTTATAGCGATGTTTTGGACGATCACATCGGCTATCTCCGCCTCGGGTCGCTCAACGGCGCTAATCTTCAGGCAATGGATAAGAGCCTTGGGAATTTTGCCGCGAGAAAGGTAGACGCGGTAATTGTCGATCTTCGCTCCAGCCCGGGAACGACTGATTTCGGTTTGGCCGCAGAATTTGCGAAGCGATTTTGCCCCAAAGGCCAGCCGCTCTTCACACTGCGCAAACCGGCCGCGCGTCAGGATCGCGTCTTTAGTTCTGATCGAGCTCCGGCCTTTCAAGGTCTGATCATGGTGCTCGCCGATGGCGACACTTCCGGCGGAGCCGAAGCAGTTGCGTCCGCTCTGCGATTTTATGACAAAGCCTTGCTGATCGGCCAACCGACTGCCGGTCGCGCAGCCGAATACTCCGATTTGCCCTTACCCGGCGGCAAAATTCTGCGAGTTGCGGTGGCGGAAGCGGTTTCGCCCGAGGGGCGTTCGTTATTTGCGGACGGAATGACAACAGATTTGCCCGTCGAGATGCCGGCGGCAGACAAGCGGCAAATTTTTCAATTGAGCGCCGAGAAAGGAATGGGTCCATTTGTTTACGAAACAGAACGTCCGCACATGAATGAGGCAGCCCTATTAGCCGGAACAAATCCGGAGCTCGAGACTTGGGGGGCCGCACAGCAACGCCGCGAACGCGGGCCCCCGAAACAACCGGCCCACGATCCGGTCTTACAGCGCGCCCTCGATGTCGTCACCTCGCTCGAGGTTTATCAGAAGCGGTAGCACCCACAACTAGGCTAACAGTCGCTTCGCGTTCTGTTCGATGGGCACCTCGGCTCAGCTGGCATGACAGTAATCGTACTGCGCGTCCACTAATTCACGCAGGTGTCGGTTTCGCACCCTCGCCAGGGCTAAAAATGAAACTCGCCTTATTGCCGGGCCCCGTCTGCATCGAATTCAGGAAGGTTGAGAGATTCTTTAATTTCGCTCAGAATGACAAAGACATGACTCCAATAGAGGAACGTATCGTTTATAAATTCCGGAATTCACTCTTCTTGGCGGAGGCGCTCACGCATCCCAGTCTGGGCCATGAAACTCAACGCTGTCATTTTGATAATCAGCGTCTGGAATTTCTCGGCGACGCTGTCCTTCAGCTTGTGATTAGCGAACATCTCTTTCACCGTTTTGGCGTCGAAGCCGAAGGACAACTAACAAAATTGCGTTCGCGGCTCGTTTCCCGCGAAACGTTGAAGATGCACGCGGCGGCTCTCGATTTGGGCCGTTATCTTTTGATGGGACGGGGCGAGGAAGCCAGTGGTGGGCGCGAGCGAACGTCGACTTTGGCGGACGCGTTTGAAGCGCTCATCGGCGCCATTTATCTGGATGGCGGTCTTGATGCTGCGAGAGAATTCATTCTAGCACAGGCCCGCTCCGACCTAGCGCAACTCGCGGAAGAGCCTATCGAAATCAACCCGAAAGGTCATTTGCAGGAGTTATTGCAAAGCATTTCGCCCGGCAGCCCTGTCTATGAATTAGTTTCGCAAAGCGGGCCTGAGCACGAAAAGACATTTGTCGTGCAAGCTGTCTGGGAGGGAATCGTACTTGGTCAGGGCAGCGGTCGAAGCAAAAAACAGGCTGAAACCGCCGCTGCCCTGGCAGCGATGGAATTGAAGCGCTGGGAGAAAAAGCAAGCGGGCGCGTGAGATCGTGTAGTTGTAGCCGGGGCCATGACCTCACTGGTCGCGATCGCCGATCGCGGCTACAGCGTTAGCGAATGGTTAAGAGCGTCGAGGATCTTGCCAGAACGCAGCGTCCAGCGGAAATGTCGCACGATTGATTCGGTCACGTACTTCTTGGCTCGTCTGATCGCCGCTTCCAGCGATAAACCGGAGGCAAGACCAGCGGTAATGGCTGCCGAATAAATGCAGCCGGTGCCGTGGGTTGCAACTCCGCTCAGAAAGGGCGCCGAGAACTCGCTAATCTTGTCACCGGCAAAGAGCAGATCGACGGCGTCCTTGCCGGTAAGGTGTCCGCCCTTGAGCAAAATCGACGCGCCATATTTTTTTTGCATTTTGTGTCCGGCTTTGCGCATTGCCTGCAGATCGCGAATTGGCTCGCCCATCAGTTTTTCCGCTTCGTCCAGGTTGGGCGTCAACAGAGCAGCCAGCGGAAATAACTCCTTCTCATAAAGCTCGATCGCACTGGGTTCCAGAAGTCGATCACCGCTGGTTGCCGTCATAACCGGATCGATGACGAGAGGAAAACGCTTGGCAGAGTTGGCCAAAAAATCGGCGAGCGCGCGTGCGACCGTTTCAACGATTTCGGCGGTGTGGAGCAGTCCGATCTTCGCCGCTGCAATCGGGAAATTTCGGCACAGAAGCGTGATCTGTTCGCGCACGAGGTCAGCGCTGACCGGTTCAATCCCAGAGATTTTTCCAGGAATTTCGGCAACGACACAGGTGACCGCGGTCAATCCATAAACGGCCAAGGCCGAGAAAGTTTTCAGATCGGCCTGAACACCGGCGCCAGCGCTGCTGTCTGATCCCGCAATAGTCAGGGCGATAGGGCACGAATGAGCTGAGAGTTGAGCGTTTGTCTTTGGGTTCGCGCGTTTGCGGCGTGCCCGGCCCGCCTCCGCCTTGGACGGGCTCCGCCGTGGCAAGCGGTCGCGCCCTACCATCTAAGCCCCGTCGCTACCAATCGCTTCGACTGGGCAACCTTCCATCGCTTCCTTGCAGAGCGCTTCTTCTTCCGGCGTCTCCGGCTGCTTGTAAACGTAGGAATGGCCGCCGTCGTCGTTCCGTTTGAAGTTGGCGGGCGCGGTCTCCCGGCACAAATCACAGTCGATGCATTGATCATCGACGTAGAATTTGCCTTCTACGTTTTCGGCGTATTTGTTTGCGGCATCGGCCATGGTTTTCCCTGAAGGTGAAGTGGAACGTTAGAAAGAAACGCTCCCTACGCAATTACTTTGCCCGCTGGCGGGCTTGCGTGCAACTCGCACAAAGCGCGTTAAATCGTTGAAACGTTGGAACCGAAAGCTCATTATCCGTCGATTTATTTGGTGACTTAGAATCTGTTGATTCTGCGATTTAAGGGTCCAACCCCTCAATTTTCTCCGGGTTAATGAAAAAGAATACTGCCAAAAGCCTGCGAGTATTTGCGGTCGAACTGGTGATTTATTCGATTCTCGTCACCGCCTATTTCTTCCTGGTTCTTCATCTTCTGGGCGAATGGCTGTATCGGCTCGAAACGCAACATCGTTACCTTTATGCCGCAGTCGCCATCTTGCTGGTCGTCGGTCAAGCCGTTGTTTTGGACGCGGTAGCGACGCTTTTGCTTCGCTTCCTGCGCCGCCACTGGAGATAACCCGTGTTTTTCCCAATCTCCAATTCACACATCAACCCGATCTACCTGGTCGTTGTCGGCTTTATCATCGGAATTTTGGGCGGGTTTTTTGGCGTCGGCGGAAGTTTCATTGCCGGTCCCGCGCTGCGTTTGATGGGGGTGGATTGGAATTATGCAGTAGGAACAGACCTCGCGCACATCGTAGGCAAGTCGATAGTCGCGGCCAGGCAGCATCGCGCGCTGGGCAATGTCGATCTCAAATTGGGACTAATCATGGCATTGGGAACCATCGGCGGCGCGGAAGCCGGTGCGCAGTTAATCCAGGCGCTGAAGCGCACAGGCAACGTGAACACGGTGGTCAGCTTTGTCGCCATTATTGTTTATCTTAGTATTTCAGTCTTTATGCTCTGGGAGAGCCAAAAAACACTCCGGTTAGGCAAAAAGGCCTCTGCGAGAAAACATCCAACGGCAAAAGACCCGGACTTGAAGGAGGATCACTCCGCGTTCGGCCCGGTCACTCAAATGATTCAACGAATGAAAATTTGGCCGATGATCTCATTGCCTACTTCGGGCATCCGGGAAATTTCTCTCTGGACTATTCTCGTGGTCGCGTTTGTTGGTGGGCTCTTCAGCGGTTTCCTCGGCGGTGGCGCAGGGTACATTCGGATGCCTTCGATGGTTTACGTCCTGGGAATACCCACCCATCTCGCCGTGGGAACGGATCTTTTTGAGGTTGTGATATCAGCCAGTTACGGAACGATCACCCACGCGATCAAAGGCAACGTGGATATTCTGATCGCGCTCGTCATGCACACTGGCGCAGTCATCGGCGCCCAGATCGGGGTGGTCGCAACGCAATATTTCGCCGGCCCGAAAATCCGGCTCGCTTTCGTGCCGCTGCCGCTGATTGGCGCAGCTATCGTGATTTATACTCTCTTTACTGGCCACAAGTTGTAACGCACAATGAAGATTTTGATTTGCAGCGATGGAACACCAGCCGCCGAAAGCGCGATCGAACTGGGAGGATTGTTAGCCAGCCCACTGAAAGCTGAAACCACGCTCTTCGGTATTGCGGAAAAATCGGAAGACGAAGCTTCGTTGCGCGAAGCACTCGAGAAGCAAGCGCAACGCATCCGCTCACGGAATGTGGCTCTGGATGTCATCGTGCACGCCGGCGAACCCATCCGGGAGATTCTCGATCGGACATCCAAAGCGAGCTACGATCTTGTCGTCATCGGGGCGCGATGGACTGGAGCCACCGGGTATTACTGGCGCTCAGCAAAGACCTACGAAGTGATCAAAGCGATTCAGCCGCCGGTGCTCGTGGCGATTGGCGAATGCAAACACTTGCAGCGTTTTCTTGTTTGCACCGGCGGAAAGGAATTTATCGAGCGAGCGATAGAGTTCACCGGCAAGCTGGCTGCGGCGACCGGGGCTTCCGTGACGTTGCTGCACGTCATGGCCGAGCCACCGGCGATTTATTCCGACTTGGTGCGACTCGAAGAAGATGTCGATCAGCTGCTCCAATCCAAATCGGAACTTGGAACAAATCTGCGCCAACAAAAAAGAGAGCTCGAACGCCTCGGTGTTCCGACCGCAGTGCGGCTTCGGCACGGCATTGTGATCGACCAAGTCTTCGAGGAAGCGCGGGAAGGTGATTACGATTTGATCGTCACCGGCACGCCGCAAGCGCGCGGGCTGCTCCGTCATTACATTATGGGTGATCTGACCCGAAGCATCTTAAACCGCGCGAATTGTCCCGTGCTTGTCGCGCGCGCTGGCAAGCCGAAACCGAGCAGAACTCTTTGGAAGGCTCTCAAAGAATTATTCAGCGGGCGTTAAATAACCACCTGTAGCCGCTTCGTTGCCTGACGTGCCGAAGCTACGCGAAGGCGGCTGCGAAGCGCGCCGCTGAGCAACTAACCTCACCCATGCACGCGCGTCTTCGTTCAAAACGAGGATAGCGTTGTGTCGACGCAGGAAAATCTTGGATTCGTTTTTCCTGTTTTCCTGGGTTCCTGATTCATTTAATGGAAGCACAGCAACAACGAACTCTGCGCAGCTCCGGTGGGCGTCGTTGGATTGCCCATCTTTGGCGTGAATGGACCGTGGAAAGTTGGCGTCCGATTACCCCAGCTTTTGCCAAACCGGAGCCTTCGAAGTGGAATGATGCGGGAGTGACGTTGGCCTGGATCGGTCACGCAACTGTGCTCATCAATTTCTTCGGCGTAAAGATCCTGACCGATCCCGTACTTTTTCCGCGAATCGGGATTCGATTACCAGGATTCACAATCGGTCCGAAACGATTGACCGCGCCTGCGCTTGAATTCCGCGAGCTGCCAAAGATCGACGTTGTCCTGCTGTCGCACGCGCACTTCGACCATTTCGATCTGCGAACGCTCCACCGGTTTGATGAAAACACTTGCGTAATCACTGCTTCGAACACGCGAGATTTGTTAAGGGGGACACGTCTACGCGACATCACCGAGCTACGTTGGGACGAGCGGAAGACTCTCAAGACTGCGGCTGGCGACATTGATATCATCGGCCTGCGGGTGAAACACTGGGGCGCGCGGAAACAGCGCGACACTTACCGCGGTTACAACGGCTATTTAATCGAGAGAAATGGACGGCGCGTTCTTTTCGCGGGTGACACCGCACTGACGAACAGCTTTGCCGAATTGCGTAAGCGCGGCCCCCTCGATCTCGCGATCATGTCAATCGGCGCGTACAATCCCTGGATTCATTCGCATTGTACACCCGAGCAGGCAGTGGAGATGGCAAACGCTGCTGGCGCGCAATTTATCATGCCGGTGCATCATCGAACCTTTCGCCTCAGTTTCGAGCCATTGCGGGAACCCATCGAACGCTTTAAAGGGGCGCTGCACGGCGCGCCCGAACGGATCGCTCTGTGCGAAATTGGCCAGACATTTGTACTGCCGCTGTAGACGCTTGTGTCAAGCGCCTCCGGATGTAATCTTGGCGTCCGTCGCGCCGACGTAGCTCAGCTGGTAGAGCAGCGGTTTCGTAAACCGCAGGTCACGGGTTCGAATCCCGTCGTCGGCTTTGTCACTGTTTCTACTTCGCCGTTTCCTTTCCAGCGGTAATCGATGGACGCGCTTTGTGCCAATCGGTGCTTTGCTCGTAACCGTGCGCGATTTGCAAAAGGCGCGCTTCGTCGAGTGCTTTACCTAACAACTGCAGACCAATTGGCAACCGATGTCCATCGACTTCAGCGAAGCCGCATGGCACACTGATTCCACAAATTCCGGCGAGATTTGCGGGGCTGGTGAAGATGTCGGCCAGATACATTTGCAATGGATCGGCTGTGCGTTCGCCAAATTTGAATGCTGGCACGGGCGACGTTGGAGAAATCAGCGCATCGACTTTCTCGAACGCCTTTGCAAAATCCTGGCGGATTAACTCCCGCACTTTTTGCGCACGCAAATAATACGCATCGTAATAACCGGAGCTCAAAACATAAGTGCCGAGAATAATGCGGCGTTTTACTTCCAAGCCAAAACCCTTTCCCCGCGTTCGACCGTAAAAATCGAGCAAATCCTTTGGATTCTCCGTTCGATATCCGTAACGCACACCATCAAAGCGGGCCAGGTTCGCGGAAGCCTCCGCCGTAGCGAGAATGTAGTAGACTGCGGTCGCATAATCGGTATGCGGCAATGAGACATCGACGATCTCCGCGCCTAGCGAATTCAGATGTTTCACCGCCGCATTGATTGCAGTTTTGGCCTGAGGATCGATCCCTTCGATCATGTATTCCTTCGCCAGGCCCAATCGGAAGCCGCGCAAATCCTTTCCCAGCCGGGCGGTATAATCAGGCACTGGTTCGTTCAAAGAGGTTGTTTCCTGCCGGTCGTGGCCAGCGATCGCGTTCATAATCAGCGCTGAATCCCGCACTGTTTTTGTTAACGGACCGACTTGGTCAAGCGACGAAGCGAACGCGACCACGCCAAAACGCGAAACGCGGCCGTAGGTCGGTTTCAGGCCAACAACACCTGAAAGGGCGGCCGGTTGCCGAATCGATCCGCCTGTCTCCGTCCCGAGTGCGCCGAAAGCCTCATGGGCTGCAACCGCTGCGGCTGAACCGCCGCTGGAGCCTCCCGGTACGCGGGACAGGTCCCACGGATTGCGCGTCAATTTCATGGCGGAATTTTCGGTCGACGAACCCATGGCGAACTCGTCCATGTTGGTTCTGCCAAAAGGAATTGCGCCCGCGGCGCGCAATTTTCGAATGACGGTCGCATCGTAAGGCGCGCGATAGCTGCGCAAGATCTTTGACGCACAAGTGCAGGGCTCACCTGCTACGTTAATGATGTCTTTGATCGCAATCGGCACGCCGCCCAACGGAAGATCGACATTCGCTTTCTCCGCTTCCTTTGCTGCAGCTTCAAAATCGAGTGAGAGATAGGCATCGATTTCTTCATCCACAGCTTCGATGCGCGCTCTTAGTGCCTCGAGTACTTCGCGCGGTGAGACTTCCCGGTCGCGCAACAGGGATTGCAAATCGGCGATGCTCAGCGCCGGGAGATCCTTTCCCGTCATTCCACCACTTTCGGGACAATGAAAAGGCCGTTTGCCTGGCGGGGCGCGTTGCTCACTGCTTGCTGCGCCGTAAACCAATCGCGCGGCGCATCTTCTCGGAAAACATTAAAAATTGGGAGCGCATGAGCAGCCGCTTCGACATTACTCACATCCACTTCGCGCAGTTTCTCAGCGTATTTTAATACATCGCCGAGCTGCTTCTGGAAAAGCTCAGTCTCCTTGTCGGTCAGATTTAGCCGCGCCAGCCTGGCGACGTACGCGACATCGAGGTCGGAAGTCTTCGTCATGGCTGTCAATCAACCCCGAAAGCTTTTCGGGGTCAAAAGTGGAGATGGCTCATCAGCCAGATGACCGCCACCGCGAGCGCCGCGGCAAGCAGCAGAAAAACCATCCGACCCTCCCGTCGCGCTTTGCGCAGTGAACGCGGCCGACGCCGGCTGGTTCCGCTCCTATCGAAGTAGTGTCTGTCTTCCAGGGCAACTGAGACGTGGAGTTGTTTATCGCCTGTATTGTTCTTTTGGCGCCTCTTCTCTCTTGGCGGCCGAGATGTGTCCTCCGCGCTCTGCGGCCCATTTATGACCATGCGCTCGAGTTTTTCGACCTTCTCACGCAGTTCCGCTTCCGTTCGCGCTATTTCTTCCTGCCTGCGGCGAAGCGGCGAAGGCGATATAGGCGAGCGACGAAACATCGCCATCACCGGCTGGCCATCCAAAAGAAAACAACAAGAGCGATAATGCCAAAAATAATCAGTGGCAACGTGAGAGCGACGCCGATTTGAAACCACTGAGAAAATGAGCGTCCCCCGTTGCTCTCGTACGCATCCGACGCGATGTCAGGCAATCGCGTATCGCCAGCGTTCTCGCCAGTTGCTTGCAACCTGCTGCGCTGCTCGCTGTACTCGGTGCGTGCGTCATCCACCGTGCTTAAAGCGCGGCTCAATTCCTTGTGCAAATCGTCAGGATTCCAGCTCTTTGGATCGATCGCTTCGACTAATTGCAAATGCTGACCGAAACTTTCTCGAGTGGCGCGGATCTGCTCGAGCCGTTTTTGCGCGTTATACGCTTCGCGCTCGAGCACAACGAGCGCGCGCGTTAACTTGTCGGTCATCTCCGTGCGACCGCGCTCCAATTCTTCCTGGCGACGGCTGAGTTCTTCGAGTTCCCGCTTTTGTTTTTCTATCTGTTCCTGCTGGCGCTTGAGCTGGAGCAATTGCTCCTGCGCCTTTTGCACTTGCGAGTCCAGATGCTCCGAGGAGAGCGTGTCCTCCTCATTCAGTTCCAGCATCTGTTCAACCGGTCGAATTTTCTCTGCCATGACAAATCGTGACGTGTCCTTCAGGCTCGCTGTAGCGCCACATTAAATGGCTCACTTAAGAATTCCAGAGATTTTCCAAAAGGAAAATTTTCATTTCGCATCGAATGTTACGGCGTGTCCGCCAGGCACGCCGAGGGAGCTCGGACAAGCGGACGGCTCGGCGATCCCTCCCTACCATCGGACTGTCTTCATCATCGTCCCGGCATCATTTCCAGGAGGACGCCTTTGAAATATTCCGTCTCCGGCAAAGTCGGAACGACTGGATGATCAGGCGCCTGCTCAAAACGACGTAGCCGGCGAGCTGAGCGCCTTGCGTCCACCAGCGTATCGGCGATCATCTGCCCGAGCGCCTTTTCGCTGACGTGATGTGAGCACGAAAACGTCGCGAGCACGCCATCGCGCGACAGCAATTTGAAGGCACGAACGTGGAGTTCGCGATAACCGCGCATCGCGTCTCGCAGCCCACTTTTCGTTTTTGTGAATGATGGTGGGTCGAGAACAATCAAATCATATTGCGCCTGCCTTTTCTCGGCGGCGCGCAGGAATTGAAAGACATCCTGCTCCATCCATTCCACTTCCAGATTGTTTCGCGCCGCATTTCGTTTCGCGGCGGCAATATTCGCCGAATTTTCTTCAACTCCCGTCACCTCGGCGGCTCCGGCGCGAGCACACGCCAATGCGAATGCTCCCTGGTTTGTGAAGCAATCGAGCACGCGGCGCCCTTCGGCATATTGCGCGATTGTTTCGTAGTTCTGCTTTTGATCGAGGTAAAAGCCAGTCTTTTGCGCATGCAAGAGATCGACTTCAAACCTTAGACCGCTGATTACGATTTCGACCGGCGAAGAAGCGTCTCCCCGCAAAACGTCGTTGCGCAATTCGAGACCTTCCGCACGGCGAACCGCCAGGTCATTGCGCTCGACGATTGTGACGTCGCCGAAAAGATCGACGATTGCATTCATTATCAAATCCTTTCGGCTATCCATCCCCCGAGTGAGCGTTTGCAGCACAAGATAATCGCCGTAGCGATCGATGATCACGCCGGGAAGTCCGTCGCTTTCGCTCCAGACGAGGCGGCAAAGCTTCGGATCGACACCTCGTCGCGCTCGGTATTCGGCGGCTTGTGCGATACGGCGGTTGAAGAAGTCCAGATCGAGATCCTGTTTCCGCCGCGAGAAACGTCGCGCTACAATTTGCGATTTCGAGTTGTAAATTGCGCTGCCGATCAAATGATCCCTGCCGTCTTTGAGGGAGATGACATCACCGTCCGCCGGTTTCCCGAAAACCTTCAGTACTTCACTGGAAAACACCCAGTCGTGGCCGTGTAAAATTCGCGCACGTGGTTTGACGACGATTCCAGCCATGCAGTAATCATGTCGCAATTATGGCAGCCTCTCCACAATCCTTTATCGATCTTCCCGGAATCAAAAAACTGCGCAGCGGCAAGGTGCGCGAAGTTTTTGATCTCGGGGAAACACTTCTCTTCCTCGCGACCGATCGGCTTTCGGCTTTTGATGTGATTTTGCCCGATCCGATTCCGCACAAGGGCGCAGTCTTGAATCAGCTATCGGTGTTTTGGTTCAAACGCTTCAGTAAGATCGATAATCACTTCGTCACGGTGGATTTCGACGACTTCCCGCAAGAACTACACGCATTTCGCGATCAGCTGACCGGTCGCTCGATGATCGTGCGCAAAACAAAGCCACTGCCGGTGGAATGCGTTGTGCGTGGGTATCTGGCCGGCTCCGGCTGGAAAGAATATCAGGAATCGCAAAGCGTTTGCGGCGAAAAATTGCCGCCGGGATTGCAACTCGCCTCGCAATTGCCGGAGCCAATTTTTACTCCGGCGACAAAGAGCGATGCCGGACACGACCTCAACATCGATATGAACGCGTGTTGCCAAATTTTGGGTAGTGAAATGGCGGAGCGTGTGCGCGGCTTGAGTTTGCAAATTTATGCTGCGGGCCGCGATCATGCCGCCCAGCGCGGGATTATCGTAGCGGATACGAAATTCGAGTTCGGCGTTGTCGATGGGAAATTGCTCCTGATCGACGAATGCCTCACGCCCGACTCATCTCGGTTCTGGCCAAAAGATCAATACGTGGTGGGTCAAAGTCCGCCCAGCTTCGACAAACAATTCGTGCGCGATTATCTGGAGACCCTTGATTGGGACAAAACGCCGCCGGCGCCATCGCTTCCGCAGGATGTGATCGCGAAGACTTCCGCCAAATATGTGGAAGCATTCGAACGATTGACCGGCGAGAAACTTCTGTAGCAGCGCTCTATCAGCGCCGCATTATTCGCCCGACGGTCAGGACCGCCTTTACAATAAGTCGCTCACGAGCGATTTCTCTTCTTTCAGCTCGGCGACCGACTTGTCGATCTTATCCCGGCTAAATTCATTGATCGGCACTTTCTGCACGATCTCCCACTTCCCGCTGCGAACGCGCACTGGGAACGACGAGATCAACTCTTTATCGACATCATAACTTCCGTCGGAACAAACGGCCACGCTATGCCAATCGTCGCCCGGTGTGTCATTCGTGAGCGAACGCACGGTATCAACAATTGCGTTCGCGGCGGAACCGGCGGAGGAAAGCCCGCGCGCCTTGAGCACGGCTGCGCCACGCTGCTGCACGCTCGAAATAAATTCTTCCTTCAACCATTTCTCATCGCAAATCACTTCGTTTGCAGGGCGATTGTCGATCTTCGCGTTGTAAAAATCAGGATACTGGGTCGAGGAATGATTACCCCAAATGGTCATATTGGTGACGCGAGTAATTTCGACGCCGGCCTTGTGCGCAAGCTGGGCACGCGCCCGGTTTTCATCCAACCGGGTCATGGCGAACCAGCGATCGCGCGGAATTTCTTTCGCGTTGTTCATCGCAATCAAACAATTCGTGTTGCACGGATTTCCAATCACGAGCACGCGCACATCAGCGGCTGCGTTCTTTTCGATCGCCTGACCTTGCCCGATGAAAATCTTGCCGTTGATCCCGAGCAAATCTTTCCGTTCCATACCGGCCTTGCGCGGGATACTGCCGACCAGCAACGCCCAATTGATGTCGCGAAATCCTTCATCCAAGTCAGCGGTCGGCACCACCGATTCGAGAAACGGAAAAGCGCAATCGTGCAATTCCATCACCACGCCATTGAGTGCGTCGAGTGCATTTGGAATCTCGATCAAATGCAGGGTGAGCGGTTGCTCCGGTCCGAACATTTCTCCGGAGGCGATACGAAAAACAAGCGAGTAACCAATCTGCCCGGCGGCGCCGGTGACAGCGACCTTAATCGGAGATTTCATATCTATCCTTTAGCCACAGATTCACACAGATAAACATCGATTTTTATGTGCGCCTTTCGTGCGATTCCGGGGGAGCACAGGCTGCCAGGCTGTCCCGCCGGGCAGCTTGCCCGGCGGTTTAGGATCGCATTCACTCGGGGCGTAGCAGGAATGTTCGCGGCAAGCTGCCGCGAACTACAGGCTGGCAGCCTGTGCTCCCCGGAGAAAAAAAGACGCCGCGGCTATAGTCTTAGGCTCTTCTCCAGCAGATCGTGAACCATTTGCATTCGCTTTCGTTCCGTTGGACTCGATCGAAGGTTTGCGACGCTCCTTTGGATCCGCCGCGTCCAATTCGAACTTCCTGTCGTGCCGGGAACGTTGAAGCGGTAGTTCCGCGCCAGCACATCCGTGATCATGACGATGGCAATCCAGGCGTTGCTCTTGAAAAGCGCTTCCATGATGGCCGGATAAAAGTCTTTTTCAAAATCGACTTTATCGAGGCTTGGATCGAGGCCAGCGAAGACGGCGATTTTCGCTAAATCGAATCTCGATTGCTC
This sequence comes from Verrucomicrobiota bacterium, assembly GCA_046725095.1. Lineage (GTDB taxonomy): Bacteria > Verrucomicrobiota > Verrucomicrobiia > Chthoniobacterales > UBA10450 > Udaeobacter. Next base: position 36,899 of record JBKOXU010000130.1, read on the forward strand.
CGACGTAGCTGTCGGCCGCTCGAAAGCCTCCTCCCATAAAGCTCGAATCGGTTTGTGGTCGTGCGTCGCGTAAGTTGCAACTGAGAGCCGTTCATACTTGTCTCCTGGCGTGACTTGTCCACCATACACTTCCCACTGCGGAATTTTAAATCCGGCAATACCAAGTGACCGCAGGTTTGGGCGCACGTAACTGGGCACCGCGCCAAGATCTTCGCCGATCACGCGCGTGGCTCCAGCTTCTTCCAGGGCGACACGCAGATATTCTTCGCCATTTCGTTTATTCGCCTCGCAGGTCTCGGCGGTATCATCGTCGCGCGGTACGAAATGCGGAGCGCGGCCGCCGGTTTGCTCAAGCATCTGACGCCAATCGAGCGAGAGAAACTGTTTGTTCTTACGTGGCCGCCACGGGAAAGCGTAAATGCGATAAAATCCTAGGACGTGATCGATGCGAAAGAGATGAAAAATGCGTCGGACTGCGCGCACACGCTCGCGCCACCACGCAAAATTGTTCGAGCGCATCCTGTCCCAGTGATAAAGCGGAATGCCCCAGTTTTGTCCCCATTTTTGGGTGAACTCATCGTCCTTGAAGTAAGGCTCGGGAGGTGCGCCGCCGGCCCAATCGAGCACAAATTCATCCGGCCGCGCGAAAACATCGGCACTGTGGTAGCTGACGCCAAAAGGAATATCGCCCATCAGTGCGACGCCGCGTCCTTCTGCGTATGATTTAATCTCGCGCCACTGCTGATGGGCAATCCATTGCACGTAACTGAAAAAATGTTGGCGATCCTTCATGGCTGCTTGTTGATCTTGCGGCAGATCGTGCAGCCAGGTCCGCGCCCTTTGGATTGATTGATGCTGCGCGGGCCACCGATTCCAGGCGGGACTGTCGTCGTTCTCCTCCATCAGTACCCTAAAAAATGCGTAATCGTGTAGCCACGCGGCTTCTTCTTCGCAGAATTTCCGAAAACCGGACTGCCGCTCTTGGCTGGTGCGAGCGGAGAAATTTGCGAATGCTTTCTCAAGCAGACGTCGTTTCAGTTTCTTGACCTGGCGATACCTGACTCCGCTGCTGCGGAGAGCGGGAAGATTCACGCCGGCGAGCGCAACATCAAAGTCATCGGCTGTTAAGTCCTCCGGAAAGCCTGGCCCAAGCTGTAGCGTAGTGGGTTCGATCGCCAGCGCGCTTATCGCGTTGTAAGGGCTATTATCGGCTCCCGTCTCGTTGATCGGCAGGAGTTGGACGAGCTTGAATCCGATTTCCGCGGCCCAATCAATAAACTCCCGCAGCGCACCGATATCGCCGATTCCAAGATCGTTCTGGCCCCGCAGCGCAAACAGCGGCACAAGCACCCCGGCAATCTTTTTCTCAGGCGAAAGAGTCACTGGGAAATGACGAATGACGAATGACGAAACAATGACGAAGTCTGAATGACGAAAGAAACATCAGTGCGCTTTCGGTAATTAGAACATTCGGACTTCCTTCGAGATTCGTCATTCGTGCTTCGCCGCGTATATGGCAACGCTGAAGG
>JBKOXU010000049.1:0-17697 GCA_046725095.1 Verrucomicrobiota bacterium
TTCCCCATGGTTCCGACCATTCCTCCCCGCCGTCTGTCCAATCCTTCATATGAAATTTGAACGTGTCTGAAAAATCTGGCTGGGGGCGGAATCGAACCGCCGACACGTGGATTTTCAGTCCACTGCTCTGCCAACTGAGCTACCCAGCCGCTGCTAAATACCGATCTTGCGTCCGCATCGCGTTGCGGGCCTTCATTAAAGCAGAAAACGGGAAGCACTCAACGGTCAGACCGGTACGGACGGCCAGCCGGGTCCGCAACTTTTCTCAAGGCGACTCCGCTGCGCTCCGCTCAGGATGACAGTTAGAATTTGCGCGGCAGTTCGACCGCTCTGCGCAGGAGACGCAGATAATGGTTCCGCGAAATTTCGAGACCGCCGAATTGCTGGAGATGCGGCGTGAGCCACTGCGTATCGAGCAGTGCGAATTTCCGGGCGCGCAAATGTTCGACCAACCCAACTAACGCAATCTTTGATGCATCGGTAACGCGATGGAACATGGATTCGCCGAAGAACGCGCCCCCGATCGCGACACCGTATAGGCCACCGGCGAGCTTGCCGTTGGCCCACGCTTCCACCGAATGCGCATATCCAAGCTCATGCATCCGGGTGTAGCTTTCAATGATCTCCAGGTTGATCCAGGTATCTTCGCGCCTGGCGCAAGCTTCGATCACTTCCGAGAAACGATTGTTAATCTTGATTTGAAAAAGTTTCTTGCGCAGGAGACGCCGCAAAGCGTGCGGTATGTGAAAATCTTCCAGGGGTAGGATTGCGCGAGGATCCGGCGAGAACCATTCGATCGTGCCGTCCTCCATCGCCATCGGGAAAACACCAAGCCGATAGCCTTGAAGCAAGAGTTCCGGCTCAATCATGACGCGCGTTAAACAGTTGAAACGTTAAGGCGTTAAAGCGGCAACCACTAATAACGTACCGCTTCAACGCTTCATCGCTTCAACCTTCTTGCAATGCCGCGCTCGCTTTCTAAAATGAGCAGATGAAACCCACGTCGATCCTGCTAATTATCGCATGGCTGGTCGCGGGCGGCTGCGCTGATCCGCTTGAACAACACAGCGCGCAGGAAGTACAAGGGCAATTTGAGCGCGGCGTGACCGGCCAGGGAACACTTGGCCCAATCGAGCGACCTCCCGATGATCCGGCCGGCCAGCATAGCGTGCCGCAAACTCATCCGTAACGCAGTGAAGACGGTGGCTCCATTGGCGCACTCGAAAATTTTCATTCTGGATTTCGGCTCGCAGTACACACAGGTTATCGCGCGGCGCATTCGCGAGTGCCAGGTGTATTCGGAAATTGTTCCCTTCGACACGCCGGCGACCGAAATCGCAAAGCTGAAACCGAATGGCATAATCCTTTCCGGGGGGCCGGCAAGCGTTTACGACAAAGGCGCGCCACATCTTGATTCCAAGATCTTTTCGCTCGGAATCCCCGTGCTCGGCATTTGCTACGGGATGCAACTAATGGCGCATCATCTCGGCGGTGAAGTGGAGTTCAGCCCGCGCCGCGAATACGGGCCAGGCATGCTGCATATCACCGACAGCTCGCAATTATTCGATGGACTCGGCGAACAGATCGACATCTGGAGCAGTCATGGCGATAAGGTGACAACGCTGCCTGCCGGTTTCCGCGGAGCAGCCCGCACCGAAAACTCGAAATTCGCCGCAATCGAAGATCCCGGACGCAAGCTCTACGGACTGCAATTTCACCCCGAGGTTGCGCATACCCCGCGCGGGAAGGAGATCCTGCAAAATTTCGTTTATCACATTTGCCACTGCGCGATGGACTGGACGATGGGCTCCTTTATCGAAGAAGCTTGCGCGCGCGTCAGGAAACAGGTGGGCAATCAAAAAGTCGTGCTCGGTTTGAGCGGCGGCGTCGATTCTTCAGTGACGGCCGCGCTCTTGCATAAGGCGATCGGCGACCAGCTCACCTGCATTTTTGTCAATAACGGGCTGCTGCGCTCGCGCGAAGAAGAAATTGTGCAGCGCGTCTTTGGTGAAAATTTTCATGTCCGTCTGAAATATGTGGACGCGAGCGAACGTTTTCTCGCACTGCTGAAGGGCGTGACCGATCCGGAAACCAAACGAAAGCGAATCGGCAACGAATTCATCAAGGTGTTTCAACGCGCGACTGAAGAGTTGCTCGAGGAAGACCGAAGAAATGGCGCGCGCAGACATGGCGGCTACAAGTTTCTCGCACAAGGCACACTTTATCCGGACGTGATCGAGAGTGTGTCGATCGAGGGCAATCCCGCGCAGGTGATAAAGAGTCATCACAACGTCGGCGGGTTGCCCGACAAAATGCACTTCGAGCTGGTCGAACCGGTTCGCCAATTATTCAAAGATGAAGTGCGCCAGGCCGGTTTGCAGCTCGGTTTGCCGAAAGAGATTGTTCACCGTCAACCTTTCCCGGGACCCGGTCTCGCCGTTCGCATCCTGGGGGAAGTCACGCCGGAGAGATTGTCGATCCTGCGCGAAGCGGACACGATCGTTGTGAGCGAGATGGAATCTTCCGATTGGTATTACCGCGTCTGGCAATCGTTCGCCGTCCTGTTGCCGGTCCGCTCGGTCGGCGTGATGGGCGATCAACGGACTTACGAAAACACCATCGTCCTCCGCATCGTGGAAAGTCAGGATGGTATGACGGCAGATTGGGTGCGGCTCCCCTATGAACTGCTCGCCCGCATCTCGACTCGCATCAGCAACGAAGTCAAAGGCGTCAATCGCGTCTGTTACGATATCTCGAGCAAACCGCCGAGCACGATCGAGTGGGAGTGATTCCATTTACGATTGTCGCTTGTCGATTGAGGATATGTCATTCCGAGCGAAATCGAGGAATCCCTCATTGTGAGCAAGCCAATGATGCGAATGAAATCGGCAGAGAGCTTGAAGGCCCAAAATCAAAAGAAGGCGCAATCGGCGGAAAGGCGTTCGATCAAGTGAATGCGTGGCTTTCTTCGCGGGATTGGCGCAACCGTGCGGCGCGACAAAGATCGCGTCTGATCTGCCCTGCGTCCGCATAGAAGCCTCACCTTGGACGTCGTCCCGCGCCGTGGCGCCGCCCTGTAATCCCGGCAAATCAGTTAATCTGCGCGATGGCGGTCATGAATTCGCTGAAGTCTTTGCCGTTGCGCGCAGCGTGATTGAGCGCGCTGAGCCTGGCGTCCGCAGCCGCTTCAGGCAAAACAACCCGACGTAGTTGCGATTGATTTTCAAAGACAATTTCGTCCCACTGGATCGACGAAATCTCATTATTAAAACGCGCAACAGAACGGCCGCGAAAAAACGCGCGCGTGGTTTCGGGGGGATTAAAGATCGACATCTTGATTTCGTCCTCCGACACGACGCGGCGGACTGCACCCTGTCGCACTAGCTCATAATATAAGCCGCGCTCAAAATCGAGATTGTGATATTCCAGATCGATTGATTGCAGCCACGGATCCCTCCAGGAAAGCTTTTCTTCTTCCTGCAGCGCATTAAGAAGGAATTTCTTTGCCGCCCAATCGACACGGTCGCGCGTCAGCATCACGTCCCGTTCGAGATCGTTGAGAACATTTTCCCACTCGCGCAAGATCCATTGTCGATCTTCGTCGCTGCCATAATCGATTCCGGCCGCGGCTTTCAGATAGATCCGTTGCACATCAATCGCGGAAATCTTTCGGCCATCTTTTAGTTCGATGATCCAATCGCAAGTTTGATCGCGGCTGATCGATTTGTTGGCATTGATCGGTTGGGCGATCTCGAGTTGCGGAGCTTTTCCCCGTTCTATCAGATCGAGAACAAGTGAGGTTGCACCGATTTTCATGGCGCTTGCCCATTCGCTCATGTTCGAGTCGCCGAGGATGACGTGAAACCGGCGATAGCGGCTGGCGTCGGCATGAGGCTCGTCGCGAGTATTGACCAGCGGGCGGCGATTCATTGTGTCAATACTCACGAGGACACTGAAAAAGTCCGCGCGCTGGGAAATTTGAAAAACATCAGGCTCGCCCGATGCACTTTCCGCTTCGACACCCATTTTTCCAGCGCCGGCGAAGATTTGACGGGTGACAAGAAATGGTAGAACACCGGCGACGATGTTGTCCCATGCGATGTCGCGACGCATCAGATAATTATCGTGACAACCGTAACTGTGCCCAACAAAGTCGGTATTGTTCTTGTAAAGCCGAACTTCATAGCCCGGCGGTAATTTCTGATTTCGTCGGCGCGCGCATTCCGCGAGGATGCGTTCGCCGGCCTTGTCCTGCGACACGATTTGCCGAAGGGTGGTGCATTCCGGGGTGGAATATTCCGGATGCGCGTGATCGTTGTAAAAACGGGCGCCGTTTGAAAGAACGAGGTCGCTTTTTATTTCCTCGAAGCTGAGTGGGCGGTTTTTGTCGATCTCGTAGTAGGCCGATTCGTCGGTATCCTGAAGTAATTCGCGGGCGCGAAAGCCGCGCGCGTCAAGATGTGGATCTTCCAACTCATAGTCCCACTTCATCAGCGCGCCGTGGTCGGTGTAACGGTGAACGAGTTCGATCGATTCGGCAACGACATCAACAGTCTCCGTGCCACTGAGAGTGATGCCGTACTCCGTCTCCAGTCCAAAGACCCGTTTCATCAGATTCTGCTATTTCCCGCATTTACCCAGATAAGACACAGACAGAGAACAAGCTAAATCTGCGCAGCAGTTACGACCATGTATCTCTCACGGCTCAGATCACCCCAGACGTTGTGCGCAGTCGGGAATCGGAGAGCGGCTTCACGGGCGAAATTTTGACGACGTTTTCCGGATCGTAGTCGATCAGCTTCAGCCAATCTTCCGTGATATCGGTCGTCGGGAAAATGTCGTTCTCGACGTACTCGGCATTGAACGCCAGCTGCAAATCGGTTTCTCGAATCCCTTCCTCCTGTTGCGTAGCAATAGCGCGTTTAATGGCCATCGCTTTCGCGCGCTCGACAATCGAGGCAATGATCGCGCCACTGATAAGATCGCCGCGGTACAAGGTCTCTTTGCGTCCGCTGCGCAGGGTCACCTCCAGAAACTTGTTTTCATCACGACGTGTAAATTGCCAGTCGACAAAGCGTTCGATCAAGCGTTCGATCGACGCGCCCATTCCGTCGGCTTCTTTCGCAAGCACACCATCGTAGGGCAGGTCGTCGGTGAGATAGATTCGGTAAATTTCGCGCGTGCCCTGCTTGTCCGGGCGATTAACTTTAATTTTTCGATCGATCCGGCCCGGGCGCAGAATGGCGGGATCGATTAGATCGGCGCGATTAGATGCGAGGATAATTACCACGTCATTGAGTGAATCGATCCCATCCATTTCCGAGCAAAACATGGGGACGAGCGTGGAAAGAATATTGGAATGACGGGATGCCCGTCGCGTGCCGAGAATTGATTCAGCCTCGTCGATAAACAGAAATGGCATAAAACCCTCGCCGCGCTTCTCGCGAGCGGTAGCGAAAATTTCGCGGACCATTCTTTCCGATTCGCCCACCCACATGTTCAATATTTCCGGGCCTTTGACGTGCATGAAATATTCCTGCATTTCCATGCCCGTTTTTTCTCGAAGCTGCTTCGTTAAATTATAGGCGGTGGCCTTTCCAATGAGCGTCTTCCCACAGCCGGGAGGACCATAGAGGAGAAAACCTTTCGGCGTGGCATGCTGAAATTTCTTGAAAAGATCGACATGTAACAGCGGAAGCTCGATCGCGTCTTTGATGGCTTGGAGCGCAGCCTCCTGGCCGCCAACCTTCTCCCACGGCAGCTCAGGGATATCGTCGAGATAATGTTCGTGCGACTTCGTGCTCGAGAGCATTTCGAGCGCCATCCGGTAATTCGAATCGACCCGAACTTCGTCGCCTGATTTCAAACTTGATTTCGCCAGATCAGCAGAGCGCTGCAAGACCATCGATTGGAGGCCATGCTCCGAGCCAACGCGCAATCGATCGTCCCCCAGGATTTCGGTGATTTTAGTTACCGGGCCAGCCGTTTCAAATCCGAGATCGCCTACGATAACGAACGCTTCGTTCACCAGGACGCGCGTCCCCTTTTTCAATTTCGCCAGCGAAATGCGCGGATCGACATTGCAATAATAATCGGCGCCTCCCACCACGATGTGCGCCGTATCGTTCGAGGTGGCGTCAAGAAACGTGCCGATCCGGTTCGCGGGTGAAGTCACTTTTTTAACCACTTCCTCGAGCTTCTCGATCATCCGACGAGCTTCGATCATCGTCTCTTGCTGATCGAAAATTTGCGGGCGCAACTCCAGCAGTTCGCGTCGAACTGAATCACCTGGAGGCAGCGAGGCGATCACGCGATCAAGTGAATCGATGAGATTGCCCGGAACGGAGTCCCCATCCTCGCCCTCAAATCCCTCGCTGCGCTCGTCGCTCATTTAATGGTTTGGGTCAATCCGCCGAACCGAGTGGCACTATACTTTGGCAGGCGCATTTCGCAATCTTCGACGCCGCGCGCATATAAAATGTTCAACCATTACCTCCACGTTGTGTTGCAGAGAAACCCAGGGATAGATTCGTCGTGCCAAGATGTAGGGGGAGCGTGCGCTCTCGTTTACGTTGCTTGCGGCTGGGGACAGCTGCCTTTAAACTCTGCTCTTCGCGAGGAGCCTTAGCTCAATTGGTTAGAGCGCCGCCCTGTCACGGCGGAGGTTGCGGGTTCGAGCCCCGTAGGCTCCGCGGTGTCATCAGTCAAGAGGGCTATTTCTTTTTCCACTGAGCGCCAGCAAGTAACGGCAATACGAATAAATTTGCCAAAATATCAATGATTAATCCGCCAAGGACGACTAGCCCGAAACGTTGTGTCGGTGGAAAATCTGACAACGCGAAAATGGCGAAGCCAGCGGCGAAGATCACGTCCGAATAGAAAATACCGCGCCATTGTTCTTCGCGTCCGGCCACCCATGCCGCCCAGCCTTCCTTTCCGGCCCGCTGCGCGCGGCGGACGCCAAAGACAAGGTGAATCATCGAATCGATCGCGATCCCGATGCAGACATTCGTGGCCGGGGCGGAGATAATGTCCATCGGCACATGCAGCCAGCCGATGCCGCCGAGCATGCACAGCGGCACGATGGTCAAGCTCGCGATCATCGCCAATGCCCCGCGGACCGAACGAGCGACAATCCACGCGATCCCGATGAAGAAGAGATTCAGCCAGAAAAGCCCGGTCACCAGGCTCGAAGCGACCAGCTGCGCAAGCCGTCCTTGCAGATAGTAAATGCTGCCGACGAGAACAGTCTTAAATCCATGCTTTCGAGCGATTGAACGCAGCTCGTTAACGACGTCGAGCCGATATTGATCGCGGCGGGCTTCGACCATTCGAAGGAGAAATACCGCCTGCGTGCGGTCCTCGTTCACAAAACTTTTGGCGACACGCGCGTACTTGGGTTGCTCCATGATTTCCAGCATCTTTTTGTAACTCAGGAAAAATGAGAACGGCGTCCGATCGCCTTCAGCCAGGAGCGTCGGAAGCGAAATCACGGTGCCGACGTCTTTCTGCTTTTCCAAGGCGCCCTGGAGCGTCCACATCTTCTGATACGCCTCGTCCGTGTCTAACCTGGCGCCGCTGGATGCGGAGACGACGAGTGTAAGCGGGTTCGCGCCGCCATGATTGTCCACGTATTCCAACCCGTCGCGCAGCTCCTGGTGAGGTTTGAAATAATCGAGCAGACTCGGATCAGTGTTTATTCGGGTCAGACCAAATCCCAAACCGATGCCGAGCAAAATCGTAACGAGCGACGGGAGCACGAACCGGCGCGACCAAAATGCGCGGGGAGGTTCTTTCTCCATGAGTTTGGTCTTGTGCGGCACGGCCCAGCGCAGAAACGGTGGATACATCACATACGCGCAAACGAAGGCCACGGCCGTCCCAAGTACGCCGCCAAATCCCAATTCCCGGAGCGGCTTGGCCTGCACAATTAACAAACTGGCAAACCCCAGCGACGCGCAGACCAGTGACCAAAACGATGCGGGAAATGTCATGCGAACGGCGGCCGAAGCGAGATTCGACGACTCCTTGCCCCCGCGGCCGGCGAGCGTTTGCCAATTGAAGGTCATGTAGACCAAATGTGATAACGCGATGATAAAGACGATCGTGCCAAGGTTGACCGTGAGGATACCGATCTTTTGGCCGAACAATGACTGGAGGAGCAACGTCACCAAGACGGCAGCTGAGCAAGTCGAGAGCATTCCCAGAAAAACTCGAACCGACCGGAACAAGGCTGCCATTGTCAGTCCAAATAAGACGAACGCCGCGAGGCTGAAGTAGCGAAAATCGTGGGCCAGGCTGTGCCGGATCATCTCGAAAACGTAGGGCGGGCCGGCGATATGAATTCGAAAATCCTGCTCGTCGAGCTCATGCATGATTCGTTCGATTCGCCTGATGAGTTTCTCAGTCTCTTTGCCTTCGACGAAAACGATCACGTTGCTGGACTTATGGTTCCTGGCAATCAGGAGGCGGCTCCAAAATGGGCTCTTAACCGCGTCCTCAAAACTCTTCGGTCCGGCGGTCAAGCTCTTGACTGCGCCCACCGCATCGATGTTCTCAAGTTGTTGCGTGAGTTTTTGGATTCGGCTCAGGTATCGCGCGGAAGATATATTTCGCGACGAGACGGCCAGAATCATCTCCGGCTGAGACGGGAAATGCTGTTCGATTTTTTTCGACTGCCGGACCCCGGGGTCGGAGGTTGAGAAGAAAAAATTCTCATCCACCACCGGCTTGAGATCCACGAAGGTCGCTACCAGCGCGAACAAGACGCCGGTCAGCGCCAGCATCCACCAATGTGCTCCCGGCAAAACCGGCTTTTTAAGCATGGATCAATCAGGATTAGCAATCGCGCGATGCCTGGAAGAAAATCGTTCCATACCAGGCGGTGCGATTACGAGTAAGAGCACGAGCATGGTTCAACAGGAAATTTCATCGCCGCATGATGTGGATGGCGAGAATGCGGCTTTGATGACGCGCAAGAAGGTAATCGATAAAATCTCCAATAATCGAGTTCGGCTTGTTGCCGAGCTTTGTCACAACCCGGCAGATGAGCGTGCTACTGCGCGCGTGCCATTCCAAGTTAATCGCACCGTAAACATCCCGGGCGCTGTGTATTTTCGCCCAGCCATGCGGACGTCCGGGCTGTTTTGCCCAGACTTTAACGAAGCCAAATTTGTTTTCCAGGAGCGGATCAGTCATGATCTTGTTGCGTAACGAGCCGCGTCCGGTCGCGATTACTTGAATCACCGTCTGCATTTCACTCTCAGGTTCAGCAGGAAATCAGTTTTTTTGCAATGCTTGTTTAAATGCATCCTGTAACCGTTGCCCTATGGGCGACGCGACCGTCGCGTGTTTGGAGCGTCAGTCCCGCGCTTCGCACAGCGAAGCGGCTACAACAGCGAGCGAAACATGACGTAAGTATCAACGTATCCCGCCTTGGGATGACGAAACGCACCCGGTAAAGTCCCGACAATCTTGAAACCGAGTTGCTGCCAGAGGTGGATTGCGGATGTGTTCGTAGAAACGACAAAATTGAACTGCATCGCGCGAAAACCAAGCCGGCGCGCTTCGCTCAGGCAATTCTCGGCCATCGCGCGACCGATTCCCTGTCCTTGCGCCTTTGGCGCAACCATAAAGGCTGCATTGGCGACGTGCGCGCCTGGTCCTGCTTGATTCGGTCTCAAAATGTACGTGCCGACAACGCGTCGATCGATTTCTGAGACGTACGTGTGCGTGCCCGCTCCGAACCAGTAAGCCAGCGCTTCTTCACGGGACATCCCCGGATCAAATGCGTAGGTGTCGCCAGCGGCGACGATCTCATGAAAAATATTCCAGATGGCGTCGCGATCTGCCTGTGCGGCAGGACCGATGTTTAGTTGGCTGGCGTCCACTGATCCGACTTCGGGTCCCAGAACGGTCCCGTCAAACCAATCGATTCGAAAATCCACATCATCTCTTCGGGTACGGGACGACGTGATTCAACAGTCAGGCGATTCGCGTACCAATACACGGCCAGTTGCCAGAGCTGCGCGAGACTAATCAGCGGTCTTCGCGGTATCTCGCGCGCTTCACACCAAGAGTTGACCGTTTCTTCCGACGGAAGAGAAGCATGGTCGCTCAGGTAAAGATGATGTCGTCCCACCAATGCACGGCGGGAACGGCGAAATGCGCAACGTTAGAGCGAAGAATCGGCTGGTTGTTTTCCACTTCAAGCCACAGCGGCTCACCAGTGTGGCCGTCAGATGCCGGAATCATCCCGTCAGTATGCAGCGCCGCCGCAATCCCGTACGCGTCCCCACACACAATTCGCGTAGTAACGCTTGCCGTTTGCGTCGACCGGAAACGCGGTCGCGATTCCGGAAAACGGCAGCGCCATCCGAATATGAGAAAAATCTCCCGGTTCGGGAACAAGCAATCGTTTTTTGTGCAGGCGCGCAAACGCGTCGAGCACTTCCGCCTCCTCGACGTCGATCTTGCGCGCAACCTCCGATGAAGTTGGGACGACGCCCGTATCTGCGGTTACGCGATAGATCGCGAGCTTAACTTCCGTGTCGAGCTGATCGCTCATGGTCGTTTGAAGTACTGCACCGCCTTTTCGTGTTTCTTCGCCGCAGCGCGCGTCTTGAACGTGCCTAGATTTCTTCGCTTCCCGGTCTTTGGATTTTTCTTTCGCGAATACAATCGATAGCCGGATTTAATTTTTCTGATCATGATTCCTTTCTTTCTCGTGGCAATACAATGCCGGTTTTGCCGTCCCGTGTCTCAATTGTGAATGTTTTCAAATCCACTTTGGCCGGCCCGTTGGTCATTTTCCCGGTACGCACGTCGAAACACGAGTTGTGCCACGGGCATTGCACGTCGAAACCCTCAAAGCTGCCTTCTGAAAGCGGACCGAAGCGGTGCGTGCAAAATTCCTGAAAGGCATAAAAATTTCCGTTGAGCTTCACGATTGCGATTACCTGGCTGTCAATCTCTACGCGTAATGTTTCCTTGTCGCCGAGGCGTTCGGCTTCCGGGACTGGAACGAAGACCGCCTCGCCGTTTCCGCCTTTCGTCAAATGGAGCGTGTTTTCCGGTGTCGGCGTTCGCCGCTTGTGCCGGCCCACACTAATGCCTTCGTCGTAAACGAGACGACCGCCGAGATAGCCAGACACAGATAGCAGCGCAATCCCAATCAGCGACAGAATCAGCGGCCCGACCGGCGTTTTAAGCGCATCGAGCGTCGAAGAACGGATTCCCAGATTGATTCCATACAGTCCCAGAACGATGAGATTCAAAGTCAAATGTGCGGTCGCGGTACGTTTGCCCGGATGATCGTCACGGATGTCGGTGTAATCGACGAAGCCCGGCACCGCCGCGATCAGCGCTCCGATAATTCCGAGCAGCATCCCGTAAAACGCCCCCCGGACGAGATTGGGCGTTGATGGAAAAGTCAGGCTCCCCAGATCGAGCAACAAGCTGAGGATTAACAGTCCAATCGGGAAATGAACCAGCATCGGATGGAGCGGATGCCGAAGCGGTTTGCCTTCCAGGAAATCTTTCAGCATATCGATTTTACTCCGGTGGAAGATTCGCGCCGCCGGCCTCGGCGATTTTGCGCCATTTCTTTTTCGACATCCGCGCGACGCTGATTCCGTAATTGTAAACCATCAGTCCGCCAAGATACGCCGCGCCGATTAACAGCACCGTGCCGATGATCGAGAGCGCGAGCGGTGCGCCGGAAACGATGGTGTCTTTACGAAACGTGTGCACGCGGAGTCCGAGATTGATCGCGAAGAGCAAGGCGACGACGAGATTCAAGATCATGTGATACAAACCGATTTTCCACGCCGGTTTTTCCTTCTTAATGCCGCTCCAATCCACTACTCCCGTCGGCACGGCCAGCAAAGACGCGGCCAGTCCGAAAATGATCGCGTAAAAAGAAAGCCGAACCATGGCGTTTCCATTCCATCGGGAAAGGAGATCGAAGATCAGCGCGCCGGGCCACATCGCCATCGGCACGTGGATAAGAATGGGATGCAGCGGATGCCCCAGCCACGTGCCCTTCAAGAAATCGAGCAACCATTTCATGTTGCGGAACGCAACGCGTCCCATCGAATATTCGCAGCAGAAAGCGGCTGCGCGCGCGTCACACTTGCGACATTCCGCATTGCACAGCTACAACCAACCCCATTCATCGTGTTGTAGCCACCACGCTGTGTTGCCGTGCCTTGGGAGCAATGACAAGGAACCGTGTCGGCTCGGCAAGGGACTACAACGCCTGATTAAATCAAATTCTGTAGGAGAAGCGGGTCGCTTTCGGCCGGGAGGCTGACAGCCTCCCTACAGCTCGACATTGAATGCATTGCTCAGTGCCGCGCTAAACATGGGTAAGATGGACAGGTGACGTCCCTTTCCGCCCGTGTGGCTTAGTCTCCCGAGCGCTCTTGTCTTGGAGCGAGTTCTACTGTGAGGTGTGGCTGATCTTGCTGATCGTACCGCTGCCGTAGTTTGCTACCCAAATATTCGTGCCCTCAAACAGAATTCCCTCGGGGTCGGAAGTCGGCGTAGCTCCTCTTGAGACACATAGCGATGCTGATCCCCTAACAAGAATTAGACGGCATTTTGCAGCCTATTTCCAGACACAACTCGAAAGGAAAGCACGAGTAATGCGCCGAGAATTGCGAGATCGAGCGCGAGATGGGCGGGGAAATTCCAGTTTTGACTGGCGTGACCGAAACAGCCGCAGGTGATGTCCAAGCCGCGAGCTTTTGCGGCAATTGTGGCGACGAGGAAGACCGCGACCAGCCCCGTTAAGATCGACAATCCACCGAGATAAAAACGGTGCAGAATCAGGGCCAGACCGCAGAACATTTCCAGCCAGGGCAAATAAAACGCGAGACCGACAGCGATGGGCCACGGCAGAACTTTGTAATTATCGATGTCGTTAGCGAATTGGACTGGATCGAGGACTTTAATTGCGCCCGCGTAAGTGAAAATTCCGCCGATAATCACGTCCACAATTCGCCAGATGAATTGCGGAATAGTTGAGAGTTGATAGTTGAGAGTTGATGACTGGGCCATCGTCAATTCTGCCGGTTCAACGCTTTAAGCTTTTAACGCTTCAACGATTCTTCTTGAGCCATTCTTCCCAGCCGCCCTCGAGGACGAACACGTTCACTAGTTGCGCTTCCTTGCGCATGCGGTGGGCGACTTCGCGACTGGCATTGCAACCCTCGCTGCTGCAGTAAACGACCACCTTTTTCTCGGGCGACCATGCTGTCAGAAACTGCGGCAGCAATTCACTCCAACGGTCCTCGTTCAACGGCAAAGCGCCGGGAACATGATCGCGGGCAAATTCATTATCCGGGCGCGCGTCGACCCAGATTATATTCTCACCCCATTCCCGCGCTTGCGTCACAGTGACCATTTCGGAAGCGGGAACGGGCGACCGCCATGAAACTTTGTCCCCAAAATAGATCGCCTGCACGAGTCCGGGAACAAACCCAAGCGACGCGAGAACAAGCGCCTGACGGACCAGGGAAGATTTCACCACCTATTGACGAACCGGAGCATTGGTGATGCGCGCGGTAGCATAAAATATTTTCTGGGAATCTTCCGGTTGAATCGTCAAGGTTGAGGCAGTTTGCTTGTTCGTCTCCTGGGGTCGGACGTCGATCTTGAACTGGCCGTTACCGGTCTCTTCAACCTTCGCTTGAAAATCCGGACTCGATGACGTGACCTTTAGATGTTTCACCGGAAAATCCTTGGCCGCGCGTACGACGATTGTCTTTGGCTTTGGCTCTTCGCCTTGTCCCCAAAACACAAACGTCGGCGTGATCTCGAGCTGCTGTGGGATCACAGCCTTGAGGCTGAGCACCGTGGTGACATTCGCAGGGTCGTCAGTTTCCACTGTTACAGTTTTGACCTGGGTGCCGGTGCGTTCGCCGATGTTAAAGGTGGCCGTAATCTCACCTTTCTCTCCCGGCGGCACTTCGTCCTTCTGAGTTTGCGCGGCCGTGCAGCCGCAAGAAGTGCGGACTGATTTAAATTTCACCGGTTTGTCGCCGGTATTCTGGTACTTGAAATGGCCTATCGCCTGCTTGTCAGTAGCGGCCGGATGTAATTCGATCGAGGTCTGGTCCCATTTCAATCCCGCGCGCGCAGTGACGCAAAGGGCAATCGACAACGTGAAAGCGAAGATGTGTGTTTTCATTTTTTTGGATAGAAGCGCCTAATATAATCAGCAACGGCATCCTGCCAAGCACGTGGCCGGACACAGGTCAACTGCGTATATTTTTCGCTGGAAAGCACCGAGTAAACAGGGCGGCGCGCGACCCAGCTGGCCATGTCGCTTAATTTAATTGCGCCAACGGTTTTGGTCCTCAGGTGCAACCCAAATCTTTGACAGCAATCGAGCGCCCACTGCCCATATTTCTGCCAACTGCATTCGCCGGTATTGGCAAAATGCAGAATACCTTGGAGACGGCCTGGCGCCAGGCCGTCCGGCGCGAGCGCGGGCAGGCTCCAACCATCCAAAATGCGCCCAAGCATCTCCGCGATATCCAGCGTGTATGTGGGCGTGGAAAATTTGTCCGCGATTGCATCGACATGCTCACTTTCCTGCGCCCGTCTGATCATTCCATCGATAAAACTCGGACGATCTGGTCCGAAAACCCACGAGACGCGTACAACGAGATGCCGGTCCTGCGCGGCAAGCACATTCTTTTCTCCCGCCAGCTTCGATTCGCCGTAAACGCTGATCGGATTCGCTTCGTCTTCTTCGGCATACGGTTCGCGTTTCTTACCATCGAAAACGTAATCGGTGCTGAAGTGAATGAGCTTCGCATCTTTGTCCCGGCAAATTTCAGCGAGCATACGCGGAGCCTCGGCGTTGATATGAAAAGCCCTGTCCCGCTGTGTCTCGCAAAGATCGACATTGGTAAATGCAGCGGCGTTGATTAGAACGTCAAAACTGGCTGTGCCAATTTTCTCGCGTATCTGATCACGATTGGAGAGATCGAGTTGCGCGTGATTGAAGCCCGTAACTTCGAATTTGCGCCGATATTCGCGCATGAGCGCGGCGCCAAGCCTCCCGCCCGCGCCGATGATGACAATTTTCATTTTTACTGTAGCGGCGCTCTGCTTGCCACGTCGAAGCATTGCGAAGACGGTGAGCGTCGCATTTATTCGTCTGACGGTCGCAGATCAATACCTTCCGGTGCGCTCGAGCAATGGCTGCCACCAGGATGGATTGTCGATGTACCACCGAATGGTTTCGCCGAGCCCTTCCTGAAAATTGCGACGCGGTTTCCAATTCAATTCCCGTTGCGCAAAGGAAGAATCAATCGCGTAACGGCGATCGTGCCCAAGCCTGTCGGTCACAAATGAAATCAAGCTGTGCGGCTTGCCCAGTGTATCGAGAATGCCCTTAACGACGTCGATATTTACCATCTCACTGCTGCCTCCGAAATTATAAATCGATCCCGGTTTGCCTTCGAAGAGCGCGGCGACAATCGCGGCGCAATGGTCTGTCACGTGAATCCAATCGCGCACGTTCATGCCGTCGCCATAGACTGGGAGCGGCTCGTCACGGAGCGCCTTGATAATCATGAGTGGCATCAGTTTTTCCGGAAACTGATACGGGCCGTAGTTGTTCGAGCAGCGCGTCACCAGCACTTCCTGGCCGTAAGTTTTGTAGGAGGCAAGCGCAAGCAGATCGGCGCCGGCCTTGCTGGCTGAGTATGGCGAGCTTGGCGCGAGCGGCGATTGCTCGGTAAATTTCCCAGTTACGCCAAGCGAGCCATAGACCTCGTCGGTCGAGATTTGGATGAAGCGTTGAACGCCGCGCCGGCGCGCGCAATCGAGCAACACGCTGGTGCCAATAACATTAGTGTGGATGAAGTTCAGGGGCGAATTGATGCTGCGATCAACATGTGATTCGGCGGCGAAATTGATGACCGCGTAAAATTGATGCTCGATCATGAGCGCGTCCATCTGATCGGCATTGGCGATATCAGCTTTGAAAAACTCGTAGCGCTCGCCATGTTCTTCGACTACGCCGTGGAGATTGGCGAGATTACCTGCGTAAGTGAGCACGTCGACGTTGGTCACGTACGCGGGCTTGTAATGTTGCAAAATATACCGAATAAAGTTGCTCCCGATGAAGCCACAGCCACCGGTCACCAAAATGCGCATCGCAGCGCGTACTAGCAGCGCCGGAGGCGGCGCGCTAGCAGATTTTCCAATGCTGGGCAGTCAGCTGGCAATCTGGAAAACGTCGCTCACAGAAACCGCGTGGGCTCCGTGGTTGATCCTTGGGCTCGCCGTCTTCCTGCGCTTTTTTCTTCTAGAGATCAAGCCACCGCATTTCGACGAAGGGATCAACGGCTGGTTTGTCGATCAGATGATGAAGAATGGGTTTTACAGGTACGATCCGACGAACTATCACGGGCCGCTTCACTTTTACGTTCTCTTGCTCTCAGAGAGTTTGTTTGGCCGAAATATCTGGGCGTTGCGCTTGCCGGTTGTCGTTGTCAGCATTGGTTGCGTCTGGCTTAGCTTGAAATTCGAGCCGTTGGTCGGACGAACCGTGAGTCGAATCGCGGCGCTGGCGATGGCGGTTTCTCCCGGTTTCGTTTTCTACGGACGCTACTCGATTCACGAAGTGTGGCTGGCGCTTTTCTCGATGATGTTCATCTTGGGACTGCTTGGTCTCTGGAAGTTTGGGACCACGAACTATCTCTGGTGGGCCGGAATGGGAGCCGCAGGCATGATCCTAACCAAAGAAACGTACATCATCCATTTTGTCTGCGCGGCTGTAGCAATTCCGGTCTTGATGGTTTCCAACGCGCTCAATCGCCTTCCCGACATTAAGCCGGCCAGGCAAACGTGGAGCTATCTCGATCTGGTGATGGTAGTCGGAGTCGGTGTCGCCGCGATTATCTTTTTTTATTCCGGAACGTTCCTCAATTGGGGCGGCGTGAAAGGTTTATATCAGGCATTCCATGCGTGGTCCCAGACCGGGCAGGCGGGCCGCGGTCATGAAAAGCCCTGGTATTACTGGCTGGAACTCATTAAACGCTACGAGATTCCTGTCGGCGCTGGTCTGGTTCTGTGCGTGTTTTGCCAGGAGCTTAAGAACTTCAGTTTGCGTTATCTGGCAATCTATGGAGTCGGCACCCTGATCGTCTACACCTACGTTAAGTACAAGACTCCGTGGTGCATCGTTAGTTTTGTCTGGCCTTTCCTCTTCGTCTTTGGCGCGGCGGTTCTGCTTGTTCGCCCGAAATATCTGCGCGCAACGTATGTCGGCATAGGTGTCCTTCTGGCTATTTCGCTGGGGTTGTCAATTCGGCTGAACTACTTTCGTTGCACGACCGATACCGAGCCGTACGTGTACGTTCAGACTTACAATGACATCTTTAAACTAACCAAGCCGCTGCTGCGGTTGGCAAAGCGGGACCCGGCCAACTATCATCTGACCGGACACATAATTCGGTCCAGCGTCTATCCGCTCCCATGGATTCTGGGTGACTTCACACACATCGGCTACTACGAGCACGGGAACATGCCTCAACCCCTCGACGCTGCTTTTCTCCTCGTGCAGGAAGACAAAATCAAGCAGGTTGAGTCCAAGCTGCACAACGCGTACTACACCGAGCCGCTCAGGATTCGTAACTACCAGGAGCCATCGAAGCTCTATTTGAGCGCCGAAAT
>JBKOXU010000108.1:0-4243 GCA_046725095.1 Verrucomicrobiota bacterium
TTTCTCACCCCGAATGTAAAAGGCGGTCGCGCCGGCCAGGAGGAGCGCGAGCGAGCACATGCAGGCAAGAAAACCTTTGCCAAGGAAATTAATGTGCTGCGCCGGAATCAAATGCAGCATCGAGACGCGCTTCAGACGTCCTGCGTCGACAAACCAACCCAGAAAATTCCGGCCGACGATCAGGGCCGTGAACAACGAAGCCAAAATACCGAGGGTAAGCGCGATGGCGAATCCTTTGACTGGGCCGCTCGCCTTCCAAAACAGAATCGCGGCGGTGATGAGCGTTGTCACGTTGGCATCGAAGATGGAGCTAAAAGCTTTCTCATAGGCTGCTTTCATAGCGACCTTGAGCGACTTTCCGAGAGCCATTTCTTCACGCAGTCGTTCGTAGATAAGGACGCTCGCGTCGACCGAAAGGCCGATCGTTAAGATAATGCCCGCGATCCCCGGTAAGGTGAGGACGAATCGGAACATGGTGAGTGCTCCGATGAGCAGGATAAGATTAATGATCAGTGTGAGATTGGCGACGAGTCCGGGAATTTTGTAGTAAATTGCCACGCAGATAAGCGTGATGACGAGGCCAAGCAAGCCGGCGAGAATGCTGGCGCGAATCGAATCCAGCCCAAGCGTAGGCGAGACGCTGCGTTCTTCCTCGATGCTCACTGGAGTTTGCAAAGGATTCTCCAGCACGCTGGCAAGCCCACGCGCTTCGTCCTCAGTAAAACTTCCGGTGATGACGGCGTCGCCCCCATAGATAGCATCGCGAATCACTGGGGCGGATTGAATGGCGCCATCGAGGACAATCGCGAATCGATAGCCTTTGTATTGCTCGGTGATCTGACCGAACTTCTTTGCGCCTTCGCTGTCGAACTTCAACTGCACCGTCCAACCCTCGTTGCCGTAGTAAGCGTTCGATGCTGTAACTCGGTCGCCGCCTAGGTCGGCTTTCTTCTTGACGAGGAGCCGTTCTTCCCTCGGCTTTCCCTTGGTGCCCGCGACAGTCTCGCCGAACTCATTGGTCATCGGTGCGCCTTCCGCACCGAGTTTGTAAACTTCGATGCGGTAATCTGGCGGAATCACTTCCTTTCCCTCGTCGATCGCTTTCAACCGTTCGCCGCTATCACGATAAACCAGACGAAACTCGAGCTTTGCGACCCGCGAGAGTTGATCGCGTGCCTCCTGAATTTTTGCGGTGTCGAGCCCTGGGATTTGGACGAGAATGCGGTCGTTCCCCACCGGACTTATGATCGGTTCGCTCGCGCCAAAATAATCGACCCGCTTGCGAATCACCTCGACTGCCTGGTCGAGCATGGCTTTACTGATCTGTTTTTCGCCGGGCTTGAGTCGAATAAGAAAGGAGGTGCCGCCTTGAATATCGAGACCGAGCGCGATCTTTTTCTGGGGCGGCCAAATCGTGGCGATGCAGAATGCAACGAGCAAAACGGTCAGCACTAATGCGAGCAGGCGTTTCCGCAGACCCTGATCAGTCGCAAAATACCACCCGAAGAGGACGAGCATAACCAGCCCGACAAAAAATGTGAGCGCGGGAGTCATCGGATTTTCGATTTTCGATTTTCGATTTTCGATTTGATCATCGCTTCAACCCTTTTACGACTTCAACGCTTTACTGTCATTCAGCACATTCGTAACGGCGGATTTCTCCATCTCGATTTTTACGTTATCGGCCACTTTTACGATCACCGTCGTGTCCTTCACGTTAGAGATAAGACCGTGAATGCCGGCATTGGTCACTACACGGTCGCCGGTCTTTAAACTCCCGATCAATTTCTTTTGCTGTTCCTGCCGCCTTTTCTGCGGCCGGATCATCACAAAATACATGATGATGAAAAGGAAAATGAACGGAACAAAAAAGCCGATGCCGCCGCCCGGACCGGGGGAAGCCGGACTTTGTGCCTGAGCCAGAAACGCGTGAAGCATACTAAGAATTGAAGAGCGCACCTTAAGCGCGAAACCGCCGCCTGCAATCGCTCTTTGTCATTGGCGTTGTAGAGGCGCTTGCGCCAAGCGACTTTCAACAAATTGGCGTTTGGCACAAACGCTGCTACAGCCTGGCAGGATCGACATCGCGCGTTTTGTAGTTTGAGACAAAGCGCTTGCGAAATTCCTCGAAGCTCCCGTTCTCGATGTGCTCCCGGGCTTGCCGCGTCAAGTCAAGATAGAAATGCAAATTATGCAGCGTGATCAAACGCAGACCGAGAATCTCTTCTGCCTTGATCAGATGCCGAATGTAACCCCGGGTGAATTCCCGACAGGCGGGACACGTGCACTTTTCCTCGATCGGAGTCTTGTCCAGCGCAAACCCGGCATTTTTTAAATTGAGTGTGCCCGTCGCGGTGAACGCCGTTCCGTTGCGTGCCAGCCTCGTCGGTAGCACGCAATCGAACATGTCGATGCCCCGAGCGATCATTTCCAGCAACTGCGGCGGGGTACCGAGTCCCATCGCGTAACGTGGTTTGCCCGCCGGCAAGAACGGTTCGCTCGCTTCCACAGCGCGCATCATTTCCTTTTCCTGCTCGCCCACACTCACGCCGCCAATGGCATAGCCGTCGAAATCAAGATCGACAATCGCCTGCGCGCTCGATTTACGCAGCTCATCAAACGTTCCGCCTTGGACGATGCCGAAGAGAAGAGGGTTGATGGTTGATGGTTGATGGTTGATTGAGGACGACTCCTCCCTTCGATGTTGGATGTTCGATCTTGGATGTTCGACGTTTTCTGTTCTCCACTCTTTGCAGCGCCTGGCCCACCGGGTCGTCATTTCCGCGCTGCGCGCAGCGTAATCGTAATCGCAAGGATATGGTGCGCATTCATCGAGGACCATTGCGATATCGCTGCCAAGCGTCGCCTGAATTTCCATCGCAAGCTCCGGAGTGATAAATGCCGGCGTCCCATCCACATGATTTTGAAAATGCACGCCTTCCTCCGTGATTTTCCGTAATTTCGCGAGCGAAAAAATCTGGTATCCGCCGCTATCCGTCAGGATCGGTCCGTCCCAATTCGCGAATTTGTGAAGTCCTCCAAAATGTTTGATCACATTGAGTCCGGGTCTGACGAACAGGTGATAAGTATTTCCGAGGATAATCTGCGCATTCAACTCGTGCAGCTCGCGTGGACTGACCGCTTTTACTGTCCCCTGCGTCCCCACCGGAATAAACGCTGGTGTCTCGATCACGCCGTGCGCAGTGGTCAGCCGCCCACGCCGCGCCTTCGATTGTCGATCCTGTCCGAGGAGCTCAAACATTCTCTTGAAGTTTCGAAATGTCTGGCGCAGGAGCAAGTCACTTTACATAGATCAAAGACCCCTGAACGTGAACGCATGGACGGCAATTTTGCTGGCTTGAAGCGATGCGGCAACTCTTCGGATCATCCACTGGTCACAAAAGTCGGACACATCGCGTACTGGAGCGCGCTCCTAGTTATTTTCGCCTGGGCAGCTTGGTTGCGATTCCGGCTACCTCTCGACCCAATCGCTGTCCCTGACTATGTAATGCCGGCGCTGAGAAAACTGACCGGCGCCGAGTTTGGCGATATACACCTCGAACGCAGCATTATTTATCCAGGATTCGTTTATCTTCTCGTGCAAGCGTTTGGAGATTTTCGCGCGATCACGGTCGCTCAACATCTTCTTGGGATATTGGCTGGAGGCGTGTTCTTGCTCACCTGGCGGCGCGTTTACGATTTTATTCCAAGCGCGCATTTGCCGCATCTGATTTATCGCTGCTTGGGATTATTCGCCGTGGCGATTTATATGTTTTCCAGAGAACCGCTTTACTTTGAAATGAACATCCGGCCGGAGGGCATTTGCGGATTTCTGATCAGCATCAATATCTATTTTGTTATCCAATTTGCTGCCTGCTGTTGTCTAGAAAGTCGGCGAACGGCCGCGGTGATCTATGGCATCGGGGTCGGGTTCAGTTCAATCCTGCTGGCTTCTGTAAAACCAAGCTTTTGGCTAACCGTGATCGTCGCACTTCTGCCTGTCGGGATCTTTTTCTTCCGACAGGGCTGGTTCTTGCAAAAAATAGAGTTGGCTGGCGGGGCTGCAGTGAGTGCGGCGTTATTACTACTACCGGGGCACGTCCTCATCCATAACAACAAGGTGCACGAGTGCTTTTTGCCGGCCGAGCTCTTTGTGATTCACGCCAATCTAATCCGCGATCAAATGGCTGCTGATCTCGAACCCGGTGCGAAAAATCCGTATCCTCGGGAGTGGCTTAGGCGC
>JBKOXU010000173.1:0-13373 GCA_046725095.1 Verrucomicrobiota bacterium
CCCTACCTCCGGCCCTCTATTTCATCGGCCAGCGCGCCTGCTTCATAAACTTTTCGCAACGCTTCGCTAACGGCGGCAGAATCGACCGAGACGGCCCGGGCTTGGGTGTCGGTGTAAATGCAGTCGAGCACCAGCGATTGAATGTTGCCGTCGAAGATGATGCCAACGAATTCGCCCGCTTTATTTACTACGGGGCTCCCGCTGTTGCCGCCGATGATGTCTGCGTCCGAAACAAAATTGAAGTGCGTGGCCAGATTCAGATTCGCCCTCTTGTCGATCCATCGCTGCGGCAAATCGAATGGCGGCTGGTTGTCGTGGTCGGCGGAGCGCTGATATAAGCCGGCAAAATCTGTGAAGGGGGGAATTTGTTTTCCATCCTGTTCGTAGCCCCGGACGGTTCCGTAGGAGAGCCGCAGCGTGAAAGTCGCGTCCGGATAGCTGCTCGCGCCTTCGACTGCGAAACGCGCCTTCGCGATCTCCGAATACGCCTGCTTCTTTGTCTCTTCTTGTGCATCGTAAATCTTTCGCGCTTCTCTCGCCGGGGCGTCCACCAGGCGCGCGAGGTCGATCATGGGATCATGTGCCGCCTGCAAAGCAGCCGCGTCTCTGTGATAGAAATCTTTGCGCACCGCCACATCTTTCAGCTTTGTGCCGGTGACGAGCTCTACAGCGCGCTCGTGGGGCGATTTACCGGCGAGCACTTTCTGAACGAGCGGATTGTCGGCCCCAAATTGAATCGCGAAGTCGGTCAGGGAATCGGTTAGCCGCAGTATTTCGTAATCACCGTAGATCGGTTCGGTGGAAAAAAGCTCCAGCTCGAGTGATTCGCGCGCGCTGTCGCGGAACGCTGGAATCCGTTCGCCGTTTGGTTTAGCGCGCTCATCGATCGCGCGCACGAGTAACCGCGCGTATTTGAAAAGGTTCCCGGAGAAAGCTCGCGGCCCGCGATAACCGACGGTGATCGGCCGCTCTTGCTCGAGATAATTGTAGAGTGGCGCATTTTTCGCGATTTCAGCCTGGGCCTTCCTGATCCGATCGTAGGCGTCGCCAGTCGATTTCAGTTTGGTATCGTGCCCAATTGCGTCGCGTAATTCTTGTTGGCGTGCTTGCAGTTGCGACCAGATTTCCGGATCGAGCAGCCCCGCAAGGTAACCGTCGTAACGCTTCCGGTTGTTTTGGTCGCCGAAGAGATCGTCGCGCGCTCTTCTTGCATTTTCGAACGAGCGCGCGCTGTAAGACAGTCCCAGCACTTCGCGCCGGTTAAACATACGCAGCACGTACGGCAGATAACGATCCCGCATGTCGGCCAGCTCATCGAGAGTGAGTTGCCGGTCCGTCTTGCCCGGGCTGCCGCTCACGAACGTCAATTCGCCATCGCTTGGTCCCTGCGAGTTCCACTTTAGAAAATTACCGATCTTCGCGGGCTGACCATTTTCGTAAACGCGAAAAATGCAAATATCGAGATCGTAACGGGGATACTCAAAGTTGTCCGGGTCACCACCGAAAAAAGCCATCTGCTGCTCGGGCGCAAAGACCAGCCGCACGTCGTCGTAGCGTTTGTATCGATAAAGGTGGTAGGCGCCTCCCTGATGAAGCGTGACGACATCGGATCGCAGTCCGGTTTTATCTTTGCTTTCCTTTTCGATCGCAGCAATGACGGCATTGCGCGCACGGGAAGCCAGGTCCGTGGCCATTCCCGGTTTGACCGCGCCATTCACGCGCGCGGTCACGTCCTCGATCGACGTGAGAACGTTAAGCTCAAGATCGGTCGATTTAATTTCATCCGCCTGCGTTTTCGCATAAAAGCCGTCCCGCAGATAATTATGCTGCTCGTCGCTGATTTTTTGTAACGTGTCGGCGCCGACGTGATGGTTCGTGATCACAAGTCCATTGGCAGAAACGAACGAGCCGCTGCCGCCGGAATTGAAACGCACGCTGGCCTTTTGCAGATGTTCGAGCCACTGCGCGGTCGGCTCGAACTGGTACTTTTCATTGAGCTGTTTAAGCGGTGGATTGTTGAAAAGCCACATTCCTTCGTCCGCAAGCGCGGATGTATTCAATGCGACGACAAAAACGAAAAGCGAAACAGAGAAAAGCGTGCGGGTTGACATGGCCGGATCATAGGCCGCGGAAACAAGGGTCACAACTTCGTAGAACCACCATCGCGCCCCGGTTTGGCTCTAGAACTCACGATCTGCCAATCATGATGCCGATCAAACCTGCGGAAAAAGACGGGGTGAATTCAGAGGGCGGGCCGATTGATGAACGAAAGACATATTTTCGCAAAAACCGTGTTATCAAGACATGCGGGTGTCTTCGATGAAAGCGCCCCGCGAACAGGGCAAACCCGGCGGGATCGCGCATTTTGGTTTCCGCCTGGTTGATCCAAAAGAAATCGATGCCGCTGAGACAGCCGTACGGGAAGCTGGCGGGGAAATTCTGGACAAGGGCGAGTTTTGCCCGGGCGAACCGTATTTATTTTTCAAGGATCCGGACGGCTATGAGGTCTGAAGCAGAAATGATTTCGTTTATCATTCCGGCCTACAACGAAGAAGCAGAGTTCATCCACCATCGCGGCGATTCGTGCCGCGGCATCGGGCGTCGCCCAGTCGTATGAAATTATCGTCGTCGATGACGCATCGGCGGATGCGACGGCGGATATCGGCGCGCACGACGGCACTCACATCATCTCGATTAAAGGCGCAAGCAAGCTTAACATTCTTTTCGCGGATTTAATAAAAGCGGCAGACGGCACGATGAAAACGAAATCCACTTCACAAATCACGCGAGAACTTACAAGGAAGAGTCCTTACGCGGTTAAAGTAAAAGATGTTGTCCGCTGAAACTCGAGGATAATTGTTGCCGATGGACAGGAAACGAACTGCTCAATTCCGCTATCATGTCGCGAGCACGCGAAGGACGCTGTCCGCTTTCTTCAACCTTCGTGCTTTGATTGGACTCCTTGTAGCGTTCACGGGCATTGTTCTGGCGCTGCTGGGCTTTGGCGCGTTCTCGCCCGCGAGTACCGCGCAAGCGCAGCAGAAGTACCATCCTGCCCAGTTTGGCAACTCCGTCGACCCACTGGTCCCGCCCATGTTTGACTGTTCTAAAATTCACGAATTGAGCATCGACAAGCAGGAGAACTTTCGGGCTGGAGCTATTATGATTTACTGCGGCGAGGCAGAAGGAGGCGGGCCATCCCGTGGCGGCAGGTTCGCGCAGTTGATTCAAAAGGTGCTACCTGCACCGCTGAACTATGGGGCAATGGACCTGGACCTAATCAACCACCCGGAGACGTACCCCAGCGTTACCCAGTCAACGACATTCACTGCGGTTAATCCAGATAACCCGCAACAGATCGTGATCGCTTACAACGACTCACGAGGCCGCGATGCCAGCCCGATCAACCTTGCCGGCGCGTCGGTCTCGACCGACGGCGGCACCACTTTTGACCGCCTTACTTTGGCTAACGGTCAAAGTCCCTTCCCCAATACCGCGGGTAACCCTGTGGTTGTCTATAAGCGCAACAACAGCACCTGGTACACGGCCTGGATCGACTTGGCCTGCGGCATTCAGGGCATCGGCGGCTACAAGTCCACTGCTCCGTGGGACCCGAATAGCTGGACTCATTACTGCGTGCACACTGGCAGTAATGACGACAGTCCGTCCAGCTGGGTGGACAACAACTCAGCTTCTCCCCACTACGGACGAATGTATGTTTCCTGGAACGACTACGCTCGGAGCGGACAGATCTTTGTCCGCTACTCTGATGACGGTGTCACTTGGACCGAGACAGGGCCGCTGCCCGGCACTGGGAGCGTCGCCATCCAAAACGTACAGATCACTGGCGATCTGATCACCGGCGACGTGTACGATTCTGTCGTCAACTTGAACGGCGGCGGCAATTTCAATCGGAACAACCTCATTTTCAGGTCAACCGACGGCGGTGCCACCTTTACCAACACCTACACCAGTCCGACGTTCTTTGGTCCGGGCCGAGCTATTTGCGGCTTCTTCGTCTGCATGTACTCCAGCGGGGGTCCCGGCTACTGGCGGCAGACGGGCTGGGGCGAGCCTGCCGCATTCAACCACGTGGTTCATTACCTCTATGCCCAATGCGGTCAGAACGTGGCCTGCTCCTCCGCCACCGACCACGGCGATGTCTATTACATCCGCTCTACTGATAGCGGAGTGACCTTTGCCGCGCCACTTAAGTTGAACACCGACACCGGTACCGCTGCACAGTGGGAGCCAAGTCTTTCAGTCAGCCCTAGCGGCAGCTTGTTTGCCGTCTGGTACGACGAGCGTACTGGGGGGAATTGTACGGCGGGAGTGAATACCCCCTGCTACCAGATGTTTGCGCGGAAGTCTAACGACAACGGCGTGACCTGGCAGCCCGACATGCCGTTTTCGGACGTAGTTAGTCCCCTGCCGGCGCAACCCGACCCAGGTATTATAGGGGAGTATGTGAGCGACCACGACTCCCAAATCGCGATCGCTACCAGCCATCGCACTGCATGGGTGGACGGGCGCGTCGCCATCAATGGTACCCAACAGCAGGATCCCTTCACCGACAGCGAGCCACCCGGGGCAAGCACACCAACGCCGACGCCTACACCTGGACCGATCACGCTCAGTGCCGCGGGGCGCAAGGTAGGAGGAATAAATACAGTGCGTCTCACCTGGAGCGGCGCGACCTCAGCCAACATCGACGTCTACCGCGATGGGATTGTAATCGCGACAGTGCCGAACACGGGCCTCTATACTGATTCCACAGGCGAGAGCGGCCGGGCACGCTACACGTATCGGGTGTGTGAAGCTGGCACCTTTACCTGCTCCAATGATGCGAGAGTGAGGTTTGGCCGTTAGTTAAAAGCCCCTGCGTCAGAGGTAAAATTGCAGGCGTTGTGCTGGAACTCGCGCGACAGAATCGCGAGTTCCGGGTGAGCTACAGCGGCGGCGACGGCAACGATCTCACCCTCACAGTCGCGCCGTAGTTGTAGCCATGGTGCGCTGAACCCGGCTCCCCCTGGCCATCGCGTTGGTTCGAAGCGACCGGGTCACCGCCCCCGGCTACAGCACAAGACGGATTCTATTTCAGGAAATCCCTAAGAAACCTGACCACAACAGCGGACCGATGTAATGTGCGGCGATGTTTCGAACGCGGCGGCGAAGGGTCGACCGGCTTGATTTCATTCTGGCCGGCGCACAGAAATCCGGCACCACTGCGCTCCATTATTTCCTGAGCAAACACCCAAGAATTAGCATGGGCGATCAGCAGGAAATCCATTTTTTTGATAACGACGCGCTGTTTGTCTCCGAACCAGATTACGAGCAATTGCACAAACATTATCCGCTGCTTGCTCCTTCAACGATTGCTGGTGATTGCACGCCCAGTTACATCTATCACGAGCCGGCGGCGGAACGGATTTGGAAATACAACCCAAAAATCAAGCTGCTGGTTCTTCTGCGTAATCCCGTCGAGCGCGCCTTTGCGCATTGGAACATGCAAAGGTTCAAAGCCCGCGAACCGTTGGATTTTTGCGATGCCGTGAGAGAAGAGAAAACGCGCATCGCCGGTGCGCCACCGGATGAAGTACGCCGCTTTGCTTACGTGGATCGGGGATTCTATGCCCGGCAACTTGAGCGTGTCTTCAAATTCTTCCCGCGCGAGCAAGTGAAGATCGTGAAATTTGAAGAGTTCAAAGATAAACAGCGCGAGACGCTCGCTTCAATTTTTTCATTTCTGGGTGTCAAACCGCTGCGTTCAGTGCGGAGCAAAGACAGAAATGTGGTGCCATATGAGCGCGCAATGAACTGGGAGGAGAGAGTCTTCCTCTACAATCTTTTCGCCGAAGACATCGCCAAGGTCGAGCAAATGCTCGGCTGGGATTGCTCGGATTGGAAATTATAGCAGAGCTCAGATCCAAATGACGAATGACGAAGGACGAAGGAATGACGAAATCCGAATGTAAAAAACTCCGCTGCGCCGTTCGTCATTGGATTATTCGCGCTTCTTTCGTCATTCGACATTCGTGCTTCGTCATTTTGCGCCGAGAGTTCCCAACAAAGCCAAATGGTTTCCGCGAAGGCGTCGATCGACGTTGACGAGCAGCTACGAGCGTCTCGGTCAGGGGCGGATATCAACTTTAACCAGACCAGTGGACCCTTCCCTGGTCATGAATCCGCTGCCCCATCCGTTGGCCGGGTAGAAGTATTGCTCGTAGCGCCAAAGCATTTTCAGTGTCGCGCCCGACGGTTTTCTCCATCGCAACTCGTAATAGACGTGCCGTTTCCACGACGGTGACTGACCGGTCATCAAGTTCATATCGAATGGAGTGGGCCAGCTAAGAGCGCTTCGCCGGATTGTGATGAAAGCCTGGTCGCCCGCTGGCGGTACCGCAGCAAGATTCTCTGCTTCCGATCGGGGTGGACCGAAAGCGAAAACCTTTCCACCGGCTGCCAGGGCAAGCTGATCATCTTTTGTCGAGCCGATGCTGGGATTCGGACCACTCGTGTCGTTCAGACTTAGCGCGAGATCGTTGACGCGAAGAATGCCACCAGTTCCGCTGCCTTCGTAGCTGACTGAGTTAATACGTTCTGACGCGGTTTCAATTGTCTTGTACCGATCGATAAACAATGAGAGCTGACGTCCGCCAAATATCCAAGCGGCTACTATTGCGACGCCACATATTACAAGAACGCCGAGCGTAACGAGGAGTTTGCGCATTTGCATTTCCCGCGAATCACGCGAATCGATGCGAATGGCCAGGAGCAATTTTAAAGGTCATCTCGTAAATCATTTGATCCGTTGCGGCAGGTCGAGGGCAATCTGGCTCCATTGGTGCGCATTGACGGTGAACATTGGAGATGGCCTGCCCTCAGGCCGTTCTCTGGACTCCGATGATCGCGTAGCGCTTTTTCTTATAAATCACTTCTGTCACCTTCATTCGCTTAAATTCGCGTAATTAGCGGGCCAAATAGCAGTGGTAGCTAGAGGCTATCCTCTCTTGCGCCAAATGGGAATCAAAAGGGAAGTGATCTTATAGCCACGGCGCGATGCGCCGTTTTCACCGAAGCAAGTCACATTAACGACCAGGAGACTTCACTGGCAAGATTCTTGGATCTGCGCTCTTGGAGTCCAGCCAGCCCGTCGCTGCAGATCATTCCAAGGGGCTTCGACGGCAAGCGCCGGCTCGAGCAGGATCTCTTCCACGATTGCTGTCATCTCGCGAATGGCCCGCCCGAGCCGGCTTTTGGTGGACTCGTCGGGATGGCACATTTCGAAGTCGTTGGGCGTAAACTCCTGGCGAATATCGGCAGCGAAAATCTCGGCCCATGGCCTGCTCCACACGCGTTGCGCAAACAGATCATTATCTGGACGCAATTTTCTTTCGATCTGCCGCGCGAGCGCGGTAGTCAGCCCGCAGTAACCGGCATCCGCCAATCCGTTTTCCTCGAGATATTTGGCAAGCGCGGATTTACATTGTATCGCTTGCAGCCACTTGAGCCGCTTGCCGGTGCTGGCGATCGAGCGCAACACGCCGCGGGCCACGCTAACGGTAAATGGCCCGGCTGCTTCGTTACGGCGTATCTTGGCATTTCGGAATTTTGACGAGTTGATGCCAATGGCCAGGAGAAACTCCGGCACCACGCCGCGGCCGATGGTTTCTCCGGTGAAGGGTCGAGCGATCAGTTCGGCATCATAGGCGTCAGCCAACTCGTTTAAGGATGAGTATCTAAAAGCAAAGCCCTGAGTGACTCCTTGAACGAAAGTCTCGAATGATTCCGACAGGCGGAAGGTCTTGACCCCTGAAGAATAGCTCGAGTTAATCCGTTGCGACTGGTTGCGCGGGAACACGACGAGCTTCGGTTCAAGGTTCAGTTCCCGGATCCGAGTGAAGAATACCTTGGCATAGTCCCGATTTCTTAAGAGTCCTCCCAAGGCCTCCGAGGAGATGACAACTGCTTCACACGGCGTCTCAATGAGCCCGCGGGTGAATTTAGCGGCCACCGACTGTTGGTGGTCCGGCAACTCCTGACCGCAGAGCTTCCGAGCGATTGGATGGTGCGCGCCGTGCTTTGTCGCGCTTTCGGGCACGAAATAGCCATATTTCAGCAACTCCGCTCGGTTTTCCTCCAGGAACCACTGAATCGAACTCGTACCCGTCTTGTGCGGACCAATGTGGATGTAGCAAATCCGTTTTGACATGCGCAAAACTATAGTCTCGAGCGCGCTACTCGGCCAACTAAGCTAAACACATCGTCTGCCATCGGTCGTGACGAACCGCCATTCCAAATCGCTTGGTGTTTTCTGTAGCTTACCAGCCTCATTGTTCAGGCCAGGTTCGCCGCGTCGGCGCTAACGTTCTTCCTCCCAGTCGCAGGCCAGCCCGCACGTTGGCGGAAATCGTTCCACGGCGCGTCGACGGCAAGGATTGGATCGCGCATGATCTCCTCCACAATTGGTATCAGCTCGCTGACCGTACGGGAGAGCAGCCGTTGCGTCGCCTGGTCCGGCTCGCACGTGTCGAAATCGTTAGGCGCAAATTCTTGCCCGATATCATCGCCGAAGATTTCGTCCCATGAACGATCCCAGACGCGCTGTGCGAAGGCGTCATTGTCCGATCGACAAGCTGCTTCGATCTGCCGCGCCACGGCCGTACTCAGCCCGCAGTAACCGAAATCGCGGAGTCCTTTTTTATCCAGGTATGCCGCGAGTGTAATTTTACATCGCGTGGCTTGGCGGCACTTGAACTGCCTGGCCGTGCCAAGAACTGATCGTGATACACGCCGGGCGACACTGACAGTAAACGGCCCGACCGTTTGGTTGCGGCGCACCTCGGTGTCGCGGAACTGCGACGGGTCGGCGCCGATGGCTTGCAAAAACATCGGCACGATGCCGTTGGTGATCGTCTCGGCGGTGAAAGGCCGCACAATCACCGTAGCATTGTAGGTGTCGGCCAACTTGACCAGAAGCGAGTATTTCATGCCGCGGCGCTGAGCGGCGCCGCGCGCAAAGCTGTCGAATGGTTCCGAAAGCGAAAATCCTCTTACCGCCTCGGCATAGCGCGAATTGATCCATTGCGGCTGATTGCGCGGGAAGAAGACCAGTTTCGGTTCCAGCTCGAGTTCTCGCAGCCGGCTGAAAAAGGTTCTTGCGTACTCGGAGTTTCGTAAGAGGCCATCGAGTGTCTCGGAGGAGATAACGACCGCTTGCGAGGCCGATTGATCGAGCTGTCGAACGAAGTCAGTCGCGGCCGACTGCTTATGGTCCGACAGCTCCTGGCCGCAAAGCTTTCGCGCAAGCGGGTGGTGCGCGCCATGCGGAGTCCCACTGTCGGGCACGAAATAGCCATGCTTCAGCAGCTCCGCTCGGTTTTCCTTCAGGAACCACTGGATCGAGCTCGTGCCCGTCTTGTGCGGACCAATGTGGATATAGCAGACGCGCTTTGCCATCTGTGAAGTATATTCGAGGACGCTGGCTAAGGACAATTGTCACGAGAGCTCTTTACCGGAACCGCCAGCCGGTCAAGGGCTTTGGAGTGCGCGGACACGTCCGCGCTTTTAAAGCGGTCCCGCCGCCGCGGGATCGCCGCTCTCCAAAAAGCGAGACCTCGCATTAGCAATGAATTTCAGTTATAGCCGAAGTTAATGAGCAGCTCGCCCGAGCATATCGACCAACCCGAGCCGCGTGGGCAGGCGGTGCTGGCGTTTCTTGCGATCTGCGCAATTTACCTGGCCTTGCCGCGGAATCTCATTGTCGGCCCGATTTGGTTGCTGCCGACGGTCGTTGTCGTTTTGCTCGTGCCAACGGTGGTGAGCCATCGCGTCGGAAAACATTCACTCAATCGCATTCTCGGATTCATAATCAATGGAATCACCACACTGGCGCTAATCGGATCGGTGATCCTGCTCGTTCGTGCGCTGCCTACGAACCGAGAGTCGCCGTTGCAACTGCTGCGCTCGGGCGGATTACTCTGGCTAACGAACGTGATCGTGTTCGCTCTTTGGTATTGGCGGCTGGACGGCGGCGGACCCACCGTGCGCTATAAGCAAAGGAAATTCGGCAGCACGAGCTTCCTTTTTCCGCAGATGCAAATCCCGCATGACGAGCGCTCTGAATTTGCGTGTGCGCGCTGGCGGCCGCGCTTCATCGATTATCTGTTCGTTGCTTTCACGCAGAGTTCTACATTCGGCCCGACCGACGCGCCGCTACTTGCGCGCTGGGCAAAAGTCCTCGCGATGATCCAGATTTTTATTTCGCTCAGTATCGTCGTTCTGCTGATCTCGCGCGCGGTCGGCGTCCTGTAACTCTTTGGCCCGCGCGCGCTCTATTTGCCAATAAGAATCAAAATGCCGGCTACAAGCGCCAGGATGCCCATCACGATTGGCGGGATGGCAACGTGAACGAGCATGGTGATTCCAATGAGGATGAGATAGATGGCCAGTAGAAGCATACCGAGATTTTTGGTGATCATCGCTCTTTCTTGAGGCAAACCCGTCGCGTTTGCACGTTAAAAAGGCGTTCCGGATGATCACGGAGCTGAACGCGGTGCTAATTAAAAGCGGAACAGAAAAGTTTCGTTGCCGGGGGTGTATCGAACCAATTGATCTTGCGAGTTAATCAGCTTGTCGCGCAAGCCGAGCCAGCCGCGCAGTGGTTTGGGCGCTTGTTCGACTGGACCAGACCAGCCACCTTTTGCGAACGGTCCCTTGACTTCGGCAAAGCTGGCATCTTGTCTCAAAGTCAGCAGCGTCACCGGCCCTTTTGACAATGATAATTCGAAATCGCCGCTCTTTGAGAAACGGACAAGCACATCGCCAATGAGTGTCGTTTCCGCTGTCTGATACATGAGCTGTCCGCTTTTCGTCTGCCAATTGGCCGCCGGATCGGAAAACTTGTGGTGCGAAGTAGTTGCGCAACTTGTTACGCAAAAACAAGCTATCGCAGAGGACCAAAGCAGGCAGAGGAGCCTGACCTTAATCGCCTTTCTTGCCGTCACGGCATCGCGCCAATCGTTTCGACTGCCGGCGATTCTTTTTTCCCCGGCACGAGCGTGCGCCTGGGAACGATCGGATAGTGTCGTTGCAGCCAGACGAGGAAATAGAACACCCACATCCGCCACTTGATCGCAAACTCGTTACCGACGTTTCCACCAAGCACCGCGTTGACGGCAGGCGGTAGATTCAAAACTGGTCGTGGGGACGAGAAAATTTCGATGAATTCTTTTGTGTACCAAGCGTTGACGAAGCGGAGATAAACATCCATGGCGCGGTTTACGCGCTTTTCGTAACGCGGGAACAAACTTTTTGCTTTGCGCGGTTGATCGAGCACTTCGTGGAGCGCATCGGCAGCGAGTTCCCCGCTGAACGCCGCCAGAAAAACTCCGCTGCTGAAAATCGGATCGATAAATCCAGCAGCATCGCCAGCCAACAACCAGCGAGCGCCATAAAGTTTGGTGCTCCGATAGGAAAAGTCCGCCGCCACGTGCACTTCTGAAATGCGCCGGGCATTGCCCATCCGCCGCATGATCACCGGCTGTTCCAGAAGCGCTTGTTCGAGAAAATCTTCCGGTGTTTGCTTCGAGCTTCGAAACGTTTCGTTATCCAGAACCACCCCAATACTGGTCCGTTCCGATGTGAGTGGAATGATCCAAAACCAGCGGTCGATTCCCCGAACCAGGACGGTCAATGTGCCATCGATCCCCTCAGGGCGCCAAACTCCGTCGTAATGCGCGAAGATCGACAGTTTCTTCAGATGCTCGTAAGTCTTCTTGACGTTGAACTTCGTCCCCAGGATTGAGTTTCGCCCGCTCGCGTCGATTACATAGCGTGCCTGGACGCTTCTCCCGTTTGCGATTGCGAGATCGACATGTTCGTTTGCGAACTCAACCGAGTTAACGCCAGTTCCTTCGCGCACTTCAGCTCCCCTTTCGGCGGCATGATCGAGTAGCAGCTTGTCAAAATCTGCCCGGGTAACCTGATACGAATGATCTGTCTGCGAGCGATAGCCGTCTTTGAAATAAAACTTTGTTCCTTCGCTTGAGCAGGCGCTGAAAAATTCGCCGCCGAATTTTTTTATGAAACCGGCTCGCTCAAATTTTTCGTGTAGCCCCAGCCGGGTAAACGCCTTCATGCTGAAGGGCAGGAGCGATTCGCCAATGTGAAAACGCGGAAACCTTTCGCGTTCGAAGACGATCACACGTCGCCCAGCGCGCGCCAGCAGAGCGGCTGCGGTGCTGCCCGCCGGTCCTCCACCAATGATGGCGACATCATACAGGTCGGTCTTCATCTCGTGTCCATGGTAGCAAATTCTTCAGATTTTGGTAGGGGCAGCGCGCCGCGCTGGCCTGGGACGCCGCACCGCGCCCTTACTACTGATTTGTGCTAATCTGTCGTTGGATATGAAACTAATCGACCGATTTCTCAGCCGCGAATTGCTGGTTAACGTGGCGTTCGCCATCGCCGTGCTGAGTCTGGTTCTCGTTGTCGGAAACATTTTTCGCAAACTTCTTCCGTTGCTGGTCAATCACGACGTTCCGATGGAATACCTCATCACGTTCATCGCCTACGTCCTGCCGTTCTCACTCATCTTTACCATTCCCTGGGGATTGTTAACCGCCATCCTGCTGGTGTTTGGGCGGCTCTCGGCAGACAATGAATTGATTGCCCTGCGCTCAAACGGCGTCAGCATTTCGCGCATTTGCATCCCGCTGGCCGTGATCGCGCTTTTGTGCACGGCAATCTGCTTCTGGCTCAACGTGCAGGCGGCGCCGGCCGCCCAACAAAAATTGCGCAGCACGATTTTCGATCTCGCTACTCGCAATCCGATGGCACTCTTTGGCAGCGATCAGGTGATCGATCAATTTCCGGGACGCAAGATCTACGTTGGGAAAAAAGAAGGCAACAAGCTCGAGAACATTACTGTTTTCGAAATGAACGAAAGATCGCTCCCGATAAGGGTCACTTACGCGCGCACCGGCATGCTCGAGGCCGATCTGGCGAACAAGCAAATTCTAATGCACCTGTATGCGGCGCGTTATCAAGAGCGCGATCAACAGGATCCGTCCAACCTGCGAAAAATCCGCGACGGAATCAATGCGGTGGAAGGAACGTTGCCAATCAGCCTTGAAGAGCTTTACGAGAAGGAGAAAAAGCGGCCGAGCCGTTCTGCATTGTCGATCGAGCAACTCCTCGAGCAACTCAAGAGTGAAAATCAAAGGGAACGGAGCGCCAGCCGGACGGAAATAAACAAACGCTTTTCCTTTCCGTTCGCCTGCATTGCCTTCGCGATTATTGGGGTGCCGCTTGGGGTCACAGCGCATCGTCGCGAGACGTCGATTGGTTTCGCCATGGGATTGATCATCGCC
>JBKOXU010000114.1:0-11266 GCA_046725095.1 Verrucomicrobiota bacterium
GAATATAGGGGAGACTACGACTACAGCTATCAGGTGCTCAACCAGCACCTCCATCCATGGGTGGACGGGCGTGTGACCATCAACAGCCAATCCCAGCAGGATGTCTTCTTCGATAGGGACCCAGCCTCGGGCGGCGGGGGCATCCCATGCGGAGACTTGGTTTCTTTCCAGGCGCGCTGTCAATCGAATGGCACGGCCAACAGGATTCAGGCCCGGCTTACCCTTACCGACACGAGCCACTCGGGCGAGCAGGTCACAATCACGGTCGACGGCAATCCCAATTCCGTGACAATCAATGGCAACCTAGCCAAACTTCAGATTAACAACGCGGCGCCCGGGCCACACACGGTTGAGCTTACTGATCCAGCCGGTTGTTTCGCGCCGGTTAACACGAATTGTCCCTAATGCAGACTTTTAATTGAAGGGGATTCATCATCTTCAAGCTCGAAACCCAGATTGCAGGATCGAGTTAGGTTCCGAGTAGGGGACAACGAAACCACTGCTCTATCACGCGGCGTCCGGCAACTGCCGGACGCCGCCCGTAGAGCGAATAACAAGAACAGTTATATGAAATCAAACCACGCATTCACATCGCCGCGAGTACGGCGTCTCTTTTGTTCATTATTCTTTGTGGCAGCTGCCGTAGCAGCGCTGGGGGCGTTCGGCTCCTCGCGCGGCATCAGTCAGGGTGGCTCGCTTGATCAGCCTGCCGCGGCGACCAAGATCGCGCCCTGGGTAATGGATCACACGGCTAACGGTCAGGAAGCGGAATTTTTCATCGTCCTAGCTGACCACGCCGACCTGAGTGGGGCAGCGACGCTGCCGACAAAGAATGAAAAGGCCCGCTATGTGCGTGATGCGCTCTTGAATAAGAGTCGGGCGACACAAGGACCGATCCTGCAGTTGCTGCGCGAACGCGGGCTCGAGCATCAGTCCTTCTACATCATTAACGGAATTTTAGTGAAGGGCAGCCGCGAGATCGCCGAGATGTTGGCTGCTCGCCCGGACGTGGCGCGGGTTGAGGGCAATCCGCACATTCAAAATTCGCTTCCTCGACCGGGCGCTGAGACTGATGCCTCTTCACAACCTGGAGCGCCGAAGACAATCGAGCCGGGAATCACGTATACGCACGCGCCTCAGGTTTGGGCGCTCGGATTCAACGGGCAGAATATTGTGATTGCGAGCGCCGATACCGGTGTTCGCTGGACGCATAACGCGCTCAAGCCTCACTACCGCGGCTGGGATGGGGTAACCGCCGATCATGATTTCAACTGGCATGACTCCATTCATTCCGGTGGTGGCGTCTGCGGTCCCGACTCTCCACAGCCTTGCGATGACTTCTTCCATGGCAGCCACACTACTGGCACAGCCATCGGTGACGACGGCGGCGCCAACCAAATTGGGATGGCGCCCGGCGCAAAGTGGATTGCTTGCCGCAACATGGACGTGGGTGTCGGGACACCGGCCAGATACATCGAGTGCATGGAATTCTTCCTCGCACCCTACCCGGTAGGCGGCGACCCGAGCCAAGGCGATCCGACCAAAGCGCCTGACATTACCATCAACTCCTGGGGCTGCCCGCCTTCGGAAGGCTGTGCGGTTAACACATTGCAAGCTGCCGTCGAAGCTCAAGCCGCTGCTGGCATTATGATGGTGGTTGCAGCGGGTAACGCCGGCTCGAGTTGTTCCACAGTTCTCGATCCACCATCGTTCTATGCGGCCTCTTACACGGCCGGGGCCCTGAACACCGGCACTGATACCATTGCTTTCTTTAGCAGCCGCGGTCCGGTTACTATCGATGGAAGCGGCCGGATAAAGCCGGACATCACTGCTCCGGGCACTGGCACGCGTTCCGCCAGTAATAGTTCCGATAATGCCTATACTTTTGCCGACGGCACCTCCATGGCAACTCCGCATATCGCCGGCGCCATGGGGCTGCTCTGGTCGGCTATTCCGAGCTTGCAGAACCAGATCGACGCGAGCCGGGCAGCCTTGAACGACACGGCTGTTCATATCGCTTCCACGCAGTGTGGCACCGCGGGACCGCCAAACAACGTCTATGGATGGGGCCGGGTCGATATCTTGGCCGCCGTAACCAGCGGCACACCAACGATCACGCTTACGGCGCGCCCACGCACACGGCAAGGTCGCACAAACGTCTTGCTACGATGGGATCCGGCCGATGGCGGCACCACGAACGTCCTGCGGGACGGCGTCGTCGTTCAGACGACAGCGGACGATGGGCAGACTCGGGACAACCTTGGAACTATGACTGGCACATTCACCTACCAAGTGTGTGAGACGGACTCCGCTGACTGCTCCAACGAAGTAGACGTCACAGTTCCTTAGGGGAACAACTAAGCCACTTCTCTCTCAACGCGGCGTCCGGCAGCTGCCGGACGCCGCGGTTGCTTTTTAGCAGTACACATGGCGCTCATGGCGGAGTGTTACATATTCTTCGCTCGCGAGAACTGGCAGGCGAATGTTGAAATCGGAATGAGCTCCATTATTTCTCTGGGTCCCTGAAACCATGAAGCCCAGAAATTCCAAAAACGTATTGACTGCTTTCGCCATCGTGAGTAAAAAAGACGTAGGGCGTTTCTCTCTCAGCATCGGGAAAAAACAAAGAGAAATGAAAAGCTAGAACCTCAGACTAAATTCCATCCATGAAAAAGAAATCGACTTCCTCATTGTTTAGAAAATTAAGAATGAACACCCAACTCGTAAACATTCCTGGAACTTTAGTCCCACTTATGCTTGCAGCTATGCTTGGCGGCATCGCTCCCAGTTTAGCGAGCGCGACGACTATCAATATCAACCCCAGCAAAGACAATACTCTCTACGAGTTCGTTCCCTTGGACGGTGATCGCAGCAATGGCGCGGGTACTTTCTTCTTCGCCGGTGAGACAGCCGAAGGTGAAAGCCGGCGGGGCGTGCTTACCTTCGACATCGCCGGAAGCATTCCGGCAGGCTCGACGATCGTCAGCGTGAGCTTGAGCATGCATGTGTCCAGAGTACCTTCCAGTACCGCTCGAACCGTCGAGCTGCACAAGCTGCTGGCCGATTGGGGGGAAGGAACCTCGAACGCATCTGGACAGGAGGGTATGGGGGCACCGGCCACCACCAACAGTGCCACATGGCGGCACCGTTTCTACAATACTATTTTTTGGACGACGCAGGGCGGAGACTTTTCCGGCACGGTGAGTGCAAGCCAGTCCGTTGGCGCCATCGGACAGTACGTGTGGACTTCGGCACAGATGGTTGCGGATGTGCAGTCGTGGCTGGACAATCCGGCCACCAACTTCGGCTGGCTGGTGTTAGGGGACGAGTCCACCAGCGCGACGGCGAAGCGGTTCGACGCTCGAGAGAGCACCAGTCCGCCTGTGCTGACTATCGAATACACGGAGCCTGCAACGATCACGCTCAGCGCCGTGGGGCGCAAGGTGGGGGGAATAAATACGGTGCGTCTCAGCTGGAGCGGAGCGAGCTCAACCAATGTCGACGTCTACCGCAATAACGTCCTGATCGTGACCACAGCGAACGATGGTTCCTATATCGATTCGACCGGCGACACCGGCCGGGCTCGCTACACGTATCGGGTATGTGAAGCTGGCACGGCGACCTGCTCCAATGATGTCACAGTGAGGTTTCGCCAGTAGGGAAACAACTAGGCCACTTCTCTCTCAACACGGCGTCCGGCGGCTGCCGGACGCCGCGTTTGCATTTAGCATCGCACATCGCCGCATCGAGAAAACGTATGTCGGCTGGAACACCCGGAACAGGTGTGAGAATCCCACTGGACTAGTCGTCCTCGTCTTGCGACAAAATGCCCGCGCGTTTCGCTAATCTTCGCCAGCTCGCGCTCAACTGGGGCCGGCATTGGATTCGGCTTGCGTCGCAAAACCAAATAAAGAAACCAGACGATGAAGCAATTTACAATGAGAATGACTACGGCTGCCAGGCTTGGATGATGCCAAATGTGCCAGCCTTCGAGCGGAATCAAGGCTGCGGTCGCAAAGATCATCAACCATTCCGCCCACCGCTGCTGCATATAGACGCCAATTCCTTCGGTAAAAAGAACCGCCGCGTAAAAAAGCGCCAAAAAACCGGTCGCTCGCAACAGGCCGCCCGCAAGGATGGCTTGCAGCTTACTGAGCAAGTAGTCGACTGCCTTGCTGTGTTGCATCAGGAGCTCGTCCGCGGTCCAACTCGACAGGAAATCCATCCAGTGGGTGCGCGCGTTGAGAAAAGGAGCGAAATACCAAGCGCGAGCACCAACACTCCCTGGCCGATTTTCAAGAGCGCAATGACCTTAAGATAGCGACGGCGACGCGGCTCCTGGAGAATCGCACGGACGCGCACCGGATTACTCACTGTCGAACTCTTCGCCGAAACTCGTTCATTTGGCAATGATCGGACTTTCCCGACAGCAAATTTCCAATTTGTTGCCGTCCGGGTCTTCGAAGAAAAACGCGTAATAGCCGGAACTGTAGCCCTCGCAAATCTCCGGACCTTCCAAAGTTTTGCCGCCTGCTTCGCGCACGATCTTGGCGATCCGGTCCACTTCGTCGCGCGTATCGGCCCAGAATGCAATCCGGGTTCCGTTTGGTTGATGATTTTTGTCTTCGGTGAATCCGAAGAATTCCGACGGCTTATCGCCGCCGACGGCATAAAAGGTATGGAAATCGTCGCCTGGACTTTCGTGAACGAATCCAAGCTGAGGCAAGAATTTCCCGTAAAACCCTCTTGCGACTTCCATGTCTTTCACCCGCAAATCGATGTGATCAAGACAACGTGTTTTCATTTTTTCCTCCTGTGCCCTCATCTCAATCCTCTCGGCGCTCCGCCCGGTCGCGATCCCGGGGAGACGCGAAGTGACTGGTGAGGGGCTTAGCTTTTCGCTGTTCTCGCCGAATCATCAACTTCAATCCCGACCAGGTTTCGTCAATCGCGCACACTTTTACATCGACGAATCCGAGCGGCAGCGCAACCGCGCGAATCACATCTTCGGTTATATCGGTTGGAACTCCGGCT
Source organism: Verrucomicrobiota bacterium (assembly GCA_046725095.1). GTDB lineage: Bacteria > Verrucomicrobiota > Verrucomicrobiia > Chthoniobacterales > UBA10450 > Udaeobacter. The sequence continues at coordinate 5,035 of JBKOXU010000114.1, forward strand.
GACTTTTTTGGCCAGGAAACCCAGACCATGCACGTATCCGGAAGTTTCATTCGCAATCGGCTCAACCGTTTTTCCAGTTCGCGGCGGCGCGTTGTGAAAAGATGAACGAAACTCGAATCAGTTCGCGTCCGATCGGAAAACTCCACGCCATCCGCGCCTTCACCGAGCAATTGCCTGTAACCGGCCGGTTGGTTGATGACTGTGACCGTCATCGCCGGCTTTATTCCAAGTTTTTGCGCCAGTGGTGTGCCAGAATAACCGGCCATTCTAACCTGCTTAGCGGAGCAGCCGATATTTGCAAGATTGGAGACGCAATGCGACTAGCGAGCGAGTGTTCACCCGACGAAATATCGACAATTCCGTTAGCGGCGTCGCGTTGTTTACGTTGTTGCTCTTCCTGACATCTTGCGGGAATCGAAGCAACGCCGTCTCAGGAACCATTGAAGTGGATGAGGTGCACGTGGGCCCGCGCAGCGGCGGACGCGTGGAAAAGATTTTCGCATGGGAAGGGGACAGATTGCGCGCCGGACAGCCGATCGTGGAACTGGATGCTTCTGAACTGCGAGCACGCCGCGATTTTGCTGCGGCACAAATTGACACCGCGACTCACGACGCTGATGCGCAGCAGGCGCAATTGGAATTCCTGCGCGATGACGCGCGGCGTCAGCAGGATTTGCTCAAGCGCAAGGTTGTTTCCCCGAGCGACGCAGAGCGTGCAGACAGCTTAGCCAAAGCACAGGAGAAAAATGTCGGAGCGGGGAAGATGCGTGTCGCGCAGGCGCGTGCTCAGCTCGCCGATATCGATGCCCAATTAGCGGAAATGCAGGTGGTCGCGCCGAGCGATTCCATTCTGGAAGTGCTCAGCGTGAAAGTAGGCGACGTTTTGCCGGGAAATCGCGAAGTCGCGACCCTGATTCTGCCGCAGCATTTGTGGGTGCGGGTCTATGTGCCGGAGCCATGGCTGGGATTGATCAAAGTAGGTGACGCCGTGCGAGTTCGCGTGGATTCATTCCCAGGTAAAGATTTCCCTGGCACGATCGAGCAAATCAATCGCCAGGCCGAATTCACGCCGCGCAACGTCCAAACGGTGGCAGATCGAATCAAGCAAGTATTCGGCGTCAAGATTCGACTTCCGAACGATGATCAGCGCTTGCGGGCCGGGATGGCGGCCGATGTTTATTTTCCAAACGTAAAATGAATGTCATCCCGAACGAAGTGAGGGGTCTCACACAATTACCTTGAGCACGCCAAGGATAGCTTGTGTGATCTACACCTTGCGAAAGGTCCCTCGTCGTCTGCGCGACTCGGGATGACACGGGGTTAGGTTGATATGGATGCAATGATTGAGTGTGAAGGGCTGACGAAACGCTTCGGCACATTCACGGCCGTCGATCATGTTTCGTTTTCGGTCGGCAAGGGTTCCATCTTCGGCTTTCTCGGCCCGAACGGTTCCGGCAAATCCACCGTGATCCGGATGTTGTGCGGAATTCTTGAGCCGAGTGATGGGACGGCGCGGATCGGCGGGCACGACATTGTGCGAGAAATGGAGCCGATCAAGGAGATGATCGGCTACATGTCGCAACAATTTTCGCTCTACGATGAGCTGACGGTAAATGAGAACCTCATCTTCTCGGGGAAACTTTACGGTCTGCGCGGGCAGAAACTGGATCAGCGCCGGGAAGAGCTGATCGCGCTCACCCATCTCGAGCCGTACATCGACAGGCGCGCGGGATTGCTTTCAGGAGGCTGGCGTCAGCGTTTGGCGATGGCCTGTTCGCTCATGCATAACCCGACCGTGCTTTTTCTTGACGAGCCGACAGCTGGTATCGATCCGGTCGCGCGCCGGGAGCTTTGGGACCTGCTTTTCGAGTTTGCCGGCAAAGGCATGACCCTTTTTGTGACAACGCATTACATGGACGAGGCGGAACGCTGTGATCATGTCGGCTACATTTATATGTCGAAATTGATCGTGTGCGGCGAGCCGGATGAATTGAAGAAAATGCCGGAGGTGAATCCGCCCGGAACGCGGCGGCTCGACGTGACTTGCGATCACGTGACCACGGCTCTCCATGCCATGCATCAGCTTCGCGGGGTGCGCAGCGCCACGGTGTTTGGTCAATCGATGCATTTGTTGGTCGATGAAAGTGTCAAGCGTGCGCAGATCGACGAGCAATTGCGTAGCGTCGGGGTCAGTCATTCCGAGATTCACGAAATCGGCCCTTCGCTCGAAGACGTTTTTGTCGAGCTCTCGGCCAAACATGCGACGGAACAACAAAAGGCAGCGTGAGAAACATGGTCATCTTGAGCAACGCGAAGGACCTCACAAAATGACGAAGACCTTCTACGTCTACATGATGACCAATCGCAGCCGGGTCGTTCTCTATACTGGAATAACAAACAGTTTAATGCGACGAGTCTGGCAACATCAGAACGGCGAAATAGAAGGCTTCACAAAAAAATACAGAGTAAATCGATTGGTTTATTACGAGAATTTCGACGATCCACGGCACGCAATCTCACGCGAGAAAGAGATCAAAGCCTGGAGGTGCGCCAAGAAAAATGCGCTGGTGGAAATAAAGAATCCGAAGTGGGCGGATTTATCGCCGATGCTTTTTCAGCATATGAGAAGTCCCTCGCTTCCCTCGGAATGACGGCAAGAGAAGACGTGTCATGCTGAGCAACGTGAAGGACCACAGAGTTGAGATGAGCATTTTCTCTCATCACATGAGGACCAACGGAGTGACGATACTCCACAGTGGCTTTGACGCTTTCATCCGTTATGTGAGGTCCCTCGTCGTCTTTGCGACTCGGGATGACAGCGAGTGGAAAGTCGTATGAGACGCCAACCTTTTCGCGGACTCGGCGCAATTCTCTTCAAGGAATTCATCGTCGTCTGGCGCGATCCGATGACGCTTTTCTTCATGTTTTTTCCGCCCTTGATCGAGATGATCGCGTTCGGCTACGCCCTCGATAATGACGTCAAACACATGGCGACGATCATCCTGAACGAAGATCGCACCGTTGAGAGCCGTCAGTTGATCGATCGTTTCGTGAACACGCAAACGTTTCGCGTAGTGGGAGAGGTCCATAGCCTGGAGGAAATGAAAAGCGAAATGCGCAAGGGCCGCGCCTACGTCGGGATTCAGATCCCGCCCACCTTCACGCGCGACGTGCGCGCCGGACGTTCCGCACAAGTGCAATTGCTGGTGGATGGATCGAACTCCACCACCGCGTTGCAGGCGCTCAACACAGGTCTCGGCGTAGCCCTGACCCAGTCCGTGGAATCGCTTCTGCGCGAAACCGGGCGGCGGGATGTCCCCATCGATGTTCGTCCGCAAATGCTTTACAACCCGGCGATGCGCAGCCCGAATTTTTTTGTGCCGGGCGTGATCGGCGTGGTTCTGCAAATCGGCACGACGGTGGCTACTGCGATGGCGCTTGTCCGCGAACGAGAACGGGGGACCCTTGAGCAATTGCTGGTCAGCCCGTTGAGCCGCGCAGGGCTGATGCTCGGCAAACTTGTTCCCTATTTGTGCATCGGCATGGCGATGGCCGTGATTCTTTTCCTCATCATGCGCTTTATGTTTGACGTTCCGATCGTGGGCAATGTCGTGGGGATGATGTTTTCAACCCTAGTTTATGTTTTCGCGCTGCTCAGTCTTGGTCTGCTCGTCGGAACCAAGGCCACAAACCAAATGCAAGCGTTGCAGATGTCGATGGTGTTCCTTTTGCCGAGCGTTTTTTTCTCCGGCTTCATTTTTCCGCGGGAAACCATGCCCTGGATTTTTTATGCCCTCGGCGCGCTCTTCCCGACCACATATTTCATCGCGCTCATGCGCGCGATCATTCTGCGTGGCGCACATTTTTTCGAATACTGGCCGAACCTTGCCATCCTTATCCTGATGTCGATCCTGCTTTTTGTTCTCTGCGCTTTGCGGTTTCGAAAGAAGATCGCTTAACATCGGGCTGGGGAGCGCGAGCATATTGCTCGCCCTTCGCGGCATTCTGCCGCGAACCCGCACGAGCCGCATGAAGGGTAACGAATATTCTGCGCGTGTGGTCGAAAGGTCATCCGGCAAAATGCCGGATGGAGCGGGCAACATGCCGCGCTCCCCAGCGCGACCTTCTTCCGTTTGTAACCCTCAATAGTAATGTCATGACGTGTTCATACGAATCTTGCTCAGCGCTCTTCGCGTTTGTATCGCCGTCGTCGCAATCTTTGCGATACTCTGGTGGTTCGGGGTGAGAATGCCGGGAAAAAATATCTCGAATGCGGCGCCGCTCTCATCGGCTGAAATCGAGTTACGCGGCGAACTGATCGCTGATGTGCAAACGCTCGCAGGTCAAATCGGCGAGCGAAATATCGCGCGCTATCCGCAGCTCAACGCAGCTGCCGATTTCATCGAGACTTCGTTTTCCCGCGCCGGGTTGCAGCCGCGGCGCGACAGTTACGATTTGCACGGGCGAGCCTGTCACAATATCGAGGCGGAAATTCCCGCAGCTCAAGAAACGGCGGTTTCTAAACCGCCGCCGATCATCCTCATCGGCGCGCATTATGATTCGGTCTTCGGATCGCCCGGCGCCAATGATAACGGCAGCGGCGTTGCTGCAATGCTTGCCCTCGCGCGCCGATTCGCCGGGAAGTCTGCGCAGCACACATTACGCTTCGTGGCGTTTGTGAATGAGGAGCCGCCTTATTTTCTGACAGGGCAAATGGGAAGTTTCGTTTACGCCGGGCGATGCAAAGCCCGCGGCGATCGGATCTCGGCCATGATTAGCCTGGAAACGATCGGATATTTTTCTGACGCGCCCCATTCGCAGACCTATCCAGCGCCCGGCCTAGGCGTGTTTTATCCCAGGGTAGGCAACTTCATCGGATTCGTCAGCAACGTTCCTTCACGTAATCTGCTCCGTCGCGCCATCGCGGTCTTCCGAAAACACGCAAAGATTCCATCTGAAGGAGCGGCGCTGCCAGCGTTCATTCCCGGTGTGAGTTGGTCCGATCAATGGTCGTTCTGGCAAAATGGTTACCCCGGCATCATGATCACCGACACCGCACCCTTTCGTTATCCGCATTATCACAGCGCAACCGACACGCCCGACAAACTCGATTACGATCGCTTCGCGTTGGTCGTCAGCGGGATGGAGAAAGTGATCGAAGAACTCGACAAGCTGTAGGCGGGGTCGGCGACCGCGGCTGGTGGTTGCGATGTCTCGCCGCAACAATCTTCTCCGGTGTTTGCATCACGGAATCCAGCGCCGTTTTAAAACAAGTCCGCGATCGCGAGGACGCGCTCGCCAACACGCGAGACGCGCGCGTTACCCAGACAATCACTATGGCGCGTGAGGTGGATTCGTCTTCGGCAGCAACCAGTCGAGCGCGCGATAGAAGTCTGCCAATCCAGCGCCTTCGATTGGGTCGTTGTGATAGGCGCCGCGGAGCGAGATCACGCGCTTTTCACCAGCATAGGCGTCAACCACCAGCCGGTGAAAGCGAGGCGCGACCACTTCATCTTTTTCCCCGAGCAAGAAAATTGCCGGTGCATGAATCGCCTTGGCGTTTGAAAGGCTGTCAAGATCTCGCGGAATCTGCAACGCGACAGGACCTGCCAGCAGCCAGAGATTCCACCAGCCAAACTGACGCAAGATCATTTGGCGAAGCGGCGGAGGATTATGCAGAATCAATCTGGTCTCGAGACGCTGCGCAGCGATGTGGAGTGCGGCGGTTGCGCCGATGCTCGCGCCGAAGAGCACAATCGGTCGTCCCTCTGCATGACGTTTTAGTTCATCAAACGTCGCCAGCGCCGCCGGCCCGATCCGCGAAAGCCGCGCCGGTCCAGTGCTCCCGCCGAATCCGGGATAATTCACTCCCCAGATTTCAACGGCGCGGTCATTCCACATTTCGGCCTCCACGGCCGCCCAGCGATCCGCGCGATCGGCATTCCCGTAAAAGCGCAAAACGTAAATTTCTGCTCCGGCTTTTTGTTGCGCGAGGTGCGACTTTGCCGTCCACACTTCCAATTGACCATTTTGGAATGGCAACATTTTGCGAACGGCCCCGTTTGCATCGATCGGGGCGGTCGTGGGAAAAAGAATCAGATGATCGGGCAAATGACTGAAGAACATCACAACCAAATATAAGATGCCAATTACGAACAACCGCCGAGGGCCGGGAAAAATCCGTGGCTTCATGTCAATTCGCCACGGAAAGTGATAATTTCAATTCGGCAGC
>JBKOXU010000180.1:0-4833 GCA_046725095.1 Verrucomicrobiota bacterium
GGTATGCGCGTCCCAAAATACTCTGTGAAAACTTTTGGCGGGCCGAGCACTCGATTGTAGCGTCGGGACAATATGAGCGCGAATGCTAGTTTAAGCTCCTGTTTTGGCGAACGCATTCGGGTTAAACCAATTCGCCGCAGTGGCCAAAGTCAGTGAGCACGCTTGAGAGCGCGGCGCGCGCCACACTGGCGCCCAAAGTGGTGCTACCCGTTGATGAGGCCGGCTCGGAGCTAAAACGCGGCGCGGTTTTCAACACGATCGCGATGTTGGCGTCGAACCTTCGCGGCATCTTCACCTTTCTCGTGGCGCGACTCCTCGGACCGGCTGCCCTGGGGACGTTTTCGGTTGCCTGGGCGAACACCGATCTGGCTAGCAAGATTGCGGTCTTCGGACTCGATAATGCCATCACGACTTTTATCGCGCGTTCGCAAGCGACCGGCGATCTCGCGCGCAGTCGCAATCTCTTTCGCACAGCCGTTGTCCTAGTTCTGATGCAGTCGTCTCTCGTCGCCGCCATTGGCATCACGGCCGTGAAGATGTTTGGCGATCGATTGCAATTTCCACGCGAGATGCTGGCCGCGCTGGCCTTTGTCCTCTGTGCGCTGCCCGGCATCGCTTTGTATCGCGTCTGTACTTCCGTCTCGCGCGGCATGAAGGTAATGAAGCACGACATCTTCTCACGAGGCATGACGGAGCCTGTCATCACGACGCTGGCGCTTTTGACCGCGCTCGGCTTTGGATTCACAAGATTCGCGCCGGAGGTGGCGGCCGTTTCCGGGACCGCAGCTTCAGGAATTGTCGCACTCATATTTGCTTCAAGCCTTTTCAGCGGGGCGACAGCGCGCGACACCGTCTCCATTTGGAACGAAGCAAAGCCATTGCTCGCTTACGCCGCTCCCATCAGCGTTTATCAAATGTTTAACGCGTTCATCCTGCGGCTGGACGTGATCATGCTGGGATGGTTCATCGGCCGCGCCCCCGGCGTGACCCTCGCGACGGTGGGAATTTATAGTGCCACGGTCGAGCTCGCGAGCGGGCTACGCAAGGTCAACCAGGCATTCAATCCAATCTTTGCCCCGGTTGTCGCCGGGATGACGGCAACCGGCGATCAGCAACGCGCCGCCGCCACCTATGCCCGCCTGGCCGGGTGGATGCTTTGGATTTTGTTACCATTGGTTGCCCTCATGATACTCGCCGGATCAGTGATCCTCCTGATCTACGGTTCTGCGTTCAGGCAAGGCGGCGCCTGGTTGGGGATCGTCGGGATCGCGTGTGCCACGAACGCCTTTGTGTCGTTGGGTGAAACCGTGATCATGGTGCAACGCCCGCACTTGAACCTTCTGAATTCTTCGGTCACTTGCGCGATAGCGTTTAGCGCAAATCTCTGGCTCATTCCTCGATTTGGGGTGACAGGCGCCGCGTTTGGCATCCTGCTGCCCTACGTGATCCAGGGGATCTTGCGTTACGGAGTGTTGCGCCTGGTCTTTCGATGGCGCAATCCGTGGAGTAGCATCCGTCCGCCGATCTTTACTGCAATCATAGCGTTTGTTCCGGCCTTGACCTGTCGTTTCCTTCTGGATGGGATCGCTGGACAACTCTCCGCCGCGTTCGTGTTCGTCGCAATTTTCGGTGTCGGGTGGTTGCACTACCGGCATCAGGCTAAAATGGCGTGATGAAGCGGATCTTTCTCACCGGAGCGAGTTCCGGGATTGGCTTGGCCATCGCGCACGCCTTGCTCGCACGCGGCGATGAAGTTTGGGGCACCTCACGCAATCTGGAACGACTTCCCAAAGTGCCGCGATTCCATCCGGTGCGCCTCGACCTGGCCGATCCGCCCTCGGTTGAGGAGGCATTTAACGCCGCACTCGCGGACGCTGGTCATTTCGACGTCTTGATCAATAACGCCGGAAGCGGACATTTTGGTCCGGCTGAGTTTCTCTCCAGGGAAGCAATCGCAAGCCAGTTTCAGATTCTCGTTTTCGCGCAGGTTCGTTTGATGCAGCTCGCTTTACGCAACATGCAAACCCGCAGGGAGGGTTTGGTCATTAACGTCACTTCGCTGGCTGGCCGTCTTCCAGTTCCATTCATGGCGGCTTACAACTCTGCGAAGGCCGCGATGGCATCGTTTACCATGTCGATTCAACTGGAGCTGCCTGAATCGCGAGTTCGCATTGTCGATCTTCAACCAGCCGACATCAGCACTGAATTTAACGAGAGCGTGAGCAAAAGCATGGAGACCGATCCGCGGTACGATGCGAAAGTCGGCAAGACCTGGGAGGCGGTCGAGCGGAACATGAGAAACGCTCCCAAGCCTGAACTTGTCGCGCGACACGTCCTCAAATTGATCGAAGATACTGATCCGCCGCCGCGGATAACGGTTGGCGATGCGTTTCAAGCCAAAATTGCGCCGCTGATTTTCAGATTTCTTCCGCAGCGCCTTCGGCTTGGGGGACTCAAGAGATACTACGGGATATGACCGCTGTCTCCGAAGCGGTCATCTTGATGGCCGGGCAAGGCTCGCGCCTGCGCGGTTCTGATAAGATGCTCTTGAAGCCGTTGATCCCCGTGCTTGGTCGCCCCTTAATTTGTTACACGATCGAGGCCCTGATCCACGCTGGAATTCGAAAGGCCAGCTTTATCGTTGGTTACGAAAGCGATCGGATGACGGTGGGAATCAAACAGGTGATTCCGGCCGGGCTTGAGACCTCTTTCATCGAAAATCGCGAGTGGCAGAAACAAAACGGCATCTCAGTCCTCGCCGCGGCGAATCACATCACGTCGCCGTTTCTTTTGATGATGAGCGACCATTTGTTTGACCAATCAATCGTCAATCTACTGCTTCGTAATGCTGTGCTCGACGAACTCAATCTCGCGATCGACCGAAAGCTTGATTCAATCTTCGATAGCGAGGATGCGATGAAAGTTCAGATCCGGGGGGACCGAATTTTTGAGATCGGCAAGGATTTAGCGACCTACGATGCGATCGACACCGGTCTTTTCGTCTGCCCGCTGAACATTTTCGATCATCTTGAACGCGTAAAACGCGACGGAGATTGCAGTCTTGCTGACGGAGTGCGATCGATGGCGTCTGAGGGCAAAGCTCGCGTTATCGATATTGGAAACGCGTGGTGGCAAGACATCGACACGCCAGAAATGCTGGCCCAGGCGGAAAAGCATTTACGGGCACGCGTCCAACGGTCAGGGCAGATCCCAACGAACAGCTAGCCGGCACTCACAGCCGGTTGGCGACGCCAGTTGTCGAATAAACTGGCTGAGCGCGAGCAGTTCAGCGTGCAGGTGGGGTTACAAGTTTTGTAGTTGTAAAACTGCTCCTGCAAATCGTCCAACGTGTAATCCAACAGGGGCTTGGACCAGACGTTTCGGGTTTGCGAGCACCAATTCACGTTCCCGTATTCATCTATATAAAGGTACCGGCTGCCGGAGCGACATTTGAACGGCGCGGGACGACCGCGTACCAGCTCTCTGCGATATCCTGAGAATTCCGGCCATTTCCTTGGCAGCTTGTCTACGATGTTCTCAAACGCCTTCAAGTCTTCGGTGCTCAACTTGAGTTGCCCCTGGCTGTCGTGCACGAGAAGAACGCGGGCGCCAAAGCCGAGCTGACGAACAAACGAGACGACTTCATCGGCTTCCTCTGGAGGACAAGCGCCGATGACCGCACTAATAACCACTTCAAACTGGGCATGGTCGCGCAACCATTGCAGGCGCTTCTTCAGGTTGTTCAAAACTTTTTGGGTCGTTTCGTTCGCCTGAACCCCGTCAATGGAAAGCTGCATCCTTTGCAGTCCTGCCTCATTGAGCGTCCGGATCAGTTCCGGCTGCAAGAGGAACCCGTTCGTGATCATGCTCGTGCGGTAGAAGTTAAGCTCGCGGCAGGTGCGAATGATCCGGGGAAGCTCCGGATGCATTGTCGGTTCGCCCCCGGTTAAAGAGATCCCAAACGTTCCCAGTGCCTTCAGTTTCCGGAGCCGTTCCTCCAGAATTTCCACCGGCACAGGCTCGCTGACCTTGTCAAACTCAGAGCAATATCCGCAGGATAGGTTGCAGCGCCGAATCACGACCATCTGGGCGAGAAACGGGCTGTAGCGGAGACGAAAAAACATGCTCGGGGTGGTCCAAGCTGCCGCCGGAGCTAAATTCTGGGCAACCACAGGACCTTTCGCATACCACTGGGTCGCCGTCGGAGCAAGCGGCGTTGACCGAGAACAGCGCGGACTTGCGGAGTAAGAGCGCGGTGTTTACTAATTACGGCGCCCGAACAGGCCCCAGTTTCTGCGGCTTGTATCAAGCAAAATCACGATGGCTCACGAATGCATTGTCCTGGCCGATTGCCCCGGTGCGTTGGTTGAGATTTGCGGGATCTCGACACTCGAGCGCCTGTTGCGGACACTGCAACGTTGCGGAATTGACCGCGCGACAATTCTTTCCAGCGCGTCTGAGCGAATCGCCGAAGAACTGGCTCGCCCATCCTGGCCGCGAGCGCAATTGGCATTGGCGCTTCGCACTCGACCGAATGGAGCGCTGAGGATCGAACAGATTCTCGACATTTGGCCGGCCGCCGCTCAGCTTCTTCTCGTCATCCGAGGCGATGGCGTTTTCGATAGTCGCTTATTGCAGCTGCTCGCGACACAAAGATCACCCGCAGTCCTGGTCGATTCGGCTGTGCCGTCTAAACTTCAACCGCTGGTGGCTCAGGCCCCGGACGCATTGCACGCGAAGGTCTGTGGTGCGGCACTGCTGCAACGCGACTGGGTTTCGACCCAGAGTGGTCCTCTCGAGAACGCGATTAACAACGGCTTGGAACAAAACACT
>JBKOXU010000183.1:0-19255 GCA_046725095.1 Verrucomicrobiota bacterium
CGATGCTTCTGCTTTGGCACGATGCGCAACTGTTTCTCTTCGTAATACACCAGCGAATCCGGCGGCACGCTTTGGACGAGAAAGACGTTGCCGCCGATAGTCGATCTTGCGCCGATCACCGTTTCGCCACCTAGCACCGTAGAATTCGGGTAAATGGTGACGTCATCCTCGACTTTTGGGTGCCGTTTGCCACCCTTTTTAATTTTGCCGTGCTCGTCTTTCTGGAAACTGCGCGCGCCCAGAGTGACGCCATGATAAAGCTTTACACGCGAACCGATCTCGGTCGTCTCACCGATCACGACGCCGGTTCCATGATCGATGAAAAAATGTGAACCAATTTTCGCTCCGGGATGAATATCGATCCCGGTGCGGCTGTGCGCCCACTCAGTCATGATGCGCGGAATTAAGGGCACGTTGTCGTAGAGTAAATGCGCCATTCGATAAATCGCGATCGCCTCCAGCGCGGGATAAGCCAGAATGATCTCCTCGTAGCTTTTCGCAGCTGGATCGCCCTCATAGGCTGCGTCAATGTCTGTCCAAAGCATCTTGCGCACTTTCGGCAGCTCCGACATGAAATAGCGTAAAATGTCATCAGCTTGTCTGTCGGTCGCTTCGTCTGCCGGAATTCTGCCCAGACTTCTGCAAATCTCGTTTTTTAGTCGCGCTTGCAAATTTCTGATCCGAGTTCGCGTCGTGTCGGCTAAATCTTCGGAGCTGACCAGCGCTTCGCTGCGAAATCCAGGAAACATCAAGCTCATCAGCTCGGCGCAGGTCGACTCGATCGCAAGGCGCGAAGGTAAGGTCGCGGCAGCGTCGAGGTAATTTATGCCGCCGGTTTCACTGTAAGTCTGAAGCAGTTCATCAACTGCGTCACGGGTGCTCGCGTCCATCATTGGGAATATGCGTCCGCTTTTCAGCGAACAAAAGGGAAACTATGGGGGAAGCCGCGCGTGATCGCTAAAGAGGTCGCGCTGTTGCGCCGAATTCACGCTTCAACTCTTCAACGATGTAACGATTTAGACTTGAACAAGCCCAATCGCTCTCTCGCCTAAACCTCGCGCGCATCAACCCATTGCACGGCGAAACGGGCGACGGCGCGTGCGTTCTGCAATTGGAGCTTTTCTTTGATGTGCGTCCGATGAGTTTCCACGGTTTTAGGGCTGAGATGTAAACGGTTTGCAATCTGACGGACTTCAATGCCTTTGCCGATTAGTTCCAGAATCTCAAGTTCGCGATCGCTAAGTCTCTCGACGGCGTCGGATTCACCTTCAGACGATTTCTTCGCAAATTTTGTGATCACTTGCGCCGCCATTGCCGGGCTAAGATAGGGACGACCGCTAAAGACCTCGTGAATCGCCCGGATCACATTGGCCATCGCTTCGTGTTTCATCACATAGCCGTTGGCGCCCGCGCGGAGCGCCCGCAAGGCGTAGAGCGATTCATCGTGCATCGAGAGTACCAGAATTGGAAACTTGGGAAATTCGGCGCGGATGTTTTTGATGAGTTCAATCCCGTTGGCGCCCGGCAGGCTAAGGTCGACAATGGCCAAATCTGGATCGAGTTTTCGAATCACGTCCATCGCTTCGGAGGCATTGCCTGCTTCGCCGCAGACCGCGAAGGCCCCATCGGAATGAATCAATTGCTCGAGGCCCTTTCGAAATAGGGGATGATCATCCACGATCACAATGCGCTTCGCATCCGGCGAATCAAATTTCGGGTTCTGGTTGGTCGATCTCGTGGGTTTCATTTCAGGTGCAGCCACGTCCCTGTGGGACGTCTCGGGAAGCGGTGAAAGTGCATACAGTGAACAGGCGCCACAGGCCCGTGACTACAGCTCTTCTCGTGTATCATTTCGTTCCCTTCAGATGCCCCTATTTACGATTCGCGGGTCGCCGGCTTGTCCGATGTAGGAAATTTAGATTAAGGCGGCTAATGCTTTGGCGACTTTGGCGGGAATCAGTCTCGGCCGGGCGTTTTCTTCCTTCTGTGATTTGAGTGCCTTCTCGGGCAAATAACAAGCGATCCGCGTGCCGCCTTTTTTTGGAGATTCGATTTCCAAGCGGCCACCAATGGCACGCGCCCGATACTTCATGATGTGAAAACCCAACCCGCGTGCGCTATTTTGGGTATTTGGAAGTCCGACGCCATTATCCACTACGGTCAAGACGGTTTCTTTCCGCGAACGGGTCAACCCAACCACAATTTCGCGGGCTTGCGCGTGTTTATTGGCGTTGATTACTGCTTCCCTAGCGATCCGATAGAGATGGGACGCGACCGCGTCATCATCGATGTGAAAGGACGGCTTAATTTCCAACCGACACGGTGTTTTCCAGATTTCGCGGTCAACCAAATCTTCCAAGGCTGCTACGAGCCCGGCTGAGTCAACATCGGCACGGTGCAAGGCGCGGGAAAAATTACGCGTATCGGTGGCGGCGTCGTTCACTAACTGCGCGATTTTTTCGATATCATTTACTTCGATGACGCGATGATTTTTCAATCGCAAGGCAGTCGAGCGTGCCATGAATGCAACCGCGGTAAGATGCTGGCAAATCCCGTCGTGCAATTCCTGTCCAAGTCGCTGCTGTTCGCGGTCACTGATTTCAAGGATTTCGCCTTCAAGGCCTTTACGCCAGGCGATCTCGCCTGCCAATTCTTTGTTTGCCACACGTAATTCGTGTGTTCGCTCGCGCACGCGTTCTTCCAGCCGTTTTTTCGACTTTTGGAGCGCGGCTTCCGCAAGTTTTCGTCGGGTAATATCAGTGATCGAAGCGAACCATCCGATCACATTGCCTTTCGAGTCCCCGTCCGGCGTATAAACACAATGCACCCAAGGCGCTGCGGCGCCGCGATAAGGTATTTCCGTTTCAAACTCTACCGTCTGACCTTTCAGCACTTTCTCAATATAGGGAGAAATTGTCTTAAGACCTTCTTCGCCGACGATCTCAACGATCGGCTGGTCGGCGATTTCTTCCGGTGTGCGACCAAGCATCTTGGCGTAAGCGCGACTGACGAATCGATAGCGGAGATCGCGGCTGCAACGAGTGAGCATGAAAGGCGTGCGATTGATGACCGCTTCCAACTCGGCCTCCTTGGCGCGCAACGCTTCTTCTGCCCGTTTGCGCTCGCTCAAATCCATGATCGCGGTTTGATAGAGCAGAGCGCCATTTCTCGCCGTCGAAGTAATCGGCGTGCTGCAGAGGAGCGCCGGAAGCCGCTCGCCTTTTCTCGGCTTCAATTGCAATTCCGTCTGCACCTGTTGCTGCGAAGTGCGGCAATAAAGCAGGTGTTGCATGAACGAATCCAAATCGCCCACGTAGAAGGCGAACGGCCGGCCAATTAACAAATCCCTCGGCTCGCCCAGCAGCTCGGTTGCTGCCAGATTGGCTTCCTCAATCCGCCCGGCGCGGTCGAAGCTGACATAAGCGATCGGCGCAAAATCGTAAAGATCGACAAATCGCTGAATGGCGGCTTCCAGTTCAGTCTTTGGATTCCGGAACGCTGGCGCGCGCCTGGAATGAAGCGGCGCGCCATTTTTACTGACCGTCCGGGAAGTTACTTTTGCAATTTTCGTGGCGGCTCGAATCGATTTGCGAGTACGTCGGACGGGCGCACCGCGGCTTTTGTCATCACGCTTGGCCCCGAGTTTTTTATTTACGCGACGAGACATCTTTTGTCCGGCTGCGTCCTTTGACCCCATCGGATTCCTTCTTTCCATCGATATCGACCAGCGTGAGCACGGCGCCATCGATCTTGTTGTCGGTTGTGCGGTACGGCCGAATTCGCAGTGAGTATTGGCGGCCCTCCTTGTCTGTAACTTTGCGCTCGCGCGTGCCCAATGTTTCGATTACGTCGCGCAACATCCCTTCCAGATCCGGGGCGTCGATATTTGGCTTCAATTCACTCAGGGAACGACCAATATCGGTCGGCAAGATATTAAAGCTATCGCGTGCTGCCGGTGTTGCCCGGCGCACCGTCAAAGCATTGTCCACCATCACGATTGGCATTTGAGTGCTGGCGAGCAAATTGTTCAGTTCGCTGGTCAGTTGCATCATCTCGAGATTGCGGTTGCTCAGCTCCTCGTTCAGCGTGGTCAGCTCTTCGTTAGTCGATTGCAATTCTTCCTTCGCCGTCTCCAGCTCTTCGTTTGTGGATTGGAGCTCCTCGTTACTCGATTCGATTTCTTCATTGGCCGATTTCAACTCTTCATTGGTCGCTTCCTGTTCTTCGATGATAGCTTGCAACGACTCTTTAGAGGCGGCCAGTTCGCGGCGCAGCTCCGTTACCTCACGTTGTCCTCCTGTTTTTCCCGGCGCCTGCGATAACTTCTCCAGTTTGATTCCTTTGGTGGTCTCGTCAAAAATAACGAGAAACCAGGACTCATCGGACGCGGGAACTTTGAATGGCACAACCTCGATATTTATCTGGCAGTCTCTGCCTTTGAGTTTAATCAGAGCCCGTTCTTTCCGAGCGGGCCTCTTGGTTTTGATTGCGCGCTGAATCACCGTGCGTAAGTCAGGCACCAGAGTGGACCGCACTAATTGCAGAAGATTGAGAGTGGCTGGCCCAGGCGCGTGTTGCAGAAAGAGGTCGGTGCGGCCACGGAACTGTCGCACGTGCAGTTCGCGATCGATCACAACTGCTGCCGGCGCATAAACGCCGAGCATGATCCGATCGGCCATTTGTAAGAGTTGCGTGTTGAACGCCGCGCCATCTCGAGATGTCGATCTTGCTCCGGCGGGTCCGAGTCCCAAACCTTGATAAGGGGCAAGGTTTGCATCATGCGGCGTGGGCACCTTTTTCTTCGCGTAAATTTTGTTCTTCTTGTCCACCAATTCAAAAAGCTCGTCGTACAGACCAACAGATTCGGCAGGCCCCAAAATCAAATAACCGCCCGGATTAAGCGCGTAATGAAACTGCGGTATGCAGCGCTTGTGGAGTTGCGGGCTGAGATAAATGAGGACGTTGCGGCAACTAATCATGTTGAGTCGAGAGAAAGGTGGATCGGCCGTGATGTTTTGCCGCGCGAACGTGCAGATATCGCGCACATTTCGATGGATTTGGTAGCTGCCGTCGCGCTTGAGGAAAAAACGCTTTAGTCGCGCCCGCGAGACATCTTTCTCGATTGCGCTCGGATAAATTCCCGCGCGCGCGTGTTCGATGACCGATTCGCTCAGATCGGTTCCAAAAATCTGGATGCGCATTTTGGAAAGGCGGCTGCCGAGCGCCTCAAGAATACAAATAGCCAGCGAATATACCTCTTCGCCAGTGGCGCAGCCTGGCACCCAAACGCGCAATTCCGGTTGTCGATCTTTGCTTTTATTTTTTAGCAGCGCCGGCAAAAAACGCTTCTTCAACACGCGAAACAACTGTTTATCGCGGAAAAAACGGGTCACGTTGATGAGCAGATCATCAAACAACGCTTCGACCTCTTTTTTGTTGTCGCGTAAGAATCGCGCGTACTGGTTGAGCTTGTCGATCCGATGCAACGCCATCCGTCGTTCGATCCGCCGAAGTAGCGTGGTTTCCTTGTAAGCGCTGAAATCGACGCCCATCTGCTTTTTGAGGGAAAGAAAAATGCGGCCCAGATCATCCGCCTGCCGGTAGGCCGCTTTTTCGACTTCCTCGGGATCGCTTAGCGGCCCGCGGATGTACGGATGACTGGCAATCCGATGGATCTCGCGCGCAATTTGGTGCGGCGGAAGAACGATGTCGGCGAAACCGGAGCGAATTGCGCTCCGCGGCATCGCGTCGAACTTCGCGCTCTCTTCGGTTTGTGCGAAGGTCAAACCGCCAGCCGCTTTGATCGCACGCAAACCCGCCGTACCATCGCTGCCGGTCCCGGAAAGCACGATGCCGATCGCGCCCGATCCACACTCTTCGGCGAGTGATTCAAAAAAGTGATCGATCGCGACGTTCAGACGCTCCGTGCGGCGGACCAACGTAAGCGCGCCGTCCTTCGCGATCACGCATTTGTTCGGTGGTTGGATATAAACGGTGTTCGGTTTCGGCGTGACCGTTTCCGTAACCTCGCGAACCGGCATCGCACTCATTTTGCCGAGCAAATTGGGAAGCCGGCTGGCGTGATGCGGATCCAGATGTTGGACGATCACAAAAGCCATGCCGGTTGTCGGTAGCAAGTTTTGCAATAGTTCCATGGCCGCTTCAAATCCGCCGGCCGACCCACCAACTCCGACGATCGGGCAGGCAACCGATTTGCTTGTGGTCACGCTACTCTTGGACGCGCGTCGCGCTCTGGCAGTTATCACAGCGCGCCGCCGCGCCCGATGCTTTTTCGTTTTTGCTTTAGGCCGCACCCGTTCGCTAATAATGCCTTACGTTCACGGTCTTTTACAGACAAATTTCGCTCGAACATTCGATCTAAAGCCGGATCCGGCGTGGCCGGAAGATTTTCCTACAGCTGCGAAACCGCGATCTCAGGCTTCTGCGCGAAGTTTTGGAGCGGATTTAAGACGCGCAGAGTTTGCGCTGCGGACCGCGGGCTGAAGCCGCGTCGCTTCCCTCGGCGGACGTAATCCGGCCAGATATTGTGCGTCGAAGGCGCGGAGGGCTGCCGCGACAGTGGCCCCTATTCCAACGATTCCCTCTTCCACGCTAGAACCGAGAAGCGCGACCCAAAGACCGGTACGGATGAATAACCTGGGGCGACGCACTGCCGACGGGCTACCCCAATGCGCTGCACAGTACAATTCCATTTCTTCCGATGCCGTCCGCGCCGGGTCGTCTGGTTGAGGCACATTCATCAATCCGATGCTCGCCTTTTTTCTCATTTAGCTATCTAAACGCAGGCTCCGGCTTGTCTGGATGTAGCTTTCTTTTCAAAAATGCACCCGCGCGCCCCCCCAACCCCATTCCCACCTTCGCGCGCAGCCGGTGCGCAGCCGAGCATCGAGAGCGTGGCATGGAACAGAATTTGGCGGCAGGGCCGCGGCCTATTTCCCAACGCGTTGAAGCCAAGGCGTTCCACCGTGGTTAGCGGCGTCTTTTCACGCAGTTTTTCTACAGATGCTCATCCGCATCGTTAGCGAAGCAAGATGACAAGCAATATGATTAGCAGAAGAAGGCCCAAACCACCGCTCGGATAATATCCCCAGCCGGTGCTATATGGCCATGTCGGTAAAGCGCCTATTATCAGCAGAATCAGAATGATGAGCAGGATCAATCGCATAATTTCTTTCTTTGTGGTTCGTATTTTGAATTGGATGGTGTTGGCTTTGCAAGACAATTTGAATCGGCTATCCGAAGAGGGGAGCGGTACCTGTTAACCAGATCAGGTTCTTCCACTGACGGGCGTTTGATTTAGATCCTCACGGTTGAGCCGTCGATTCCACGAAACGATGTCGCGCCGGGCTCGTCCACTGCGCGCATTACTTTCCAATCGTGAAAGGCAACTGATCTTGGTTCTGCGTGCGAATTCTTTATTGATATGACAAACCTACGATTCAAAGGCAGTTGGAACGAAGTAAAAGGCAAACTCAAACAAAAATACGGTCAGTTAGCCGATGATGATCTCGCATTCGCTGAGGGAAAGGAGGACGAACTGCTTGGACGTCTTCAACAGAAACTTGGCAAATCGAAAGAAGATCTCCGAAAAGAGATCGAGAGCCTGTAGATCTGAAAGTCCGTCTTACGTGGGACGGAAAGAACTGAAAAGAGTAATCTAAAAAACAAAAGGAGGAAAATTGTATGCCG
Organism: Verrucomicrobiota bacterium; assembly: GCA_046725095.1. GTDB lineage: Bacteria > Verrucomicrobiota > Verrucomicrobiia > Chthoniobacterales > UBA10450 > Udaeobacter. The sequence goes on from JBKOXU010000183.1 coordinate 7,711, forward strand.
GCAAAATCAAAGAAACAGCAAATGGCTGCAGGCGCAGCGTTGGCTGCCAAGAGAGGCGAACGCAAGACGTCTTCTCTCAAAGGCGCATCCAAAGGTATGTATAAGTCGATGAGCAAAGCTGAACTGCGCAAAATGGCCAAGACGAAGCGGAAAGGCAAGCCGACGAGGAAAGCGAAAAAGCGCTGATCCCGTCCTTTCGCAGGGTTAAGAGCTCCGCGAGGAACCATTGCCAGGAACGGTGACGACCAGAAAACAACAGTCCGCGGCGAGACGAAACATCAAAAAGGCGGCCAGGGCTGCCCGGCAAAAAAGGACGATCGCCCATTTGCCAAAAAAGACACGCACTGCGCTCGGCAAGCAGGCAGCAAAATCCGCACGTAAAAAAGGAAGGCGATCAAAGTAGGTCCTTGATCGCCGCGTCAATCGGGGACGGAACCTGATTGAATGTAAGCTGCGCAATGCCAGGAGAAATCAACTAAGACTTTGACTGATACGGCAATCCGCCGTCCGCCTGATTGTGCGATCGATTGCAGAGAACGCATACTCGGGTCATGCCCTTATGTCCGCCGGTCAACTTATCTGAAGGAGAGAAACTGGAAGCGCTGCGAAGGCTCGATCAATTCCGGTCATGGCATTCTCTGGATGAGAAACGTTACTGTCTGGTTTGCGGCAAGATTATCACCGGCGAGCAGATTAAGGTGGCAGGCGGTACACGTGGCAACGGGCCGCTGCGGCTCAGCTGTCCGACGGAGCGTTGCCATTCAATACCGATGGATTGGGTACTGCCTACGGATGAAATCCTCGCCCTCGCCAAGGCGGAGATGACGGCGGCCGAAGAAGACGAAGCTCTCGTGCTAGGTTCAATAAGTCGCAGCAATGGGGGGCCTGGCCAGAGCAACAAAGCGCACGACGGCATCGCATCGCGATTGCGCAAGTTAGTCTTCCATTTCAAGCAACGTTTTTAATGCCTTTCCCCTCCCAACCCGGCGGGCCTTAGCCCTGGGCGGGCTCGCAGGGTGCAATCGATCGGATGATCCAAACTGACAATTCAAAAGCATAGTATCCACACGACAGTTGTAATGTCGTAGGATTTTACCCGATCACACAATCAGCCACCGCCCCGATTGTGCGCTTCCATGCAATGAGCACACTGCTTTTTGCACTATGATTGCCCATCCCAAACTCGATGATCGGCTCTCGATTTTGCGTACCGAGGATCAATTCAGGCGCTGGAATTCGCTCGATGATGAGCGCCTTTGTATCCTTTGCGAGAGAAAGTTCAACGGACGTCAGCTCGAAATCCGGTGCTTTGCCAATGGTAAACATAAGTTGCACTGTCCGACCGAAGGGTGCGACTCCGGACCGCATCAGTGGGTCTATCCGGGAACTCCGCTGATTTCCGACATCGTCGATCCAGACTGGTGGAGTCCTTTAGGAAAAGAACCCCGAACGCTTTCGCGGTTAAGCATCAGCCGTCGATTGCAAAGGCCAAAACACGCGTGATCGAAACTCTTGATAGAGCCGGTGCGGCAGCCCCGACGGACGAGGCGCTTATGAACGATATTTCGCGCCGGCGGAACGACGCGCTCACGGAATTATACGGACGCCACCGCCAGAGACTGCGAGCGATGATCGATGGTGTCGTTCATGAAGGAGCCGAAACCGAAGACGTTCTCCAGGAAATTCTCCTTCAGATTTGGAAGGAAGCGGATCAGTACTCAGCGAAGGCAGGCCGACCTTTGGGCTGGATGGTCACAATCGCACGCCGCCGTGCCATCGACCGATTGCGCAGGCGCCAGGCCTATTCGCGTGCCCGGGAACGTTATGGAAAAGGACTGGCGCAACAGTCCCGGAATCTGCGTGGTGAAGCGTACGATCCTTTTGTTCTGAACGATCTGCATCACTTTCTCGAGAAATGCATGCGAGCGCTGCCGCGGCTTCAACGGGAGGCCCTCAGGCTTGCCTTTTTCGAGGGATTGAGTCATCGGGAAATTGCCGCTGCGACTCGCGCTCCGCTTGGGACGGTAAAAACCCGCTTGGAACTCGGTCTGCGAAAGCTTGCGCACTCGATCAGACCGCTTCGTGACAAGGTCTGATCTCAGAGTCACCCTGCTTTCCTCGCGCGCAGTTCGTGGTATATTCGCCAAATGCAATCGCCTGAAATTATCGCTTACCTCAAGACTTATTGCGGCTGGAGCGCCGGAGTGCGCGCCGTTCTGGCCAAATACAATCTCGCCTACACGGAAAAAGACATCATTCAAAATCCCGCGTTTCGCTGGGAGATGGAAACGAAAAGCGGGCAGCCGCTTTCGCCCTGTGTTGAAATCAACGGGTACATGCTCGCCGATGTCAGCGGCGAGGAAGTCGAGCAGTACTTGATCGACAGTAAGATTGTCCAGGCGAGTGATGCGGCGACGGAAGTTCCGACGAACGCGCCATGCCCGACCGAGCAGCACGAGGGCGCGGTGAAGCTCAATTTCTGATTGTTAAGAGCGTTACAACGTTAAACGTTGAATCGTTGAACCGCTGAGGGGTCAAAGAGTCAAAGAGGTTGAACAGGTTTAACCTTGTAACTCTTGTAACTTTTTTAACCTTTCAGCGATGAAGTTGTTCGCCCGTCTCCGATCCAGAAGCCGCGGAAGCCGCCTGTTCCGCTACGGCTGGAAGATCACGCTGCTCGCTCTGATCGCGGCCAGTGGTCTCGCCGTTTTTCTGTTCTACGGGGCGTGGGCGCAGACCTTCGACATGAAAAAGGTCGGCGAAATGCCGGAGCGAAACACGGTTTTCGATGTGGATGGAAAAATCTACAGTCGTCTCGCTGGCGCCAATCGGCTGAAGGTTTCGCTCAACGAAGTCTCACCACTTTTTATTGCTGCGGTGCTGGCGCGCGAGGACGCTCGCTTCTATGAGCATCAGGGAATTGACTGGCGCGGGATCCTGCGGGCCCTCGTTCGCGATGTCCTGAGCGGCTCGGCCAAAGAAGGTGCCAGCAGCATCACCCAGCAGCTTGCGCGCAACAGTCTTCCGCTCGGTGGCCGCACCATTAGCCGAAAATTACTGGAAGCCATGGTCGCTCTGCGCATCGAACGCCAGTTCACTAAGCAGCAGATTCTCGAGCTCTACGTAAACCGAATTTATTTCGGCACTGGCTGTTATGGAGTTGAGACCGCTTCACAAGCGTACTTCGGCAAAAGCGCGTCGCAGTTGAATCTTCCTGAAGCCGCGCTCCTCGCAGGATTGATCCGGGGTCCAAATCGTTTTTCGCCCCTAAAAAATCCGGAGGGCGCAGCCTTGCAACGCAACGTTGTTCTGGATCGCCTGGTGGCATTGAAAAAACTTTCTCCAGCTCAAGCCGAAGAGGCAAAGCGCGCGAAAATCACTCCGCATCCCAAACGCCTGCCTTTTATCCAGGAGAATTATGCGATGGACGCGGTTCAGCGGGATTTGAATGGATTGTTGACACAAGACCAGATCGATAACGGCGGCCTGTCGATCTACACGACGCTCGATCCAGCCGTGCAAAACGCCGCCCAACAAGCTCTGGAGACGAAACTCACGAAAATCGAGCATCAATCGAACTTCCATCATCCACTCAAGGCGAACTACCAGCCACCGGAGAACGGAGAAGGCGATTCGTCGATGCCGTATCTGCAAGGAGCGGTTGTCGTGATCGACAACGCCAGTGGCGGGATTCGCGCATTGGTCGGTGGCCGCGATTATGCTCAAAGCAAATTCAATCGCGCGCTCGCTCCGGCAAACCGGCAGGTTGGTTCGGCGTTTAAACCTTTCGTTTACGCGATCGCTTTCACCCACGGGCTTTTACCGGGAGCTGCAATTAGCGACGGCCCCATTCAAGCCGGCGAAATCGAAGGCGCTGGAAATTGGTCACCGGCCAATTCGGATGGAAAGTATGGCGGCATCCTGCCTTGCTCGTACGGTCTCATCCATTCGCGCAACACCATGAGTGTGCGGGTCGGTCAATTCGCCGGATCCGACGCCGTGCAAAAGGTCGCCGCCACACTCAATCTCGGTCAGAATATTCCAGCCGGCCCGGCGACCTACATCGGTTCGTTCGAAACCAACTTGAGAGACCTTACTGCGGCTTACGCCGTCTTTCCAAATGGCGGCGTACGCAAGCAAGCTTACATCATCGAGCGCATCGACGACCAGCAGCACAAACCGATTTACCTCGCCGCGCATATATCAACGCCGGCGCTGGACCCGAGCGCAGCCTGGATGAGTTCGCAGTTAATGGAAGAAGTGCTGACCCATGGGACTGCTGCCAGTGCCAGGGACCTGGGTTTTAAATTGCCCGCTGCCGGCAAAACCGGCACGACCAACGATTACAAAGACGCCTGGTTTCTCGGTTACACCAGCACGCTGACGTGCGGTGTTTGGGTTGGATTTGATCAACCTACAACAATTGCTTCTCGTGGCTACGGCGCCGCGCTCGCGCTGCCGATTTGGACGCAGGTGATGAATAAGGCTGCGCAGCATTATCCCGCCCAGCCACTGCAACCCACGATGCCGATTCAGCGCGCCACGGTTTGTTCCATTTCAAATCAACTCGCCACCACCGGTTGCCAGGCAGCCGGGACTGCCTACGACATCGACCTGCCTGCCGACAAGGTGCCGGCAGTTGCATGCCAGGTGCACGGTGGCGAGCAATGGCCGTTTGCGCAGAGAGGCCTGCCTTTTGAACAGAAAGCTGCAAACTTCCCAAGCCGTTTCTTCCGGTCCTTCCGCCGACTTTTCGGCGGAAGATAAGAACACCCTGTTTTTGTAGGGCGTCTGTCTCAGCGCCATCAGTTGAGAGCGCAATTTTTTCGCGCTGATGACATGTTTCGATGTTCAATGTTCGATCTTTCCTTGCGACTCGAAGTCGAAAAGTTTGCAGGCTGCACCTTTCTTACTATGATCGGTGATGCGCGATCAAAAAAACGCAAGAAACGTGTAGTTGATCAGTCGCAAAGCTCTTACGGTTCTGAAAATTGATGAACACCCAACGTGTAACTTTCCTCGCACTAATACTCGCGGTTGTCGGGATCGGCCCGCTACTAGCTGACTGGAGGGAAGGCGAGTCCACCAGCACGGCAGCGCCGACGCCAACACCGACCGCGACGCCCACACCTACACCTTTTTCGCACCGATTGGTCTTTCCGCCTGTGACCACCGACCCGAACGTGTCGGTCGGCATCGACGAGGGATGTGTGCCAATACTCGATGGGCCATGCACTAACATGTGGACGTACGGCGGGACATACCCCGGCCTGACGATTCGCAGGCCTACCGGCCAAACGACTAATGTCACCTTTACGAATAACCTCGATCCAGCCGCCGGCGCGTTAACTGTGCATAACCACGGCAACCACTCGTCTCCTGAAAACGATGGTCAGCCAGAGGATTTCCTCATCGGGACCGGAGAATCGCGGACCTATACATATACTGGCCTCGAAGATGGCGGCAATGTGCGCGGCACGATGCATTTTTACCACGACCACCGCATGGATGTTAGCGGCCGTAACGTGTGGATGGGTCTCGCCGGTCTATACATCATCGATGACCCGGCTGATCCGGCGACGCTGCCCTCCGGCGCTTTCGATCTACCCCTGGCAATCGCCGACCGGCAATTCGACGCGAATAACCAGATTCCGTACGTATTTGACCCTTTGGGCGTGACTGGCGACAAGTTCTTGGTCAACGGCGTTTACCAGCCATACTTCGAGGTGGGCGACCGCAAATATCGGCTCCGTATATTGAACGCGTCCAACGCCCGCACGTACAACCTTGCACTGAGCACCGGTGATTTGTTCACACAAATCGGGACCGAAAGCGGTCTGTTACCCGCGCCGGTCGTGCGGACGGACATGCGGATGGGTCCGGCCGAACGTCTGGATGTCGTTGTCGATTTCGCTGGAAAGTTGGGGCAGGACGTCTATTTGACAGATACGCTCACGGGTGTGCAACTGCTTAGATTCCAGGTTATCCACCACGTGATTGACAATAGTACGATCCCGCCAATGCTGCGCGCACTGCCAGAAATCGGAGAGCCCACTGTAACGCGCACCTGGAGTTTTGATAGGACTGACGACCATTGGACGATCAACGGCTTGAGATTCGATCCGGATCGGATCGACGCTCAGCCAGTCCTGGGCACGACCGAGAAATGGATTTTCACAAATCCTACGGGCATGGCCCACACTGTGCACATTCATGACGTCGATCAGCAGTGCTTAACCCGCAATGGCGGGGCGTGCTATCCATACGAAACGATGAAGGAGACCTGGTACCTGGAACCCGGCGAGACCATCGAGGTCAAGCTCAGGTTCACCGATTACATCGGCAGGTACATGTTCCACTGCCACATGATCGAGCACGCGGACGACGGAATGATGGCGCAATTTGAGGTAGTTGCGCCAACTCCGACGCCTACACCTGAACCCATCACGCTCAGCGTCGCGAAGCGCAAGGTGGTTGGAATAAATACAGTGCGTCTCAACTGGAGCGGAGCGACTTCGAGCCACGTCGACATCTACCGAGATGGCGTGCTGATCGCGACAACGGCGAACGATGGTTCCTATCCCGATTCCACCGGCGACACTGGCCGGGCTCGCTACACGTATCGGGTGTGTGAAGCTGGCACCGCGACCTGCTCCAACGATGTGAGAGTGCAGTTCCCGCAATAGGGGAACAACCAAGCCACTTCTAGCAACACACATGGCGCTCGTCATTCCGCAGACTTTTTGCGGAAGATGAGAACGCGCTGTTTTGCAGGGCGTCTGGTCATCATCACGAAAAATTGCGCTTTCAAACCGATGGAGCTGACAGCCCGGCCAAGACGGTTGCAAAAGCGCCTTGCGCAAAAACAAAACCGGCGCACGCGAACCGCGTGCGCCGGTTAAGGAATCAGATTGCAGAACTGAAGGGATCGCTTAATTCTCGCAACGCAAGGTGCTGAAGGTGACCGAATCCGTCGCGCTGCGACGCCCTTTAACCGCACGAACCACTGCCGTGACGTTCACTTCGTCAGGGTAGAGGTGGCTCACCGTGGGATTGCTGCTCAGCGGAGTATCGAAAACTCCGTCATTGTTGAAGTCCCACTGAAAGCGGACGTTTGACGCCGGCGGACTGAGGGTCGCGCTCAACGTCACGTTGACGAAGTCCCCGCCCTGGCACTGTTGGTCCTGGACGACAGCAGTCAAGGTGACCGTCGGCGCAGTCTGGCCACTTGGGACGGCAAAGCCCAGGATCATCAGACCCAGGACAGCCGCTCCCGCTACTTTAAACCATTTGTTGTTTTTCATAATCGGATTTTCTCCTGTCGGTTTGTGTTTTTTGTTTTTGTTGTGGATTGCTCCGGCGTTTTATTCGGAACTCTTTTGTGCGCAAGGAACTTTCTTGATTGATGAAAACACACAATCGGGCTGGCAGATGATTGTCTAGTCAGACAAAATCCTATTGGACATGCTTGAGGCGGTCTTACCGCCAGGCAGGCGCCTGGCGGCTCATCGCAACAGTCAAGGCGTGGTTTGCGCTCCGACGATTTTCAGAACCTGGCCGCCGGTACCCGAGGGTCCGATGTTCGGATCGATCAGGACGTAGATTTCACCAGCATCATCCTGACCGAAGCCTTTTAGAAACGTTCCTAGTAACGGATTGTGCTCACCCCCAATGCGGAATTCCTGAACCATACCACTGGTTAAGTTGCTGTAGAACAACCGTGCACTGCCGGTCGATCCAAAAAGGTCACCACACACGAATTTGCCGGTCAAGACCGGAGCCAGGGCGCCGCGATAGGTGAAGCCAGCAACGACGGCGATCCCGTCGAAATGACTGTATTGCGCGACCGGCTCGGTCAACCCGGGACGTGGGAACGGATCAGGCATGATGGTTCCGTCGTCCGGATTGAACAGAAAAGTCCCTTCCTTCTTATTCCAACCATAGTTGGCTCCCGAAATGCCAATATCGATCTCTTCGATGTTGTTTTGTCCCACGTCCCCGATGATCAGCTGGTCTTCGGTAGCATCAAAACTGAACCGGTAAGGATTCCTCAACCCATACAAATAGATTTCAGCCACCGATCCCGGCTCATCAATGAAAGGATTAGTGCGCGGGATCCGGTACTTTCCGTTGGCGCTAATTGGGTCCTCGCTATCCGGCGTCAAGGCTGGATCCAGGGGATCGATGCGAAGGATTTTGCCAAGGACGTTGCTTTTAGTCTGCGCGTTACCTCGTTTGGGGTTGTGCCCGTCCCCCACATCGTTGGCATTACCGCCATCGCCGTCTGAGATATAGAGATAGCGATCGGTCTCCCTGAAAGCGAGCTTACCTCCGTTGTGGTTGAACTGTGGGTGGTCGATCCGTACGACTTCACGGCGCGTGGACGGGTCAATCACATTGGGATCAGTTCCCGAAACCTGCCATTCAGCCACGACGTCCTGGTGATCGAACGGACTCGGATTGCGGACGGTAAAATCAGCCCGAACGGTGGCCGGCTCGCTGGTGTAGGTATAGATCTTGTGGTAGCCGGGGGCGGACGCGTCGTTGAAGTCCGGATGAAAAGCAAGTCCTAACAGACCGCGCTCATCGTACTCCGGCGTCAAGGTCACCATCCGGTCCGCGACATCGAGGAAGGGAGTCGGGAGAATAACGCCGCCTTCCAAAATCAGAATTTGCCCTGTCTGCTGCATGATGAAGAGACGACCGGTGCCGTCTGCTGCTGAGCTGACTTCGAGCGGAGCTGTCAGTCCGCTTGCCACGGTTGAGAACTGTAATCTGACTGATCCTTTCTCGATAAGCGGCACCGGTGGCACGCCGCCGATCACTGATGTAAGGAGCAGGAGAGACACCACGGCCACAGCCGTTGCGGTGACCTGCGATATTCTGCTGTTTAATTGCATGTGATTCATTTTGATTATTTCTCCGGTTGAAGGTTAATTGACGGACGGTGTGAAGCGGTCGAACAAGGCGTTGACCTGCCCGGCCTCTTCGCAAGGATGGTTCGAAACGGGTCTGTCGCTTGCGGCTTTGAAACCGCACCGTGCACCGTGCATCGTGCGGCAAAGTATGGGCAACATGGCGAATTACTCCTTCCCTACAAAAGGAATTCGCCCGAGATTATGTTACTGGCCCCTAAGAAAAGGTAACGCCGTTGTTACTTTTCGCTGAGCATCGGAGTGCGTGATCAATCTTGTGGCGCATGACCACCTGAGTGAGCAATCCCAAGTAAGGGAAAAAAGAGCCGTGCAGCTCTCGATTCGTGTCGCTCAACCGAATAACGCGATCGCCCTTCGAATCCAAAACACGAATCTCCCTGAGCGGAAGGCTTGCGCGATTCTGCGCATATTCCGCGCACAAGACTGCATAGGCAAACGAATCGAGGGACATTGCACGGAAGCTGGATATCCTGCGGTGGGACGGAAAACCTGGAAGCGTCTGTGTCATAGCGGTGCTTTGACGCGATGGGCCGCCTGCTGAACGGCCCGGCCGTTTCCGATCTCAAGCGTGGCGAGATCTTGAATCCTAGCGCTGCAAAAGCGCGAGTGATTTGCCTTCACGATGTTGAACTTGATCCATCGTGCACTGCCGAGGGTCTTTGTCCGGACGCCAACGCAGAAATCTTGTGCCATGCCGAAACCGGCCACTGGTAAAATGGTCATAGGCAACTTCAACGACGACTCGCGGGATGACGGGTTCCCATTCGCCGGTGCGGTCTGTGCTCCAACGGCTCGGTCCGCCGGGCGCGCCGCCGGTGAATCCCGGTGGTTTCCTGAGCGCTTCGAATTTTCTTGTTAACTCACGGCGCTCTGACGCTTTGAAGGCGGATGTGAATCCTACGTGGTGGAGCAACCCATCGTCGCCGTAAAGCCCGAGCAACAGAGAACCGATGAGACGGCTGCCACGCGCATAACGAAATCCGCCAACAACGCAATCCGCCGTGCGGATTTGCTTTACCTTGACCATTGCGGTGCGTTCGCCGGAAGCATAGGGAGCATCCAGACGCTTCGCGAGGATCCCATCAAGGTCGCCGCCGGCCTTTTTAAACCAGTCGGTGGCAGTGCTATGATCAGTCGTCGCCGGAGAAAGACGCAATTGCTTGGCCGATTTGAAATTCACACGCGCGAAGTTTTGGAGAAGTGGTCGGCGTTCGCGCAGCGCTCGTTGCAAGTGCACTTGTCCATTCTCCGCCAGCAGATCGAACACGATGTAGGTTGCTGGATGGGCTTTGGCTAATTTCTGAACGCGACTCGCGGCCGGATGCAGGCGCAGTTGCAACTCATCGAATGAAAGCGCGCCGCCGACTGGGACAACAAGTTCGCCGTCGAGAACGAACTGCCGCTTAGGCAATTTGCCGAGAGCATCGGCGATGTCGGGAAAATAACGCGCGAGCGGCTGACCCGCCTTTGACTGCAAATAAATTCGTTCGTCATCACGAAACGCCAGACAGCGAAAGCCATCCCACTTCGGCTCATATTGCCAGCCGTCACCGGTCGGAATTTGCTCGACCAAACGCGCTTCCATTGGCGGCAATGGCGGCTTTAACAACATCTAGTCATGTGGTTCGCAGCGCTACGAGTTGTGGACGCGTCCCGTTCAATTGCTCAATGTTCAACGTCTAACTTCCAACATTCAGCGAGAAAAGAGAGCGGGTGAAGGGAATCGAACCCTCGTGTGCAGCTTGGGAAGCTGCCGTTCTACCATTGAACTACACCCGCATGCGGATTTGCGATTTTAGATTTGCGATTGCCGATTGCAAGCCGCAAAGAATTCACTGCCAAGAAATCACGTCGTCGGATTGGGCTCCTGTTATCGTGTTTTTGTAAATGCCGTCGCTGTTGGTTCCTAGTTGCAGATCCGCGCCGTTCGACCATGCAACTACACCTTGCGGGATGGGATTGACCCCAGCACCTCCATTTGCACCATATATGTTAGGCACGTGGTTATCGTAACTGCTGTCAATCACCACAATGTATGGCGCTCCCCAGGGGTCGAAGAACCGACCTCTGTTAGTACTCGTCGCGCCTGTACCAATGCCGCTTTTTGGATTATTTGGATCCTTTACGGTCGGTGGAGAGATATAGACGATTTGTCGTGTGTTAAGCGTAGCGGCACCTGAACAAGACGTCGTATCTGACGCAGTGCATGCCCGAAGTTCGTTAAGCAGCCAGTCGTTATAGGGCTCGGGGCGCAGGGCTGGAGGTACATCCCAACTAAAAGAACAATCGTTCCCCGCGGCGAGCGAAGACGGGACGGGATACTTTCCGTACTCCGTGTAGAACGCGTTCACGGCGTTGACGATTTGGGTGAGATCATTTTTTGCTTGGGTGCGTTTCGCCTGGTTTTGGACGGCTTGATAAGCGGGAAATAGAAGCCCGGCCAAAATGATAATGATGGCAATGACGACAAGCAGCTCGATAAGGGTGAAAGCGCGTGTGTGCTTTGAGGAGGGATGCATTGGCCGAATGCTAGCCGGACATTGAATAGTGCGCACGCTTAATAGTTAAAAAAGTTACATCGTTACAAAGGTTACGCCTTCTCGCCACCA
>JBKOXU010000169.1:0-12639 GCA_046725095.1 Verrucomicrobiota bacterium
AAACGTCACGACCACGAGGAGAATCACGCGTATCAGCGAGACGAGCAGAATCGCCGGGGCCAGGTTTTCGAGGTTCGGCTGGATCGCGAGAAAGAGGATGACCGCGAGGTCCTGGAGCACAAGCACGCCAACGGTGATGCGCCCGGGCAACGTGTCGAGTTCCTCCTTGTCGTAAAGCACTTTCACGATGATGACCGTGCTGCTGAGCGCCGCGGCGACAGCGAGATAAATAGCGTCCCATTTTCCGCCGCCAATGGCGAAACCGCAGAGGCGGAAAAAGATTATGCCGAGCACAACTCCACCGAGGATTTGCACCAGCGCAGTGAGCGTGATGGAGCGGCCGGCACCCGCAATTTTCTTCAGATCGATCTCAAGCCCGATCATGAACAACAGAAAGATCAGGCCCAACTCCGAGATCGCTGAGATTGATTCCGCGGATTCGATAAAGCCGAATCCCATCGGGCCGAGTGCGAAACCGCCGGCGAGGTAAGCGAGGAGCAGCGGTTGCCGCGCAACCTGCGCCGCCAGGCCCAGCAGCCAGGCAGCTACGGTGCAATAAGTGATGTCGCGGATGAGTTCGTGCATGAGCGATTTTGGCGGTTACTCCAGAGCCAGCCACTCAGTCACACTGAACCAATTGCCCGAGCACGGCACATCTGTGATCGGTCTCGGTGCAAGTCGCCAAGTCTGCCAGCCAAAAGCGCGCGCCGGGGCAAGATCGGCGGCTTCGGAATCACCAACGATCAGCGTTTCCCCAGGTCTGATCCCGCGCAGACCGAGGCGCGTGGTGAGATGGCAGAAAACGTGCGGATCCGGTTTGCCGAACCCATGCGCGAATCCCCAGAAACAGAGTGGGCGGGTGAATATCGAGAGCGCCGCTGCCGCCACGGCTGCCTGTTCGGTGTGACCCGGCTCAAGGCCGACCGGAAGGAACGCCGCTGCGAGACCGCGGTTGCCCTCGAGTGCCAGAGCAAGTTCCACCGCCGTGTGTGGATAGCCATTGGACACGATGCCTAGCACCAAGCCGCGGCGGTGCATCTGGCGCAGCGCGAGCACTGCCCCGGTCACGGCCCGTGTCGGGCTACGCAACTGTGCGTAAATGTAGAGAAAGTCGTGTCGAGCATCGGGCGGGAGGCGGTCCAGTTCCGGCAGCGCGGCCATTACCGCGCGCGGCCAGAAAGCGATCGGATTCGGAATTCCCGCCGCCCGCATCACGGACTCTTCACGCCCGACCTCAGCGTCGGTCGCCGCATTTAGGGCTGCGAGATCCAGCCGCGCTGGTTCTCCGAACCGCTCCTGCCAAAGCGCCTGCCAGCGCGTATCGGCATCCGCCTGCGGCTCCATCTTTTCCAAGATGGTTCCGTAAACCGAAACGATCACAGCTTTAACGTTCGGTCGTCGCGGCGAGGCCATAGCCGCGTAGTCTGCCGGTTCCGCGATTCAATCACAAGAAAATCGAACCAGCTCTGCTCGATAATGATTCGTCATCCGCCGTCCATGATGAAACCGATCCGAGTTGCCGGTATAATGAAGAATCGGCTTAGAAAAAGTTTCGTATAAACCCTGTTAGACCTCCATGGAGCTCGCGCTGAGTATTGTGCTTCTTGCTGTAAGTCCAGTTGCCGTCCTCAACGGCCAAAAGGCCGACAAGTCTCTAGCGCAACGAATCATCGGCGAGTGGGAAGGCGCTCGGCACATTCGCGCATTTTACGCCGACGGTACGCCAGGCGCGACGGCGAAGTGTCAACCACAGCGCGACCAGAATCGCCCCGATAAATGCCGCGGTCATGTCCTTCTGGGCATCCCAGATATCGCCTTGCGTGCCGAGATAGGCTGTGCCGAGATCTGGCCGAACGATCTGCGCGATGATCGCTTCCAGTATTTCGAAAAGCTGCTTAACGCCCAAAGGACTACGACTGCCAGCCACGGAGCCAAACTCGGTTTGGCGCCAGCAGACCGGATCAAGAGTTCGTGCATCGGATAAAGCAATAGCAAACCAAACGCGAAGTGAATCACCCGATCGTAGTGATTGCGCTTCAGATGCAGCCAATCCATCAGCCAAAAACCAGCCGGAACTTTAGCGTAAGTGTAATGTGCGCCGACTGCGTGAAATGTCAGGAACACCAGGATGAGCGCGTAGGATAAATTCGAAAGTTGAAACCTGCGATAGGTCGGAATGAGTACGCTGGCAATCGCAAAAACGAGAAGGTTTTCCAGGAACCAATCGCTGCGATCCATGGGATGGATGGCGAGCGCGATCCAAAAGAGCGCATAGCACGCAAGAGCGATCTGCAAAAAGCGATTATCGATAAAACGCGCGCGGCGTGGGTTCATCCGTGCGTCTCCTTCCTCGTTGTTACCCTCACGGCTGCCATCATCACCAGCGCCCCCAGCAACGCCGCCAGCATGTCGTTTTGTGCATCCCATTCGTCGCCTTGGCCGCCGAGCCAATCGACCCCTTTTCCAGGCGCGATTGTTTCGGCAACGATGCTTTCCAGAATTTCAAAAAAACCGCTCATCGCGAGGATCATCGCAGGCGGCAGCCAATAGCTCCACGCGCGATGGATTCTACCAAATCGGAGCAACAATTCGCGAACCGGGAATGCCAGGAAAAATCCGAATCCAAAATGACCGACCCGATCTAAATGGTTTCGTGAGAATCCGAAGACCTCCTTCGCCCACAGGCCCAGAGGAATCTTTGCATAGGTGTAGTGCGCACCAATGATGTGAAGGATAACGAAAGCCGCGATGAAGATATAAGCGGCATTGGAAAGTCGGAGGTGGCGATGGCTTAGCGAAAGCGCGAAGACAAAGAGCACGAGCAGCACATTCTCCAAGACCCATGCTTGCCGATCCAACGGATGAAGCGCCGCGAGAACCCAAATAACAGCGCAAAATGCAAACAGGCCCGCAATAAATTTGTTTTGTTTGCTCACAGGAAGCAATCTTTCTGCGCCTGATTTGAGGCGCAGGCCTTTATCGAAATAAAACATCGCGATGCAAGAAAGCTCAAAATCCCGGCGGAGCCATGTGAGTGCCGGTTTACTGATGTTTCGCCGTAAAGGCGGCATGCTAGAAGTCTTACTGGTGCATCCGGGCGGCCCGTTCTTTGCCAGGAAGGATGAAGGCGCATGGACGATTCCAAAAGGCGAAGCCGCGCCCGATGAAGATCTCCTCACCCGCGCTCAAATCGAATTTGAAGAAGAACTTGGTATTCGACCGCACGGAAACTGGATTGAACTTGGATCCATCAAACAGAAAGGCGGCAAGACCGTTCACGCGTGGGCGTTCGAAGGCGACCTATCCAGCTCCTTCCAACTCAAATCGAATACTTTCGAAATCGAATGGCCTCCACGCTCAGAAAAGCTCAAACAGTTTCCTGAAATCGATCGCGCGGAATTTTTCACAGACGAAGTTGCGCGGCGAAAAATAAATCCTGCGCAGACACTTTTCCTCGATCGCTTGGCTAACGCGCTCAATCCTTAACGGCGGTCCGCGAGCCGAATTCGTCTGGGGTTTTCGCCTGGCAGCGCGAGCGCTGTAGCCGCGGGCGCTGACCGCGGCGGCTATGGCCATCGCCATGTCTAGATTGTCGACAGTCAGCGTCCGCGGCTAGAAACACGTGAATGCGCAAACATCTGCGACGACTAAGCCGTATTTGGATCGATTCGCCGATTTATTTTATCACAACGTGCACAAGTAATCGCAGGCGACTCCTCGCTCGAGACGAGGTCGCCAAAGTTCTGATCGACGAATGGCGCGTGGCCCATGGCCGGCATGGCTGGGCTGTTGGCCGTTACTTCATCATGCCAGATCACGTTCATTTCTTCTGTAGGCCAGAACGTGATGGAAAGAGTTTCTCCGAATTTGTGGGATTTTGGAAAAGCTACACGAGCCGGAAGATCAATGCGCTGGGCTCGCCGCGGTCACGCCCGCGGCTACAACGCTCTGGCAACGCGAATTCTTCGATCATGTTCTTCGCTCCAATGAGAGCTAAAGCCAGAAATGGAACTACGTTCGAGACAATCCCGTGCGTGCTGGTTTGGTTTGTTCCGCTGAGGCATGGAAATATGTCGGCGAGATTGAGACGCTGATGTTGTAGCCGCGGGCTCTGACCGCGGCGGCTCTGAGCATGGCACCGTCCTGGGCAGCCGACATCAAGGCCATCGGCTACGGCGCATCCAAAATCACGCGCTCGATATGCGAATAGATATTGAACGAGGGCGGGCGAAGAAAACCTATCAGGGTCTGGTTGCTTTCGCGCGCAAAGCTTACCGCCAATGTCGAAGGCGCTGAGACTGCGGCTACGATCGGAATGCCCGCGGCCAAAGCTTTCTGCATGATCTCGAAAGAGGCACGGCCACTAACCAGGAGAAGATGTCGATCCAAGGGCAAAAGCCCGTCCAGAAACGCGCGGCCAACTGCTTTATCCACGGCGTTATGGCGGCCAATATCTTCACGAACGATTTTCAAGTCGGTGCCGAGCTCGAAAACCGCGGCTGCGTGAATTCCGCCCGTGCGCGCAAAATCACCCTGGTGTTTGCGCAAGACGGCAGGAAGCGACAGCAACGCGTCAATATCGATCCTGGTGTTTGACGATCGAGCCGCCGGGAAATTTTGGCGGACCGCCTCTATGCTCTCTTTGCCGCAGATTCCGCAACTGCTCGAAATCGTTCCGAAGCGTCGCGCGGAATTTAGTTTCAATTTCACGCCAGCCGCGAGGTTGACAATGACCACGTTCCTGCGGGTGGCAGAAATGTCCGCGATCTCCTGACGCTTGCGAACGATTGCTTCGGAAACAAGAAAACCAGCTGCGAGTTCTTCATCGTGACCCGGTGTGCGCATTGTCGTCGCCAGCGCTTTGCGCCCAATGCGAATCTCGAGCGGCTCCTCAATCGTGAGATCGTCCGGTTGATATTCCAGTTCGCCGTCGCGTTTTCGGCGGATAATTTTTTGCGAATCGATTCCGCTTTCTTTCATGTGAGACGAACTTCCCGATGTTATCATGAGTGCGGTGGAAATCTGCCATCTTTACATTTCGCCCGGCCACAATTTTGTCGGCCATCACGGGCGCGAACCAGACGATTATCCGGCGATCGAAGTGCCGATGATCGAATGCGTGGCTGGTCGCGGTATTCGCGGCGACCGCTATTTCGATTTCAAAGATAATTACAAGGGACAGATCACGTTTTTTTCGCTCGAAGTTTTTGATGCACTTTGCGGCGCGCTCGAGGTGCACGATTGTTCGCCCGCGTTAGTCCGTCGCAATGTCATGACGCGCGATATCGATCTTAATGAGCTGATCGGCCAGGACTTTGAGATTCAAGGCATTCATCTTCACGGAACCGAGGAATGCCGCCCTTGCTATTGGATGGATCAGGCGATTGCCCCCGGCGCGGAAGAATTTCTCAAAGGCCGCGGTGGCTTGCGCGCGAGGATGTTGAGCGATGGCGTACTGCGCTCGACTGCGCGAATCGTAACTCAGGCATCCTGCCTGACAGGTGCAACAAGCTTCCAGCCTAGAGCTTAAGTGCAGGCAGGATGCCTGCACGACCAGACAGCCAAGATGGCCGTGTTACACTCACGCATGAACATCAGCGCAGTGTTGCTTGCCGGCGGGCAATCGCGTCGAATGGGCCGCAATAAGGCAACAATCCTTTTTCGCGGAAAACCGCTTTGGCAAATCCAACTCGATCCCCTGCGTAAATTGCAACCGACAGAGGTCTTCCTCTCAGCGCGAACTGATCCAGCCTGGCGACCGCCGGATCTGACGTTTGTGCCGGATGAACCGCCATCGCGCGGTCCTCTTAGTGGATTGGCCGCAACGTTAGCTGGAATCCGAAGCAGTCACCTGCTCGTTCTGGCTATCGACATGCCTTTTATGAAAGAAGGCCATCTGCGTTATCTCTGCGACGAGATTGAACCAGGTCGTGGTGTTCTCCCGATGATAGGTAACCGGGCGGAACCGCTAGCGGCGATTTACCCAGTCGAAGCGCGTGCCGATTTTGTGACTGCGCTTTCGGGAGTCGATTCCTCGATGCAAAGGCTAACAAATCAACTCGTGAAGATGGGCAGGCTGCGCGTCATCCAAGTGTCCGAAGAAGAGGAACGATTTTACCGGAACCTCAACGAGCCTGATGATTTGGACGACTGGCCTGGCTCGCTAATTGCCTTGTAAATCGAACGAATCGAGCATCGTGCGCAGCACAAAAATGCGCTGCTCAATTCGATCCCATGAAAGCTGTCGTTTTTAGCACAAAAAGATACGATCGCGAATTTCTCGAAGTGTGACCAGCCCCGCCACGAATTGCTCTTTTTCCAACCTCGCCTAAGGACTGAGACTGCCTTTTGCAAAGATTACGCCACATGAATTGGATCAAGCGGGTTCTCAGTCTTTGGAATCTTGAGAACATCAAGATCGTCAGGCGCATCATCGTCTCCGTTGTGGGGGCCACGGTGCTACTGATCGGCATTGCGCTCCTGGTTTTGCCGGGTCCGGCGTTTATCGTTATACCGATTGGGCTCGCTATTCTTGCTACGGAATACGCATGGGCGCGGCATTGGCTGAAAAAAGTTCGTCAAATCGCGAGCGGCGTTGTTTCGGGCCGCAGCGAGCCGAATCAGAACCGCCAAATGCGGGATGCCGTTCGAAACGGGGAGACGCATCGCGCCGAGCAGGATTGAGATTGTGCGGGAAGTCGCCAACAGCAATCATCGCGACTGAATCCGCATGGCCACCCAACGTCCGATCGACAAAACCCCCAAATCAGCGGATGCAGCTTTGACCGCGCCTCCGGAACGGGCGGATGAAATCTTTCTCGAAGGACCGCGTTCACGTTTTGCCGAATTCTGCACTCTCTTGCGAGTAATGCGCGATTTCCTGCGCGGCTTTCGCACCCTCCACTTCGTCGGGCCATGTGTAACGGTTTTCGGCTCGTCTCGAGTCAAACAAGACGATCCGCATTACGAACTCGCTCGAAAAATGGGCGCGGCCATTGCACGGCTCGGGTTCACGGTCATGACCGGCGGCGGTCCTGGCATTATGGAAGCGGCCAACCGCGGCGCCAAAGAAGTCGGCGGCCGCTCCGTCGGATGCAATATCGAGCTGTCCTTCGAGCAACCAGCGAACGCCTACCTCGACCGTTGTGTGCGAATGCGTTATTTCTTCGTCCGCAAAGCGCTCCTGGTGAAATATTCCTACGCGTTTGTCGTCCTGCCGGGCGGCGCAGGCACGGTCGACGAGTTATTCGAGGCGGTGACGCTGATTCAGACCGGGAAAATCAAGAACTTTCCGATCGTGATCATGGGCACCGATTATTGGAAGGAACTAATCGGGTTCATCAACAAAATGGCGCAACACGGAATGATTGCCGCCGCCGATCTACGCCTGATCTACGCGACGGACTCGATCGAAGAAGCTATCGCGCATATTCGCAGCAAAGCGATTGAGCCATTCGGACTTAAACGCGTCGCACGCATCCGGCGCTCTTTCCCGTGGCTGGGCGAGCGCGGCTTACTCATTGGCGAGAAATAGCTCATCGTCCCCTTGGCTAGGGTACTAGGGCACTCAGCCAGGGAACAGAAACGCGTGTACTGGAATTTTTAACGCGTCAGCGTGCGCGGTGGACGCGCGCGCTGTTAAGGTTCTAACTTTGCTTAGGGCTTCAGGACGGGATAGAGGCCGCTGGTCGAGCCAGGCACACCCGCCGTCATGAAGTCCTAGTAACACGTCTGTTGTCGGGCCGGTAGCGGGTTTGCCAAACGAGCCGATGTCGATGCGACCCATTCACCACCCGATCAAAGCCAGGCCGCGTAGTTTGCTCGAGATGAGTGTCGAGGCTGCGTTAACGAAAATCTCAGTGATTTTTCGTCTTTACTTGGACGACGTTGGAGTTGGGACTCGTACCGTTGCCGTTGTAGGCTCGTACCCGATAATAATAGATCGTACGGGCGGCCAGACCGGTAACATTGTAACTCGTCGTGTTGCCAACATCCGAATCCTGATACCCAGGGACGTAATTGACAAAAGAACTGTCTGTGGCCACATCCAGGCGGTAACCTGTCGCGCCACTTACGCTGCGCCAGTTCGCGGTAAAGCTGCTGGCAGTCACGTTGGTTGCCTTTCCCGCCCTTGGAGCCGCTGGAGTAGGCCCCGGCGTAGGAGTAGCCGTCGGCGTTGGGGTTGGGGTTGGCGTAGGCGTTGGCGTCGCGGTCGGAGTGGGCGTCGGCGTCGCGGTTGCACAGTCGCCAGGTCCGGCGGTGTTATCGATGAAGCCCGAGACTGTGCCACTGAACGGCGAGGACACTGCCCCTGAGGTCGGCTCCCCGCCCGTCGTATTCACTACCACCACGAAGTTATGCCCCGCGGGAACGGTGAAGGAGTAGGTCGCGGTATCGACGGTGGTCCCCAGGCCGGTAATACCGGTGTCGCCAAGGTAGTTCGTGTCCAGCATGGTCGGGTCGTACACCTGGTCGTAGGCGACGCTTTCGATGTCCGCCGGCCCGCCGAGTTCCGCGTTGATCGTTACGGTGTAGCAACGAGGTGCGCCGCTCGTATTGGTGAAGGTCCATGTTTTGTAGTAGTGTGTTCCCGGGAAACCGCCGCCCGGGCTGGCCTTCCCGGAGCAGGTGCTCGGGCGGCTATCCCGGCCAATACGATCCGCCTGAGTCGAATCACTTGTCGTGAGCTGGTAGGTGGGAATGGTTTGATCCGGGCCGCCGGCACAGGTCGGAATGGTGAACGGAATGGACTTTGATCCACTCGCGTAGTTGAGATTGAGTGAAAGCGCGATCTCACTGCCGCAGCTGAAGGTATCAGAGACCGAAATCTTGAACGGCGTCGCGTTCGTGCCGCTCGCATCAATCACCATGTCTGGATAAGTGGAATTCCCGTCGACAACTGTGACGCCCGGAGTCGTGGTTGTGAGGGTGGCAGAGATCGCCGTCTCTTTCGCGCAGCCGTTGTTCTTGACGCCGAGGTTCATTTTCACGCATTCGGCCCGGTTGACGATGCCGTTGTTGTTGCCCAGCGAATCGTCGATCGTGAAGCCGTTCGCCTCGAGCTTTGATGTGCCGGTCATTTGAAAGGCCTGGTTAACGGTTCCACCACCCGGCGGTGAGACCTGTGCCGAAGCAGGCGTCGACGAAGTGCAGTTGCGCGCGGGGTCTGCGGCCGTGGCGGTGTAGGTCCCGGCTGGGACGAGAATGGTGTAAACGCCGTTTGCATTGCTCGCGCCCGCGTAGCCGTTGCTCAACGTCACAGTCACTCCAGAAATCGGAGCGCCAGTCTCAGACGAAGTGATTGTGCCGGTGACAGTGCCCCACAAGCCCGCGTCCGAGGCGCAGGATAGGAACTTAAAGCTGGCGATACGGGTAGACCAGTTAAAGCCCCCGTTCGTCTTCAAGTACTCGTTCGTGTAATAGAAGGTGCATTGGTCGATCGGGTCGAGCGTCATGGCGCTGTAGTCGCCCCAGCGATTCCCGGCGCCTAACTGGACGCCGATGCCGGTCTGCATTGCAATCTCGGCGCCCATTGTGCCGACAGGATCAGTCGCCAGGCGGCCGGTGATGTAGATGCCCGGCTTTACTGTTGTCGGATTCGATTTGCTGTAGCCGAGGGCGATGTTGCCGTCTTTATCCATCGAGACCGACGGCAGCCAGCGGTAGCTGGCATCCGGATCGAAGGTACCGGATTGAAAAAGTGTCGGGTGCGTCGTCGAACTGCCCGTGTTGCGGAATTCGAACCATTCTACAGCTCCGTGGTTCGCGTTGCTGCCCGAGCTCGGACCACTAACAATGAGCCTCTCTTGCGGCGCGGCTTGCGTGCCCTGGTTACGGTAGGCCAGCCGATACATGTAATGGCCTCCAATGTTATCGAGATAATCCGTCGTGGCGGCTGGTGAGGGCTCGGGCACGCAGGCGCGATCGGTGTTTGGATCCCCCACGCACGGTGCATTGCCGATTCCCGCTAAGATCTGACTCCGTATCACAGCGATCGTTGGAGTTGGGTCCCATGTCACTGCGACTCGAAACGAGTCGGTCAGGTTCGTGAGCCCGAAATTAGGGCCAAGGAGAAACTCTGCCTCGCCCGCGGCGGGAGGCGTTAAACTGTCGAGATCGGCGGGAAGAAATCCGTATTCAAGTCCGAGATCCTGGCTCTGCATGCGGGCCGGTTGACCAGCGATCATTTTGGCGCGCTCGAAAACGTAGATGCGTCCCGCCGTGAACGTCCCAGCGGGGTTGAACACGTGCGCGCTCATGTAGTAGCCATCTGGCCACACGGCGGTGTGCGGATAATCGACGAAATTCACCGGGTCAGTCACGAAGTCGTAGAGGTAGTACTCTCCGGTCGCGTCGGAGGTGGCCGAAACAGCGATGCACTGGTGCGAATAATCGGTGTCTCCCGCTGCGACGACGAACTGCGAGAGAATCCAGCGGCCGGCGAGGATATCGTAGGAAACGACTGGGTCGCCGTCGTTATGCGTTGCGCAGTCGCCGCCGAGCGCTTGGAAGAGAGTATTACCAGCAGCGGGACCGTATTGGAGGGCGCCGGTGGTTTTGTCAAAGATGGCGAAGCTGGTGTTGTTCCATTGCACGTATTGCGTCGAGCCCACGCGGCCGTTCACGTCGGGAGGATTACTGCCAACGAGAAACCCAGGAAGTCCCACGCCGACGCCATCAAAGCTGAGGCCGGTCGGACTCGGGGCCGAGGCCAACGGTCCCGCAACGCTCTGAATCGGCCCGTCGGGTCCGCCGCTTTGCGTCGGAGGCTTCGGCCGGATCGGCTCGACATGATAAGTCTTCGGCACGCTCGCCGGATTGATCGGCCGCATATCCCGCAGCTTCCCGCTGCGAACTACCGTGACCGGGCGCAGATCGCGCACCGGGCCGGTATAGGGGCCTGCGGGCGGTTGAATTGCTCCCGGCGGTCGCTCTGCCGGGTACTTGTCTATCTTGATCGCTCCACCTGGTTGTGATTGTGACATTATCCCGACGCTCGATGCCAGCCGCGTCAGCCAGCGAGGCGAACTATTCGTCTGTGTGTCGTTGTCAGGCTGCTCCGCGCCTGGGAGGGCGAACAGCGTGAGCATCCCTGCCGTGAGGAACAGGAGAGATGCGGCAAGGAGTCGCAAGTTGAAGAAAGCCGAGCGGTGGGAATTTTTTATTTTCATAGCTGGGATTTTGGGAGACGAGGCACACAAACCGGTTACCTGCCGGCCATGTGAACGCGCCGAATGTGTTGCACAGTTTTCGCGCAACCGGGCCGAGCGTATCTTTTACGAACGGCGCGTCAACACTTTTTCTTAACGAAGCCTACGTGGGGAGCTTCGCACGGGTGCCTACGTGGCCCCGGTATTGGAACGCGAACGCAACGTGATCAACGCCGACTGAATTCGTCGGCCATACCGACGAGTTACGGTTCAGCGCATACCGCTGTCGGCAGTCCAGTTCACCTTGGTCACCTGCCCAGCGACGACATTAGCCTCGAAACGCCAGCGGCCGATTCGAGCTCCCGGGTCCTCCCTCAAGATGACGTAGTGACCCGGCGGCAATGCGACTTGGAAGCGACCCTCGCCGTTTGTCGTGAACGTCTCGACCGTCGCATCGCCGGCTTTGATCGCGAACTGCGCGTTACGCACAGGCGCAACACTCGGCCCATCTTTCGTGATCGGTCCGGGGCGGGTCGGCGAGACGACAATCGTGCCTTCTATTCCGCTCGTGCCGGGAGGCGGGGTTTCTGCCACGGCTGTCATGGAAAAGAGCGCGATGAGCGTCGCTCCGATAATCGAAAGGTACGCGTGAGGCATCTCTTCAATATCGCGCACCAGCTGATAAACACGAGAGGATCATTCGACATGCGCGTGATCGAATTCGACGGGTCGCCATGCTTCGCCGCGACGCTTGTAGGTGATCTGGACGTGATACGCCTGTTCGCCGGATGGCGTGTGCCCACTCAAATATGCGCTTCGCTGCTCCGGAGGAATCCAGGCAGTCAATCCTCCAGCGATTGTTTCGCCTGCACCGGGATTGAACACCGCGCGAATCGTCACCAACACGGTGCACGTATCGTCAGAGCAGGAGACCGAATCCGTTTTCATGTGGCGGAAGACCAACACGTCGGTCCCTCCGGCAGGACATCCCGGGCAATCGGCGCTCGCTGCCAGAGCAGGAACAACCTTGGTGAAGCGGACGAAAGCGACGCAATCGTCCCCGATCTTATCTTCGCCGGGCTGCAGCTCCTTAGTTTCCACTTCCGACTCGCGCACCAGCTCGCGCGACGCTTCAGATGCATCCTTTTTCCGATCCGGCGCCGGCTTCTCGGAACACGATGCGGTGATGATACCCGCGACAAAGATGACGACGGCACGACGAACGTTGATGCGCGGCTGATCTGTTCTCATCAGAGGCATTTGGAAGCGCAGAAGGGGTCAGTCCCAAGTATTAAGAAGAGAGCTGCTGCCGGGGTTCGATTTCGTTTCGTTCGTGTCGCCGCCGTTCACGCGCGTATCGACGTTCTCGCCGACGAAGCATTGCAACGGTCCGCCGCTGGTCGATTCGGCGTAAACGTGAAAGTTCTTGCCGCCGTTCGGATCCGTGCTGGATGGAACAAACCATTGCGTCGACCAGACAAGATCGACA
>JBKOXU010000033.1:0-16792 GCA_046725095.1 Verrucomicrobiota bacterium
TCCCTTATAATCCATCACCGATCCGTATTCGGTCGAGACCGTCGCGTCGGGGTCAGCCAACAATTTGAAATTGAGCCCTTCCTTCGCACAGAAATCCTTGTGCGATTGCGCAGTATCGACACTGACGCCGAGAACAACTGCCCCGGCCTCCTCATATTTCGTGAGGTCGCGCTGGAAATTCCTTGCTTCCATCGTGCAACCGCTGGTGAAATCTTTCGGATAAAAATAAAGCACGACCCATTTGCCGCGGTAATCTTTCAGACTGACCTGACTGCCATCGCTGGTTGTTAAACTGAAATCCGGCGCGGGCGTTCCGGCCGCGGGCTGCTTCTGTGTCTCGGCTGCTTGCACGAATGCCAATGTAACGAGGCTGACAATTGCTGATAAGAATATTTTGTTCATTTTCGCGTCTCCAATCTTCTCACGAACGTATCAATGATAGAGATGCGATCAAAAGAAAGATGATCTCGCGAATCTGGACAATTGGACACTCGACCCGGTCGATCAACATCTTCATTTCGTTGCTGGAAGGAAACGGAATCCAAGTGGTTGCCGACGTCCGAAGCCTGCCGGGGTCGAAGCGCTATCCGCAGTTTAACAGAGAAATGCTCGCAGAATTACTCAAAGAACACGGAATTCGCTACGAACATTTCCCTGAACTGGGCGGGCGACGAAAAGCAAAGAAGGATTCGCACAATACGGGTTGGCGCAACGCTTCGTTTCGCGGTTATGCCGATCACATGGAAACCGAAGAGTTTCGAACAGGCATTGAACGTCTTCTCGATCTTGCGCAAGAGACGCAGCGAATCATGAGCCCCTCCTCACCTTCTCCCCACAGGGAGAAGGGACCTCCTCTCCCGCCGGGAGAGGGCCGGGGTGAGGGAAATCGAATTGCCCTTATGTGCGCGGAAGCGGTTTGGTGGCGTTGCCATCGCGCGCTGATTTCAGATTACTTGAAAACAGGCGGTGTCGAAATTGTGCACATTATCGATGCAAACAAGAGAGAGCTGCATCCATACACTTCAGTAGCGCGAATTGTAAATGGCGAACTAAAATATCACTAGGCAAGATGTAGGGCGTTTCTGTGAACTCCGAAAACTTTCGCGAGCTGATACAGGCGCCCTATAGTTTTTGTCGGGGGAGATTTCAACGCGGATCGGTCACGCGGCCGAGAAAAAGACTAACGCCGCCGGGTTTCCCGCCATGTGCGGTGCGCGATGTAAGCGGGCACCGGCGGCGTGAGCTTCTCACGTTGCATCATTTGCTCAGCCAGCCAGTGAAACCATTCGGAGCCCGTCTCTCGGTTTAGCTCGCGGCGCCATTCCTCGGCCCAAACGCGAAGCTTTTGCCAGGAGAGAAGAATCGGCCCGCTAAAGAAATCATCGACCAGATTCAACGTGAGCTCGCGGCGAAATAGCAACACGCCGATGCTTTCCCAAGTCAGGGAAACCAGATAGACGGCATCTTCTCCGTCAGGTCCGAGAAGTTCGCGTATTTTTTGTGCGTCGGCGCCATCTGGCAGCGAAAGCACGCGGCGCAGTGCACTCGTAAACGCCGGACTCTGAAACGAGCGCACCAACTCGAGCATCGCATCGCGTTGTCTCCGTTGGCGATAGTACCTGATTTGCGCGGCCGCAAAGATGACGCCTGCCGTCACCGCGAATGCGTTGATGAGGTTTGCAATGGTTGAGACGTCCACGTCAGCGAGGATCGGTCACACTTCCGAGGAAAAGGCACACGCCGCTCGGGACATGCTGAATCGCATAGAGGAATGGCCGATCAACTTTCACTTCGACCGGTTGCAGTTTCGGCACAAGCGCGGTCGCAGCCATCATCGCCACGGCTGTGGCCGCAGCCGCCTCAGTTCCTTTTTCATCCACGGCGATAAAAGTTTTGTGAAACACCTGCGAAATATAGAGATAATCGTTTGGCTTTCGCGGTGCCATCCGGTCGAAATTCGCGCTGCCTCGTGGTTGATCAAATGCCGTCTTCATTCCGAGCGCTTCGAAGTTTCTTGCTAACGCAATGGTCGGTAGCTCGATTTTGAACTTTGGCAGATGAAGATCGACATCGCGCGTTTCGAGCTTTACGCATTCCGCCAGCATCTGCGCAGTCAGCTTCGATTCGACCGCGCGCAGACCATTTACCTTGTCGGGAAGAAGAACGATGAATTGGAGATCATTGCCGGTGTAGGGAAGGTTGACCGCGGTGAACCCCTCTCGCTTCGCGTATCCGAAATGCCGGTCCATTTTCCGCATCATCGGAACATCGACAGGCGCGCTTCCATGAACATGGAACGGTTCCGGCTTCGTTGCCTTCTCCGAGAATGGATCGGCCCAGGACGCCTTTAGATAAAGCGCATTGGCCAGGACAAGTCGTGTCGTCTCATTAAGGGCGCCGGAGGGAATGAGATCGCGAATCCGGTCACGAGTTTGATCGGCGACCCATTTATTGATGTGCTGCGTGGCTCCGGAGGCGTCGGCAATGAAATCGGTTGGCTCAAACGCCGCGCCGTAGTTTTGTTTAACAACCGACAGAAAAGCCTGGCGAAAATCGTATCCCTTTTGGGCAAAGAGCCGATTCGCGATAGCCAGGGTGATCGGTTCGCTTGGGCCGCCGAATCTTTTCGCCTCTTTTACGAGTTCAGCCGTCTTCGCTCCCATTTCTTCGAGCGAACGCTGAAGCGAAGCGAATGAGGCCGGCACTGCGCTCCCGTCGCTTGGAAAATGCAGAACGCGCGCCATCTCGCTGCGCGTCTCACCGTCCGCACCGGCGAACGTCATGGCCAGCGCGCTTTCGATTGAGTAGGGTGAAACGCAGAGGTTCTCGTTGCCCGTGGCAAGCTGACGGTGAAGGTCGACGGCGAGTTCGTTCGTGGCAGTTGCCGCGAGATCAAATTCCGCTGCGCCATAGGCCATGCCAGCGACTAATCCGCCGAATACGTACAAGGTCAAAAACTGTCTCACGCGAATCATGAAACACTGAAATTGTGAGTATTGCGACGTGAAAGATTTTCTTCCGGGAGCGCACGCGCCCTCGGAAGCAGCTACGTCAATGTAATTGCGCAAATCATCTGTAGGGGAAGCTGTCAGCTTCCCTGGAGCTCAGCATTGCGGTTGATGACAACGGCTGATTTAGTGCGAGACCTCTTA
The DNA here is from genome assembly GCA_046725095.1 of Verrucomicrobiota bacterium. GTDB lineage: Bacteria > Verrucomicrobiota > Verrucomicrobiia > Chthoniobacterales > UBA10450 > Udaeobacter. The sequence goes on from JBKOXU010000033.1 coordinate 3,153, forward strand.
AACCATGGGCGCGCAGCGAAAACCGAACTTGATCCTCTTTTTGCCGGATCAGCAAAGGGCGGACACGATCGCTTGCTATGGAGGCGTAAAGGTTCACGCGCCCAATCTGAACACGCTTGCCGCCGAGTCGGTGGTGTTCGAGCGGGCCTATGTTACCCATCCAGTCTGCACTCCCTCACGCTCCTCGCTCATGACCGGAACGTGGCCGCACATCAGCGGATGCACGAGAAACGGCGTTTCACTTGATCGGCGATTCCGCAGTTTCGCTGAGTTGATAGACGACAGAGATTATCGGACTGCATATATGGGGAAATGGCACCTTGGGGAGGACGGCCCGGCGCGCCGAGGATTTCAGCAATGGATTTCGGCCGAAGAGCCCGGTGACTATACGAATTTTCTCTTTTCAGCCGGCCTGACCCCTGACGACAAATACGGAGCGTTCTCGGAGCTGGCTATCAGCAACCTGCCCGTCGAACTGTCGAGACCGAGATTTCTCGAAAAGCACGCGTGCCAATTCATCGAAAAACATTTTCGCGATCCGTTCATCCTCGTGCTCGCATTTGTGGAGCCTCACTCGCCTTACAATGGTCCGCTGAATGATGAGCATCCATTGAGCGAGCTCGATCTCGATCCTACCGCTACGCTTCCCGAGAGCGAAAATATCCCTCTGCGCTACCGGCTGATGCGGGAATGGCAGCAGGCCAGGGCGATTCGTGATCGGCAGCGTCTGCCCCATCAGTTTTTCTTTGGCGTCACCCCCGACGAATATCGGAGCATTAAACAGCGCTATCTGGGATTGGTTACCCTGGTCGATCAAAGCATCGGCGCAATTCTTGGTTGTCTGGAGCGATTTGGCTTAAGCGACAGCACAATCGTCGTGCATACAAGCGATCACGGCGACAGTCTGGGGGCGCATCATCTGTTTGCAAAAGAAGTGATGTTCGAAGAAGCCGCGCGCGTTCCATTCCTAATCCGGCTGCCTGGACAAAAACGCGCCACAGTCGTTCCGCAACCAGTGAGCCACATCGACCTCGTCCCAACGTTGCTCGATCTTCTCGGCCAACCAAAGCACTTCCAGTGCGCGGGCAAGAGCTTGCTCCCGCTAATTCGCGAAGAAGTAGTGCCGCCAGACAACGTGTTCCTAGAGTGGGCTCCAAACCGGACAAAGATCAAAAAAGGAACGTCGCTGGCTCCGCGACGCATGATCAAGCGGGCCGTCGATGAATCTACTCGGACTGTTGTTTCGTCAGACGGATGGAAGCTTTGCCTGCGCGATAAAGATTTGAACGAATTATACAATTTGAAGGACGACGCGCTGGAAACGCGCAACCTCTACGCGGATCGAGAATATGCATCGGTGATTTCACGCTTCACCGACGAGATTCGCCGCTGGCAGGAATCTACAAATGATAAGCTCAAAATTTGAAAAGACAGCGGTAGGATCACACTTTGTTCTCTGGTAGCGCACACAAAATGAGAAGTGAGAGATTCCTCGACTCCGCTCGGAATGACAAAAGGCTAAGCCTCGCGTTCTAAAAACGGTAACCGTGCAATTCGATTTCTCGGGCAAAGGCGTTCTCGACGATTCTGCGCTGCTTGTCGTTAAAGACCACCTGATACGGTCTGCGATCAGTGCGGTATTCCGACTTGGCTTTTACGCCAAGCGTCCCGTCGAAAGGGACTTTTAGTTGTGAGAACACTTCGCTGAGCTCGGCAGCAAGGTTCTCATAATGGAGAACTCGGTCCACGATTATTTCCGCGCCGGAATCATCAGTATATCGAATATAGTTAATTGGGAACCGACCGCGCGCGAGATACTCATCGAGAGAAAGCGATCCGCCTTCCCGGGCGGCGTGCATATGGTAATGAGACAAAACTTTGTCCCATGGATTTCGTTCCACACAGAATTTGAAGTAGCTGTTCCAAACTCGGCGAGGAACGCGTCTTTTCACGAGGGACGCTGGCATATGATTGTAGAATTTGTCGCGACTAATGAATGCGGAATGCAATGCGGAGACGATTTTGTGCGGCCGCTTAACAATTGCCCGAATCGGATTAATGAATCCCTTGTAATTACGAGGCTGATGCCCTTCGACCGGTGGAAAGATCGGCGTCACGATATCCGTCGAGCCGCATTGCTTCGAGAGAAAAAGCTCAATGCTCGTGCCTGCGGTCTTCGCCGTCTTGATAAAGATGAATCTGTACTTGTGAGAAATGATCATGGAGCACTGCTCCCAGCACTCTGTCGCACGACCAGTGAACGCCCGCCAGTGCTCGCCCAATTCGGAAACGCGCCGTAAAGTAATCCCGCAATTGCGGGACGATGATCTCTTTTCAGAAACATTTTCTATTCGTTCACATACCGAAAACGGCTGGTAACTCGATTCAAACGATCCTCCGTCACTACTCCGAGGATGAAATTGTCGCTCTACGCGCTGAGCAGGATGGGGTCGAGCGTTTTGGGCTGCGCAATCCGAATTACAAAATCAAGAAACACTCAACGCTCGCCGAATATCGCGCAGCTTTGGGTGAAGCGCGCTTCCGCGATTTTTACAAGTTTACCTGCGTCCGAAATCCATGGGACCGTATGGTCTCGTATTATTTCGGGACCACACAACTCGTGGAAATCTGGGATCGGAAGGAATTTAGAAAGCTTATCTTAAGAGCTTTATCGGTTAGAGATTATCTGCAGCTGGATCAAGGCGAACCGGACCCATTCGGCAACATTGATTACATCATGCGTTTCGAGAATTTGGCGGACGACTTCCGCGCCGTTTGCGCCAGACTGGGTATCCCCGATGCGCCACTGCCACAATATAATCGTTCGAACCGCGAACATTATTCCAAATACTACGATGCTGAGCTTTGTGAATTAATCAGGAAGCGCTTTGCTCCAGAGATCGAACGTTTTGGTTACGCGTTCGAAGCGCCATAGGAATCCGATAATTTTCCCATCGTCACATGTTGGCCGTTCGGATGACGGAACCATTCTGGCAACTCAATCCCGGCCGCGAGGATGCTCTCATAACAATTTTGCGTAATCACGCCTCCTTGGGTGCTTTCTCCAAAGACCGCGAAACTTTCCTTCGTCACAAATAACCGATGTTCAGCCAGCTTTGGCACGTCATTTTTTAGTTCATCCATTGTCTTGGCATTAGGAATGTGATCGGGCAGATGAGTGAAAAGATGTCGTAGCACCTTGGCGCGAAGAAGCTGATGAATCCATATTTGGAACCAGGCTTTGCGTTCCAGGTAAACATCGCCAAAGGGATTTTTGATCTGCTGTCGATAAAGGGCGCGTTTGGGATTGTCCAATGTCGCTCCGCATCTGCAGAATAAAAGACCGCTTACTTCTGGCGAACGCATGGCGTGAGAAATCAGGCTGGCAATCTTGTCGGTGACGAGCTGAATAGGATATTTGTCGTCCACGCACCAGTAAATCCACTCCTCATCATCGATGTCGGCGAGCAAATGCAAAACGGTTCCCTTAATATCCGAGGGCGACGTGAAATATTTGATTCGTTCGCTTTCGACGCCGCCGAGCTGCTGAGAGGGCACATGGAAGACAAACGGATGATCTGGCCACAATCGCTCGTATTGGACGATCAAATGCTTCGTAATCGCTCGATACCGATCGCACGTCAGAACGATCGCCTTTATTTTATCTAGCGAACTCATAGCCAAACCGCTCAATGTCCACTTTGAACTTGTCTGCGATAATGTCTCTTGTTCGGGGAGTGTAATATTCCGTGTAGTGCCGCACCCGCGGATTGGCTCTTCGGTGCGGCAACTTCTCGGTGATGCCGAGCTTCTGCGCCACAAAAGCCCAGTCCTCGTCGAGATGTTCGAATTTTCCAATGAAATCGGCGAGCACATTTCCATTGGGATCGACAAACCAATCAAATTGGTAGCGATGCGGAGAAGAGTGGACGCAAGTGCTGCTGCTATACTGGATCCAATCGACAAATTCCTCGAAATTCATTTTGTCTCTGAGTTGTAAAGCCTCCGTCCGCTCGTAGAGGGAGACGACCCGATCCCAGGGGTTGCGCACAAATCCGAATTTAAAGTAGGTCTCGAATTGCTTTCGCCCGATCTCCATGCGCCGCTCTTTCGGCAGCATCAGATAAAGAGATTCCAGAATCCGGTTCTTTCGCCCGCCATAATGGGTCCAATATGTCTCCATGTGATTTTTGATCTGCCACAGATTCAGGTGTGGTTTCCAAGCTTTGCCGAGGATGCCTCTAACGCTGGTCGAACCCGTCTTAGGCACCTCCACGAAAATGCATCTGTACTTGTGAGAGATCACGTCGAACGGCGCCTCATTGTACATTGAAAAATCTCACAGGCATTAGAAAGTGAAGCTCCCTACGGGTCGGTAGCTCAATCGGTAGAGCAGCGCCCTTTTAAGGCGTTGGTTCCGGGTTCGAGTCCCGGCCGACCCAGCTTCTGCAGCGTCGCCCTATGGGCGTCGCATAAATTCGTCCGACAGTGACAGACTGCTCCTACAGGAATTTGAGCAAGTCGCGCAGGGAATTCCTTTGTCGATCCAGCTTAAACACAGACAACCCGGCCTCCGTGGCTGCTTTCCAGTCGCGCTCCGAATCGTCGCCGACATGGAGGACTTGATTTGGTTTAAGATCGATAAGCTTGACTGCGCGACGGAAAATCTCCGGATCGGGTTTGTCTGCGCCGATCTCGCTTGAGACGAAAACGTAGGGGAAATATTTCGAGATGCCGAGGTGCTCGAGGATGAACCGCAAGCGTCCATCGAAATTTGAGATAACGGCAAGCTGAAAACGCGGCTGCAGTTTCTCCAAGACGTCAACAATCTCGGGATACAATTCCCACACCCCGGCCTCGGCGAAATGTTCGTAGGCGATTTCGAAAAAATTATCGCGATCAAATTCGCTCAATGAAGGCGCAACCTGGTCAAGCACTAGGTCAAGCAGTTCGCGCCACCAGTCCTTGTCATCGTTCGGGCGCGGTCCGTTGATGGCGGTACGCCGTGGCATCTGGTTCCAAGCCTTGTAAAACGCGCGATTCAGCTGTGGTGCGTCAAGCGTCGAACCCACCTCGCTGCCGACGAGCGCATAATGGTCGCCCACGGTTCTGGTTAAATAAAAGAGAGTGCCAACCGCATCGAAGAAGATCGCTTTTAGTGCTTCCTCTTTGTTTTTTGTAATCATGAACGCGGTAGATCGATGGAAAGTTGTTTTGACGCTGATTGCAATCTTTGTTGCGGGCGAGATGATCGGCGGATCTCTGATGATCCGCGCGATGAAATACGAGATGCCGCGACGGAGCGAGCTGCCATCGGGAATGCCGTTGCGGTGGATCGCTGACGCGCACGCTTGCGTCTCACGCCAGAGCAGGGCCTTAGGCTGAGGCCGATCGCACAGCAAGCGAACAATGAGTTGCGCAACCTTATGCGTTGAATTTGCGCGAGATAGATGGAATTCTCGATCGTGCGCAAGATCCAATGAATCCGATCCTGCAGCCGGATCAGCAGCAACGATTGCGACAAATGGTGGAAGAACGAAAGCAACATCTGGAACAATGGTTCAAACTGCCCGAGCCGCACCTGCCGTGAATATGAGTGATGAGCGGGATGTTTCGCCGAAACGGATGCAATCCGCTGGCGAAGAGCTGGCGAACAGCATCAGTCACGGTATCGGCTTGTGCGCAGCGTTAATCGGCGCGCCGATTCTTCTACTGGAAGCGCATCGTAGTAGCCCCGGCTTTTTTCTCGGCACGGTGATTTTTGCGGTCACGCTGTCTATGTTGTATCTCGGTTCAACTCTGTACCACGCGTGGCCGCAAACGCGCGGGAAGTCGGTTTTGCGGACGTTGGACCACTCAGCGATCTTTTTGCTGATCGCAGGGACATATACGCCGTTGACGCTGGGCCCGCTTCGGGGCTTCTGGGGATCCACCATACTCGCACTTGTTTGGGCGCTCGCGATTTTCGGCGTTTTCTTAAAGACGACGCGCGGGCCCTCGCGCCATCCGAAACTTTCGATGACTCTTTATCTCGGCACCGGTTGGCTGGCGCTTATTGCGGCTCGCCCGATGACGTTGGCGATTCCGTTCCCGGCACTGGTTTGGCTTGTAGCGGGTGGCATCGCCTACACCATGGGCGTGTTATTTTTCGTGAACGAGCGTTTGCGCTACGCTCATTTTGTCTGGCACCTGTTCGTCCTCGCCGGCTCGGGCTGTCACTTTGCGGCCATTTTCTCCTGCGCGGCCTGAGTTTATGTAATCTAAAATTTCGCGCGCATGATCAGCCAGAAAAGGATGAGAAACGGAAGCGGCAGCCAGGCAAGCACGGACGGGATGCAACAAAGAAGGAACAGCCCAACGTCGGTGGCACTGGCGGACGGAAGCGCCGCGCGCAACCCGAGTTGATCGCGCAACATTCCGACCGTGATATCATTAAGCCACGATTTATCGAAGCCACTTTTATATAAATTTGTCTTTGCGCGGCGTCCGCGCAGGAACGCGCGAAAAAGTCTCCTCGGTGCAACGACAAGCCCGGTGCTGAATGCGCCAAAGTTAAGAATCCACGCCGCATGATAACGCGCGCAGCCACTTGCCATTTCCCAGGCGGCAATTTCCGCTTCCCCGGGCCAATCTGTTTCATACTCGGCCGCGATGTGATGCAAATCGTGTAAGCGCGCTGCCGCCACGCGCGCTGGCCAATTCGGAAAATAAAAAGGGTTTGGCTTGCTCTCAAGGCGCACCCAGCGATCGCGGTAACCGCCATCCGGGCCGAGCTTCGCGTCACGAAAAAACAAATTGCGCGCTTCGAGCAAGGACAGGTAATCCGGATATCGAACCATGGTATTGGACAATTTACTGGGTGACGCGCTAATTAGCAGCGGGATGTTGCCGGTAGAACATAACGATCCGATCAACGCAAAGATTCTCGCAATTTCAGAGGATAAGATCGAAGGCTTCGTGCGCGAACCGTTCGAGGAAATTGCGCGACGCTCGGGTGTAAATGTTGATAGCGTGATGGCACGCATCACAGCGATGCTGCGCGCGGGAACAATCCGCCGCGTCCGGCAAACGCTATTGGCGACCAATCTGGCTGATGGCGCCCTCGTGGCGTGGAAGGTTCCTGAGGATAAAATCGACGTCGCCTTCGATTGGATGTCCCAACGCGATCCTTTTTCCGGCCACGTGGTCCATCGCTCCACCGATACTTTCAGTGCCGGATCGGATTACAAATTGTGGACGACCGTGAAAGTGCCGCATGAATTTTCGCTGGAGCAACACTGCGAATTGCTATCGCAAAAGGTCGGTGCCGAGCGTTTTCGCCTGATGCCGGCGAAAGGAATTTTTACTCTCGGCGTTGGACACGTGCGCCGAAAAACGGTCGAGCCGGGCAGCAAGGCAGATCAGCCGGCAAAGATGATTCCGGTGCAAGTTGTCGATCTGAGCGAGCACGAATGGAAGGTTTTGCTCGCGCTCAAGCGCGAAATGGCTCCCGAAGAGATTCAGCCAACGCCCTGGGCAGTCCGCGCGGAAGAAGCGCGTGTTTCGCTTGATGAATTTTATCGCGTCGCCGAGCAGCTGAATGCGCGCAAGGTCATTGGGCGTTTTTCAACTTTCCTCGAGCACGTCAAACCTTCGGCCGGTGGAGTACGGGTCACGCGATTCAATGCGCTGTTTCACTGGGCGGTGCCGCAAGGTCGCGAGATTGAGGCAGGCGGCGAAGTCGGCCGGCATCACATCCTCACCCATTGCTATTGGCGCGAAGCAGGCCCCGAATTTAAGAACGTCAACATAATGGCTGTTGCGCACGGAACGGACAAACAACTGCTGCTCGAGCACAAAGCGGCGATAGATCAACATCTACAGAAGAGCGGCATCCCGGTGTCCTATACGAACGTGTTCTGGGGTGGTCGCAGCGAGATCAAGCCGTCGGAAATTTCACCGCAAGTATATCAGCAATGGTGGGCAGAGCAGATGAAAAGTTAAAAAACGTTACATCTAACTTTTTTGTGACGCTTGGTCTGCGTCAGCCAACACGCTCTCTGTAGCTACGATCCAGATTACGCAAAAGGACAATGGCAAAGGTCTGACGATCAACCTGTCGACCTAACGCGATCGCAAGCGAAATTGCCTGGGACTGCAGCTCTTTGGGGAAATCTTCCAATGCCTGATTCACATTGATTCCAATTCCGACGATAGCCGAATACGGCGCTTTTTCGTGCGCGCGCATCTCGACGAGCACGCCGGCAACCTTTCTGCCGTCAATCTGGACGTCATTGGGCAATTTGATGGTTGTTTTGAGCGAGAACTCGTTTTCGATCGCTTCTGAAATAGTTTCGGACGCCCAGGCGGTGAGCAACGGGGAACGGTTTATCTCGATCCTTGGTCGCAACAGGATTGAGAACCAAAGCCCTTTTGCCGCCGCCGATTCCCAACGATTACCTCGTTGCCCGCGGCCAGCCGTTTGGTGTTCGGCAAAGAGAACCAGGCCCTCGCTTGAATTTGGCGTCGCGATTTGCAAGATCGCATCGTTGGTCGAGCCGGTTTGATCGAGGACGATAATTTCGCGGCCAATAACGGCGCTATCGAGAGCGGCTCGCATCTCATCAGCAGCCAACCGCTCCAACTCAGCGGGGGACATGGGTCATCTCCAAGCCAATATCGATTGCGCGTGCGGCGTGCGTGAGGCTACCCACAGAAATATAGTCCACCCCGGTGGACGCGATGCGGTTCACGTTTTTGAGAGTAATGCCTCCGCTTGCTTCGAATTGGATATTGTCTGTTTTGAGCGCGACAGCCTCCCGAATTTGAGCGGGTGCCATGTTGTCGAGCAGGATTACGTCTATTCCAGGAATTTCGACGAAGGCGCGAACTTGTTCCAGATTATCGGCCTCCACTTCGATACGGACGTTTTGTCGTTCCTGACGAAGCTGATTGATTCGGTCCGCAAAACCGGAGAGTCCGTCAAGAATCATCAGATGGTTATCTTTCACGAGCACCATATCGTACAAACCAAAACGGTGATTCTCCCCACCACCGGCAAGCACGGCGGCTTTTTCCAAGCTCCGCAGACCGGGAGTGGTTTTTCGTGTATCCAAAATTTTGGCCGGATGATTTTTAACGGTCTCGACGAATTGGCGCGTCAGCGTCGCGATGCCACAGAGGCGCTGTAGAAAATTCAATGCCACACGTTCTGCCTTGAGAATCGAACGCGCCAGGCCGCGGACCTCAATCATCAGATCCCCGCCAACAACTTCGTCGCCATCGCGGCGAAGAATCTGGGTATCGATTGATGGATCGACTTGCCGGAAAACTTCCGCAGCGGCCCCAGTGCCGGCGACAACAGCTCTTTCCCGCGCAATAATGCGTCCGGTCGCGTGCAAAGTTGCCGGCACAAAAAAGTCAGTGGTGATATCGCCTTGGCCAATATCTTCCTTGAGCGCGGCGGCGATTGGATCGTAATGGTCGGGCTTCATTGGTATTGGCGTGGTTCTGGGGCTGCTAACGCATCGCCCACGAACGCAGGTTTTCAACTTGACGCTAGCCCGGCATCATAAATGCAAAGTACGAGCAGGTCTTCGGGGAGTTCGTGGAGAAATGGCGACCTTTTGAAATTTTTTTGGGCGGAATCGATCCAGACCAAAAAAGATTCGGGCAGCACGCGCGGTAAGGAGAAACAACGAATCTAGAAACACGCGCTACCGCCCGAATCGCCTTAACCTGTTTAATTTGACAGCAAAAGTTGCCACTCGTTCGAATTTTTTACGAAAACTTCGTGTCTGAGTTAATTATCAGGCGCTCAGTGGGTTACGTCAAATCACTGCTAAAGCTAAAATGCGTGCGCTCACAAAGAAGCCCGCTAAAGAAGGCTCCCCTGCACGCCAGTAATCGCTCGGGCCGCCTCGTCGCGCACTTCCTGAAGCAGCGATTTGAACTCACACTTCTCGAGCGCGGCAATCAGTTTCGGATAATCGGGCTCAATTCGAAGGTCATCGATCGCCACTGGCAAATCCATATGACAATCCAGATCGACCATTTTCCGGTTTTGCAAAATCTGGTCGCGCGCGTTGGCGAGCTTTTCGCGGGTGCGCTGATTTTTGACCTTGTCGATGTTAGCCAGTAGCGCCTCCAAGCTCCCGTGCTCGCGAATCAGTGCTGCGGCTGTTTTGCGACCCAGGCCAACGCCGGGGATGTTGTCCACCGAATCGCCCGTCAGAGCAAGGACATCGCCGATAAGTTTTGGGGACACATCCCACTTTGCCGTTACTTGATCTTCTCCCAGCAAGGCGAAAGCATCTTTCGGCGAAGCGAGATCAGCTTTTGCGGTTGTATAGACTTTCACGCACGACCCGACCAGCTGATACAAATCTTTGTCATTAGTGGCGAGCACGACTTCCATCCCGCGGCGCTTGCATGCAGCGATGGCATAACAGCCCATTAAATCGTCAGCCTCGGTATCGGGCAGCGAAATGTTTTTAAAGCCAAGAAGGGAGGTCAAAGTTTCCTGAATGAACTCGAGCTGAGGGACCATCGGCACCGGCATCTCTTTGCGCGTCTCTTTGTAGGCAGGCTGCAATTCCACTCGTCGTTGTGGCACGCCTTCGTCCCACACCACCGCGCCCAGTTCCGGCTGCAAATGTTTGAGCATGAGACGGAGCGTTTTGGTAAAACCGAAGATGGCGTTGGTCGGTTCGCCGCGGGAATTCGACAAATTGGGGATCGCGAAGAAGGAGCGGTAAACGTAGTAATGGCCGTCAATTAGCAGCAGTTTCATTGCAAAATCCCGATACTGGATTCTGGATGCAGGATGCTGGATGATCAAGCCATGGCGCAGCAATGGATCATTCGTGTGCAAAGCAAAGAATACGGTCCCGTGGACGTCGAAACGCTGCGCGAATGGAAAACAGAAGGCCGGGTCCTTCCCGGAAACGAAGCTCGGCGAGCAGATAGCGATCTCTGGACAACGGCTGAGGACATTCCTGGTCTTTTTGATATAGGGGCGCTCGCCGGAGCGAGCGCCCAGCCGCCGGCACAGCTGCCGCTACAGGCCCGCCGCAGTTTTACTGAGATCTTCTTCGAGACGCTTCGGATTTATCGCAAAGGGTTTCCGCAATTTCTTAGTCTTGTACTCATCGTCGCAGCCCCTTCGATCTGCGCGCAGTTAGTGAATTCCGCGCTGGGCGCGTCATCGGACGTGGAGCTGAATTTTCGCACATTCATCGTCGCGGCCTTTGGACTTTGCATGCTGCTGCTGAGTCTCGCGACGTGGCCTGTCTTTGTCGCCGGCATTCAAATTCTCACGGCTGAGTTGTCCGCCGGTTGCGAGGCGAGGCTCCTCAAGCTTTTCCAACCCATCTTAAAGTTTTGGCCGCGCGTGGCGATGCTCTGCGTCTTCGTCTACGGCGTTTTCTTCCTGCTGACGGTATTTGCGTTCGGAATAGCGATCATGATCATCGCTGGCGGGTCTTCGTTGTTGGTGCCCTTTCTCGCGCTGGCATTGCTCGGGTTACAGGTTTGGATGTTTGGACGGTTCTTCATCAATGTTCTTTTCTGGCAGCAGTTCGCCGTTCTCGAAGACGCCGGCGTCGTCGAATCATTGAGCCAAAGCAGAAATCTTGCGCGTAGTGGTCGTAATCTTCCCTGGTTTCAACGCCCGTTGTGGCGCGGCGTTTTGATCGCCTCAATCTGGTTCGCGTTTGTATTGGTGCTTCAGATCGGAGCAGAGTGGCACACAATTCAGCAATATTTTCACGAACTGACCACGACGCAGGATCCGCAGGCGCTTCTGCAAAAGATTACCGAAAGCCAGCGAGCTCACGGCTTTGATCCTTTCAGTTTCAGCCTAAATCTGTTGCAACGGATTCTCCAGCCGCTGCTCGGAATCGCCTTTGTCGTGCTTTACTTCGACAGCAAGGCCGCCAGCCGAATGGACTCGAGAGGTCGCGAGGTGGACACGAGTGCTTAGGACTGCTCGCCAGCCCCTTCGCGGCTACGCAGAAGCAGCGGGGCAATAGCCTTAAAGTGATGGCCAATGTAGATGAGATAGCCAATAAATGAGGCAAGCTGAATGCCGATCAAACAAATGTGACCGGCGCGAGCGATGAACAAATCAGGCCAGTTCCAGATGGAAAAGGCACAGCTGAGATTGAGAAGAAAGAGCAGAGGCACAAGCACCCAAATGTTGAGCAATTGATCAGCCTTGGCGCGGGCGTAAAGCGTGCGATCGGCAACGTTGTTCGATTCGGTAATGCGTGCGCGGATCAGCCGCATGTCATAGATGAACAGCAGCCAAACGACTCCTGCATAAGCGGCGCTGAGTTGAAACCACGCCAGAGGATTGTCGAGCCGGCTGAAAAGAATCGCCTCGCCAAGTGCGCAAGCGATGTAAAAAAAATTGTGCCCAAACTCGAGAGGCCATCTGATCAAGGTAAGCGTGTGAATGATTGACCGTGACCAAAAGATAAAGATCACGCAAAGACCGGCGGCAACATAGAGACAATTCTCCCAGTGCCGCGCCGACATCGACGCGCGAGCATTATCCGTTAAGAAAAACAGCGCCACGCCCTGGATGATGCTGGCGAGAGTGAGCTCAATGTTAACGACTGTAGAATCGAGTTCGCGGCGACTCTCGCTTGACGGATTCACGAGGCGACTCGTAACCGCTCGATAATCAAGATGTCAAGCTCTGGGTAAGAAGCGCTCAATCGCTTCGGGGGGCCAAACCGGCCGCAGGCCGGCGACTACAGAAGACTATAACCACGTCGCTGCCTGCTGTGCAGGAGCTTCGCGACGTGGAGCACGACGTTCGCCTCAGCGGGCCAGAACGACGTCTTTTTTTGTCCAGGCGTGGACTTGGCGGCAATGGGGGCAGGTGAATTTGGGCGTCTTGACTTTTGCTGCCGCCCAGAGTTGTTCTTCGATGGTTTGTCCGGTCGGGGTGAGTTTCGCAGTGGAAGGACATCGCACGAGCAGCCGTTTAATGACCGGTCCGTTTTTTACTTTCCGTGGCGAAGCGGTTGCGAAAAATTTCATTTTAATTTCTTTCTATGCGAGCCGATAAACGATGCGAGCCTTGTCGATATCGTAAGGAGACATTTCGAGTTTCACACGGTCGCCGATAGTAAGGCGAATAAAACGTTTGCGCATTTTTCCCGAAATATGCGCGAGCACTAGGTGTTCGTTCGCCAGCGCGACGCGAAACATTGTACCTGGAAGAACGGACAGGATTGTCCCTTCCACCTCGATAGCTTTTTCTAAACCCATAATGTTTGATGGCCAGCCGGCCCCAAAACCTTCGGGGCCGGCTGAATAAATCCACTCTTTATCGGCGAGAATCGGCGTACCGCCGGTTGCCGCCAGATGGACGCGGGCGCTCTTCGCGCGGGCGTGCTTCGTTGACCGACAAAGCGCGGCCGCCGATTTCCTTGCCGTTGATTGCCGCCATGGCGGCATTGGCTTCAGTCGTGTCGTTCATCGTGACGAATGCAAAGCCGCGGGACTTACCCGTCATGCGATCCATCATTAACGCCACTTCGGCGACTTTGCCGTGTTGTTCGAAAAGATCCTGAAGATCGTTCTCGGTAGTCTCAAAGGAGAGATTTCCTACGTATAGTTTCATTGTGATTTGGTTTTGGAAAATAACT
>JBKOXU010000079.1:0-12975 GCA_046725095.1 Verrucomicrobiota bacterium
GGTCTTCCCGCGCTTAAAAACGTCTCCTTTCACGCGCGACCGGGAGAAACTATTGCCTTGGTGGGCGCGACGGGGGCAGGCAAATCGACATTGGTGAATTTGTTGACGCGTTTTTATGAGCACACGAGCGGCGAAATCCTGATCGATGGGAGGTCCATTCGCGAATCTAACCTGCGCGCGCTGCGCGAAGCGATTGGCGTGGTGACGCAGGAAAGTTTTCTGTTCAACGGATCGATTCGCGAAAACTTGTTGATGGGAAAACCGGACGCAAGCGATGCGGAATTGTGGCGTGCCGTGGATGCCGCCAATGCGCGAGGATTCATCGAGCGATTGCCAGCTCGTTTGGAAAGCATCGTCGGTGAGCGCGGCGTGAAGCTGAGCGTCGGCGAGAAGCAGCGCTTGTCGATCGCACGCGCGCTGCTGAAGGATCCGCCAATCTTAATCCTCGATGAAGCAACGGCGAGCGTGGACACAGCGACAGAACAGCTGATTCAAGAAGCGCTCGAGCGCCTGATGTTTCACCGCACTTCAATCGTGATTGCGCATCGGCTTTCGACGATTGTACACGCGGACCAAATTCTTGTGCTCGATCATGGCCGAATTATCGAGCGGGGCAAGCATGACGAATTAGTCGCGCTGGGCGGAAAATATGCGCGGCTGTGCCAGCAGAGCTTGCTCGAGGTCTCGCCTCAGGCTGAGCTGGATTCGGTAGCAGACATCGCCCCTTTGCCTGTGCCCGCTCCTGACGAACAATTGCCCGTCTAGTTCTGCTGCCCTGACCGTGGCGCGGCCCTTGTGTCAATTGGTTTCAGGGGAACCCGAAGGCGCGGGCGACGGCGAACCGGGAATCACGATCGTCTGTCCGGCCTGCAATTTACGGCCATCCTCGATATTATTGGTCTTTTGCAATTCGTCCACGCCGACTTTGTACATCTTCGCGATAGAGGTGAGCGTTTCGCCCCGCGCGACCGTATGGGTGTTCCCGCTCATCGGATGAGGCGAAGATTCCGTCGGAGCAGCGCTCGCGTGCGCTGACGGCGTGCTTTCGCCAATCATGACACCCGGGCGAATATGCGAGATCTGCTGCTCTAGCTTCAGGATTTCCTGCGAGAGAGCGTCAATTTTCGCGTTCTGCTCGTCGATTTTCTTTGTCAGCGCTTCGAGCTGAGCGGCGTCAGACGTTTGAACGGGCTCTGGCGAAGGCGTCTGTGCTGAAGCTGTCGAAAGCAACAAGGCACTGGAAAAAAAAGTCGCACGGAAAATAGCAGCCAGCTTCATGGTCCCAAACGTTGGCATTGGCAGCTTTGTCTGGCAAGCAGCGAGCGGACGCAGATGCGCAGCTTGCCTTTCCAACATTTGCTCTTAAATTTTTTTATGCCTGAGCGCATCCAAAAGCCGATTGAGCCAGCTCCGTGGGGCCCGAAGCAAGGCGATGGTGGCGGCCCGCGTTCACCGGACGTCTCGCGACCAGACACGAAGGATCTCCTTAAAAAAATGCGCAAGGTCGACCCCAACCAATCCAAGCGCTATCGCCAGCGCACCGGCCAGTAATGGACAAATTGCCTGTGGCGCTTGACCAGAATTTTTCTGGCGCGATTGGCGATTTCCCTGCGCTGCTGCGGCACAAAGGGTTGCTCGCTCCGGCGGCGGTTGTTAGTTCAACACCAAAGGTTGGAACGCCGCACGAAACTCCGTGGCAGCCGACAGAAGCGACCACAATTCTCGCTTTCAAATTCTCGGGTGGCGTGCTGGTGGCGGGGGATCGGCGCGCGACTGCCGGCAACACTGTCGTTTACGATCGCGCCGACAAAGTTTTGGAGATCGATCGCCATTCGATCATGGCCATCGCCGGCGTACCAGCTACGGCCTGGGAAATGGCGCGCGTGCTGGAACACTCATTTCAATACTTCCGGCGAACCCAGCTCCAGGAAATGAGCGTTGATGGAAAAGTGCGCGCGCTATCGAAGCTCTTGCGCGACAATTTCGGATTTGTGATGCAGGGAGTCGGAGTGGTAGTGCCGATCTTCGCAACTTACGATTCCCATCCAGGACCCGAGGCGCGGCTCTATTTTTACGATGCCATGGGAGCGCAATTTGAGGCGACCGACTATGCGGCAACCGGATCGGGGTCCCCTGCCGTGCGCGGCATTCTCTATTACGAAAATAATTGGGGCGCGAAGCGTTTGCAAAAACTGGGCGAAGACGAGGCGATATCGATTGCATTGCGCGCACTTGATACGGCCGCGGAATCCGATACATCGACAGGCGGCGTCGATCGTGGCGGAAAGATTTATCCGCTCATCAAAATTGTCTCAAGCGAAGGCATCACCACTTTACCGGAGAGCAAAATTGCCGCCGTCTTCAAGGAAACGGTTGCATGATAGAAGAGCCGTATCGTTGGGTTGAGGCGATCGCCAACCGGCGGGAATACATCGAAGCACAGCTCGCTTCGGGTAGTCCAATTGCGGCACTCGGTTATCGCGACGGTATTTTGTTTCTCACGGTCGGCCAGAGGCGGCAGAAAATCTTCGAGATTTACGACCGGATTGCAATGGGTGCGATCGGTCATCCGGGAGATATCGAGCGACTGCGGATGGCGGCCATCGAACTTGCCAGCACCGAAGGTTTCACCCGCTCGGCGG
Organism: Verrucomicrobiota bacterium; assembly: GCA_046725095.1. GTDB lineage: Bacteria > Verrucomicrobiota > Verrucomicrobiia > Chthoniobacterales > UBA10450 > Udaeobacter. The sequence continues at coordinate 2,643 of JBKOXU010000079.1, forward strand.
CGGACGTTTCACTGCGAAGGCTGGTGCATTATTCGCTCAGTCCCCTGATGAAGGGCGCATTCGAACAAGTTTATGGAGCACCCTATCTGGCGCGGATGCTTTTTGCTGAGGTTGGCGACCAGCCGGCGGAAGATTTGTTTCTGCGAGTAGAATACGATGGCGAGATCGCAAGCAACGGCGCAACCTTTGCTCAAGTGCGGCAGGACTTCGCCGTGCTCAGCGGGACAACGCAATCGAGGGAGCTGATGGAATCATTTCTCAAAGCCGAACAGGGAGCGGACGCCAGTTTCGAAACCGCGCTGAAAGCCGCGCTCGACGCATGGACTATCGGTCATATGACTTTACAAACAAACGACGCAAAGGAACTGCCAGAGCGCGCTGCCATTACCAAATATCGGCAGGAACAGCTTGCCAATACTGGCATCGAAGCAGGAGTGCTTGAGCGCGATGCGAGCCGGACAATTCGTTATCATTCGTTATCCGATACGGAATTACGCTCTTTGATTAACGATTAAGATATGGAGAGAAATGTTCGACCAGAGATCACGCATAAGACAAGCGACCCGGACCATTCTAGCGTTCCTCGGCGCCTGCTTGATGATCGCTTCCTTTGTTTGGATGCAACAGAAGCCGAGACCGGAATCCGTTAAGAGATCAACGGCACAGCCCACGCCAACATCGAGGCCATTCGCAGTAGTTGTTCTCGATCCTGGCCATGGCGGACAAGACTCTGGTGCGATGTGTGGCGGCGTGCTTGAAAAAGACCTCACCCTCGACGTCGCGCGGCGAATCGATCGATTGTTGGACGCGGAAGGGATTGCGACGCTAATGACGCGCTTTGGTGATACATATGTCTCGCTGGCCGAGCGTGCGGCCTTTGCCAACCGCGTGGGCAATTGCATTTTTATCAGCATTCATTTCAACGAGGATAATCTTCCGGTTTCGACTGGCGTGGAAACCTATTATGCCGCCCATCAGATTACGGCAGGCTCGTTTCTGGCTTCGTGGCTGCCTTTCTTGTGGCGAGCGCTTTCCGAATCGCCCAATGCTGAGAGTCAAAACCTTGCCGGATTTATTCAGGAAGCACTCGTCGCACGCACACGGGCTGCTGATCGCGGGACAAAACCCAAACAATTTTTTGTGATCGCCAACGTGACTTCTCCGGCTGCTCTGGTCGAAGGAGGATTTCTCACCAACAAAGAGGACATATCCAAGCTGGCAAGCGAGGGTTATCGCGAGGAGATTGCCGCAGCCATCGCCGACGGAATCTTGCGTTATCGTGACGCAGTAAAACAGCGTCAATCAACGCTGGCGGTGACGAATCCCGGAGAGCGCTGAATAAGCGCAAAGTGAGGGCGTCAAAATAAAGTCGTGATGAAAGCCAAAGTCGCTGCGCTGATTTTTCTCGGATCGGTTGCTCTTTTGCGAGCGGATCAAACGATCGAACGCGTGCAACAGGCCCTGAAGGATCAGGGCTTTTATTATGGCGAGATTACAGGCGAAGCGAATGCAAATTTGACCGCCGCGATTCGTCGCTATCAAATTCGCAACGGGCTTCAGGTGAACGGTGAACTCAATAGCGAAATGCTACATTCACTTGGAATTGATTCTTCCGCTCCCGCGCAACCAGCAGCAAAGACTACACCCTCACCCAGCCCAGGTTTACCTGATCTCCGCGATCAAGCTTCCCGCGAAGCGGCGGGGACTCCTCCAACAGTACAGCCTTTCGGCAACACGCCACAGGATCGACAGATCTATCCATCCAATCCCGTGATGCCCGGTACCCCGCGGGGAGGAGTCTTTGCCGGAACTCCCTACGAGGCTGCGCCGCCCGATGTGCAACACAACGTGATGGTCTCCGCGCAAATAGCCCTGGCCCGCCGCGGGCTTTATCGAAGTGAGATTGATGGAGCCTATGGATCGGCAATGGAATTGTCGCTGCGCGCCTATCAAGCGCGAACGCGTCTTCCCATTACAGGCCGACTCGATCTGGAAACGCTTGCCGCTCTCCGATTATTGCCGCGGCCACGCGAACCGGTCTACGACCCATTCCGCAAACGTATGCGTCCTCGACCCGCCCCACCCGTGGGCGATGATGTTCCGGAATAGACCTCCAAGCTTGGCCTGTCCAGTGGGGATCGTAGCCACCACGGCATCAATATCGTCCACCGTCGAAACGGACCGACTGCAACTCGGCGAAAACCGTGCCAACAAAAACCTGTGCTTCGATGCGAAGCAGAACGCGGTCGCGGTCGTCTGACACCCAGATCGTGGCGCGACGGAATTTCCGGTGCGGCTCCAACTCGAGATGCTTGCCGATCCGCTTAAGTTGCAAATCGATTTTGATGGCCTTGTAAGTGCCGGCACGCACCGAAATCTCGTCCCGGCCAACTACCGTGACGGTAGCAAGATAAGCGTTAGTCGAGGCATAGACGACGACGCGGTGAACACTGCGATCCGTGAGCGGCTGGCTCCGCAGATAGAGCATGGCCGAGTGCAGATCGAACAGATCGGTAAAATCAAATTTGCGGGTCTTCGTGGCGGTGGATCCGTCCCGGCTTTCTATTCGCGCGCCAGTTACGCCCTTGTTCGTGAACGTAAGACGGGTGACGAGCTTTTTTTTTCGATAATTCTCCGTTTGTTGAGTCTCGATTGGACGCAGCGTATACGAATTGGCGACCGCATGGAAATCGGCATCCAGTTTCCATAAGGCGCGGACAAAGCCGATCGTTTGCCCCGTTCCGTCAAGCAGAAATTTGTCTGTGGACGGCGCTGTAAAGTGGACCTCTCCGGTAGCCGCGGTAAGCCCAGCCCATCCGAAACGGTAGTTTGCGCGAAGGGGGCGAAGCTGCGGAAAATTTCCGGGCGGCTCCCTTGTGAGCGTGGACTGCCAATCGGCTGCGAGTGAGCTGGAGCAGAGCCCAAGAAGTACGATGGCTGTCCAGTAGTTCGACCGACATCTGGGTCGATGAGCAACCACGTCTCGAAGCGACATTTCCGTGGTTTGCAACCGCTTCCAAGTGGTTTCCCGTCGAGGCGCGCGATCGCTTTTCACCTGTACGAAAAAATACACGCGAGTTTGGCCCGCGTGTATTTAGGTTGTCGAAATTAGACTACGGTTTGACGGCTCTTGCTGGCGTTGGGGATGGACTCACCGCGGTCTTTTGGGTTGAAGCTGCCGTGCTGCGGCCCGGCTTATTTAGCACGGTGATGATATCGCTGGTGAAATCAACGTTGGCAGGAGCGTACAACACAATAGGGACGCCGTTTAGACTCACGCCCGACTTGTCAAACACGAAGTCCATATTATTAGTTTTCACCTTTTCCAATACGACATCAGTAATTTCCTTCACGATACCCTCTCGCATGCGCATCAACTGTTCTTGCAGCTGCCGATCCCGGGTTTGACTGAACTCGTTGATTTCGCGCTCCATCTTTTTGATGTTCGCGATCTTGTCGTCGCGTTCCTTGGCTTTTTGCGTTTTGGCCTCGGCAGTCAAAGCGGGAGCATCGAGCTGCTTGTTCAGGCTATTAATTTCATCAAGCGCCTTCTTGTAGGCCTCCGCTCGATCATCGTATTCTTTCTTTGCCTGGCTCCTGGCGTCATTAATTTTCGCTTCCGCGTCCTTCGTCTTGTTGTATTCCTTGAACGCGCGCTGCATATCGACAGTTCCGATTTTTAGTGCGCCCTGCGAGAAAGCCGCGATCGGAAATGCGAGCGTCAAAACGAGGATCGTAGAGAGAAACCTTTTCATAAGACAGAGATAACGGTGGTTGGAACCGCGTTAGACTGCAACCATTTATATTCGTTCAAAATTGATAACCGACGCTGAAGTTAAATTTCCCGCCGCCATTGTACCCATCGCGCTGGAGCGGATATCCGTAATCAATGCGCAGCGGTCCAATCGGCAGATCAAGTCGAAGACCAACGCCGACGTCGGAGGCAATGTGGTCGAAGCCAAACGACCACGCCCCACCATTAACAAAACCTGTATCATAAAAGATTGCGCCGCGCGCTTTTTCGATAATTGGGAAGGTAAGTTCCACGGTTGCGCGCGCCATGGTATTGCCTCCGAGTGGCTCGCCATTCACATCTCTTGGCCCAACTTCGCGGAACGGAAAACCGCGCAGATTGTTTGAGCCACCGAGATAGAGTCGTTCGAAAATCGGAACATCACTGCCGCTTCCCCACGTATCGACAGTCGCGACTTCACCGTTGATGAGCAAGATTAAATCTCCCGGGAAAAGGAAATACTGAGAACCTTCCAGATCGAGCCCGTAAATCTGCACATCGCCTCCGAGAAAACCGCCCGCAACATAGGGCGCAAAGCGCACCGATTGCCCGTGCCGCGTAAGTATGGGGCTGTCGCGCCGGTCGAATACCACACTGGTATAGACCTCACTCTCCACCGTCGAGCCCTCTGCTGCCTGGATCTGCGGGGATGCGGTTGAACTCACATCGAAAATATCCACGTTTTGCAGGCGGTACCCTACAGTTGTATACATGTATTGGCTGAGTCGGCTGAGCGGCGTGCGAGCCTCGATTGCAAACCCATAATTGCGCTGGTTATATTCCGAGCTCAAATAGTCTGCCTCATTAAAAAACAGCTGACCACTGAGCGATAGCCTCCGATCAAGGAAATACGGTTCGGTCAAGGCCAGAATGAAATCCTTTCGGAGTGAGCCGTATTGCAGGCGCATTCTAAATTTCTGGCCACCGCCTGTAAGCCCCGGCCAGTTCGTGATATCGAAGTTTCCCTGGGTCAATTCTACGAAGCCGACCAACTGGTCAATCGTGCTGAATCCTCCGCCGAAGCTAAGCGAGCCGGTGCGCTTCTCTTCCACCATGATGGTAAGATCTTTGCGACCGGCTATGTCGGTGTCGTCTGGATATGTTTCGACTTTGGAAAAATAGCCAAGATTCTCGAGGCGTTTCTTAGTCGTCTCCACGCGAACCGTATTAAAGACATCACCTGGCGCGACAAGAACTTCACGGCGGATGACCTTATCCTTCGTGCGGGTGTTACCGACAATGTTGACTCGCTGGACAAACGAACGGGAACCCTCTTCGATTTTGTAGTGCACGTCGATCACAGCGGCACCGGCTGGCGTGCCTTCCGGCGAAATCACAACATCGACATAACCGCCACTGCCATAAGCGTCGGCCAGTGCCTTCGCATCATCGCGCAATTGTTTTGGCGAATAGACGCTGCCCTCCTTCATTTTTACCAGCGCACGGATCTTATCCGCCGAGGCCACTGCCTGTCCCGTGATGATAAGCTTGCCGACGTGATATTGCGGACCTTCGTTAATCACAATCGTAATAATGATGGGACCATTCTTGCTGCGCTCCTTCCGCACGTCCTTAACATCCACGTCGATGTAACCGTGGTCTTGGTACCACTCCCGAATGCTATCCAGATCTTGTTGCAACTGTGTTTCGTCGAGCCGGCCGGACTTATCGAATAGCGAAATGAGCGTCTTTCCCTTCGTTTTCATCTTTTTGCGGAGCAGCCCTTCTTTGAAGTGAACGTTGCCCTCGAAATGAATTCTGCTCACCGCTCCCTTAATTCCTTCGTTGACCGTGAAAACCACCCGCGCTGTACCACGATTCTGATCGATGGGATCGACGCGAAATTGAATGCTAACGTCATTGTAGCCGTGGCCCTGATAAATCTCGATCATCTTCTGGCGCGCTTCCTCTAAAAGCTCCTCATCGACCGGCTGGTTGATTTTCAGTTTGATTTCTTTGCGGAGCCTCTTTGGCTTGATTCGCTCGGCGCCATCGATTTCGATTTCGCGTACGACCGAACGCGTTTGCACCGCCACGATCACCTTCACGCCGTCGCCTTCCGGTTGAGCGAAGATGCGAACGTTTAGAATAGCGCCCGTCCTGTAAAGAGCCTCAATATCCTGCTCGACAACTTGATCATTGTACGGCTGGCCGACCTTGGTCCGCATTTGCGCGAGAATTCGTTCCTTGCTTACCAGCTTTGGGCCGGCGTATTCCACGTCGATTGACCGGATAATTGGCGGTCCCTCAGGCGCCTGCGCTTGACTTGATATGCCGCCAAGCAGCGAGCAAATCGATGCAACCCAGATCGCAAACGGCGGGCGACGCAGCCATCCGGAAAAATGTCTCATAAGTTAAGAAGCGCTATCCCGTGTAACGAACCCACGCGGGATAGGCGGCTATATCGGGAAGAAGAGGGACAACGTCAAGGCGGATTTTCTATGAAAACGCGCGGTTTGTTCACAAAGCAAATCGCCCGTAACGCTAGTTCAAAAGCTCGTACCAGTTATTTCGCCGGTGCGGTTCGTAGCCCGCATCGCGAATGAGCGATTCAATCTCGGTGGCGTCTAGCCGAAATGTTGTCCCGGCGCTGCTCACAACATTTTCCTCCATCATCACCGATCCGAAATCATTCGCCCCATACTTGAGCGCGATCTGGCCGATGCCCGGACCTTGGGTCACCCATGAGCTTTGCACGTTGTCGACATTGTCCAAGAAAATCCGAGCCAACGCCTGCGTCCGCAAATATTCAGCCACGCCAGTCGGGTGCTTCACTTTTAGAACAGTATGCTCCGGCTGAAACGTCCAGCAGATGAACGCGGTGAACCCGCGGCTGCGGTCCTGCTGGTCGCGAATGCGCTCCAAATGCTCTATCCGATCCTCGATTGTCTCGACGTGGCCGAACATCATCGTGGCACTCGATTTCAATCCGAGCTCGTGCGCAACCTGCATCACCTCCAGCCATTGATCGCTGTCAATCTTCAATGGCGAAATTTTCTTTCGCACTCGGTCGACCAAAATCTCACCGCCGCCGCCGGGGATCGAGCCGAGGCCGGCGTTTTTAAACTCCGAAATCACCTCCCGCAGCGGCATCCCGAACGTTTCGGCAAAATGCTGAAACTCAGGCGGACTGAATCCGTGAATATTAATGTGAGGATACTTTTCGCGGATGTGTCGGAGAAGAGCGATATACCAGTCGAACCCCAGCTTCGGATGATGCCCCCCTTGCATTAGGATTTGAACACCGCCCACGGCCGAAAGTTCGTTCAACTTTTGATCGAGCTGTTCGAACGAGAGCACGTAATGATCTTCGTCGCGTTCGGTCCGGTAAAACGCGCAGAACTTGCAGTAAACGTTGCAAACGTTCGTGTAATTGATGTTGCGATCGACAATGTAAGTTACGATCTCACGGCCGCGTCCGTTGTAGCTCTTCGCTTTGGCCAGATCGCGCCGCGCATTCGCTAGCACCCCCAATTCCTCCAGAGGAAAGCGATAGAGCTCTAACGCTTCATCCGGCGAAATCCGCTCGCCCGCGAGGACTTTTTCCGCCAGCCAATCTCGATTTAATGAAACCATCCCCGCCATTTTATATGACCCAGCGACTCATTGCACGTAGATCATTCCGATGAAGCATGGCGTGGCAATTATCGGTGGGGGCGTTTCCGGTCTAACCTGCGGCGTTCTTCTTGCCGAGCGCGGCTACCGCACGGCGATTTTCGCGAAAGAAACGGGGCAACAAACAACGTCCGCCGTCGCCGCGGCGGTCTGGTACCCATACGATGCCGAACCCGCTGGAAGTGTCATCGCCTGGGCGCTGGACACCTACAAAGTACTGGTCGATTTGGCGCGCGATTCGCAAAGCGGTGTTTCCATCATCGAGCTGCGCCAATTTTCGCGGGCGAGCGAAATTCAAATTCCCAATTGGGCGCACTCGTTAGGCGCTGCTGTCATTTCGACGGAAGCAAGGAAATCTCTCATTATTTCCCCTTCGCTATTTAAAAGCGGTTTTTCGCTCACCGTTCCCTTAATGGATACGACAATCTATCTCGACTATCTCGCGAGCCGCTTCCGAGCCGCCGGCGGATCCATCACCGCAAATGTCTTCTTCGAAAAACTCGAAGATGTTGACGACGAATTCGCTCTCATAATCAACTGCGCCGGGATGGGCGCGCGTGAGCTCGTTCACGATGTTGATCTTGAACCTCATCGCGGCCAGGTGGCGATCGTGCCGAAGATCGATCTGGGTTGCGCGATCGTCTGCGATGAGCCGCCGCTGATGTACGCGATCCCGCGCGCGAACGATTGCGTTTTCGGCGGCACAAACGAATTGAGCGATGATCGCGATATCGATCCTGCAGTTACATCGCGCATCGTCGCCGAATGCAGTCGCGTTCTGCAGATCAGCCATCCGAAGGTTCTCGCCGAACGCGTGGGCTTGCGGCCATTCCGCAAATCAGGCGTCCGCCTCGAACGCGATGGTTTGGGCGACGCCCGCATCGTCATTCACAACTACGGTCACGGCGGCTCCGGCTTCACACTTTCGTGGGGCTGCGCGGAAAAAGTTTTCGCGCTCGCCGGTTTGTCCCGGAGGGGCGAGCTCCTAAATTAGTGGGCGTCGCAGAGCTTCGCCCTCCACGTTCCACGCGGGTTTGACGCCCGCCATGTTACGTCAGCGCGATGGCTTGGAATGAGCTGACGACGTCGTCCGGGCCTTTTTCGGCGAAGAAGCTCTCGTAATATCCCGGACCGAGGTCCCAGTACGGACCTTTGTAATAATCATCGCGGTAAAAACGCCAGACGCCACTCACCACGATGAGGCAACTGATGCGGTCATTCCAAAAATCGCCAATGTAATGAAAACTCAGGTTGGTACGCGCGTAGGCTCCCCCAAATCCGCTGTGATCGTAAAGAACGATCTCCGGTAGACGGATCATTTCTTTTGACGGCTCCACCTTGACTTTGCCGGCAGCGCTCGCGTGATAGCTCAGTGGGCCGAGTGTCCACTTTGTGTCGATGATACAGCCGTTGTCCGGCGACAATTCAGTTTTGGATATTCGTGGCATAAGGGACGGGTTTTCATCATTTGAACAGATGTAAAGCGGGCTGTCGAGCGTAGAGATTCGCTCTTTTCCGAATTGTAGCGTCGGTCTGTGACCCTTGAGCGTATTGCGCGAATGCAAAGCGGTCTCTGATCGTGGTTCGTTTCGGCCCTTAAAACGAGACCCTACAGTTAGATCAGGTGCTCCCGGCTATCGGAGCGGAGCCGGATCGTCTTTGTCTGCAAATCGTGTCGTGCTCGAATGAAGCGAACCGTCTTGCTCTTGGCCCGCATGAGGATTGAATGCGTGACTGCCATGACGCCGCCCTGCGCCCGCACACCGCGCAACAGCGCGCTGTCGCTAATTCCGGTTGCGCAGAAAATGATGTTTTGGCCGTTGGCCAGATCGTCAGCCGAATAGACGCGCTCGAGATCCTTCTTGTAGCCATCCTCGATTAACTTCTTTCGTTCTTTCTCGTCGCGCGGCCACATTTTGCATTGCATGTCGCCGCCGAGACATTTGATTCCTGCCGCCGCCAACACCGCTTCGGGCGAACCGCCGATGCCCATGTAAAGATCGACATCGGACTCGGGCAGCGACGGCGCGATAGCCGCGGCGATGTCGCCGTCGCCGATCATGCGCAACGACGCGCCTGCTGCGCGAATTTTCTGGACGATTTCCTTGTGCCGCGGTCTGTCGAGCATCATCACCGCCACATCCTGGACCCGCTTGTCCACGGCGCGTGCGACGATTCCCAGCATCTCCTCGATGGGCATGTCGATCTCGAGTGAATCGCCGCGTTTTTTCATGTATTCGATTACGCGCGGCCCGTAAGCCAGTTTCGACATGTAAAACGAAGGCACATCCCGGAGCGCAACTTTCACACCTTCCGCGGGGCTCGCCGCCGCGATGCAACTAATCGAGTTCGGCGCGCCTTTGGAAATGTTGGTGGTGCCGTCGATTGGGTCGATGGCGATGTCGAACGGTGGTGAACCAGGGATCCATGTGCCCAGTTGTTCGCCCTTGAAAATACCTGGCGCTTCGTCCTTGATTCCTTCGCCGATTACGACCTCGCCGCAGATGTTCATCAAATCGAACATGCCGCGCATGGCGTCGCACGCGGCCGCGTCAGCGGCTTCCTTGTCGCCGCGACCTAGCCAACGCAACGAATTGAGCGCCGCTGCTTCGGTCGCGCGCACGAAATCGTACTCTATGATGCGTTCGATATCTTGGTAATCCTGTCGTTGCAATCGTGGCATGGCGGGAGAGAAGATTCACATAGTCGTGCTCGATGACAAGCGGAGCGCTGACGTCGAAGGAGCGATTGATTTTGGACTTCTAGTGCTTATTTTTCCATTCCAGCTATCTGCTCGGAGTGGCCGTGCGCCCCCTGACTATGCAGTGACGGGCGGACGCGCAGAAAAAACTGAAAGGCGTAACCGAGATCGTCGCCGTAATAACGATCCAGACGATCCGGGCGATCGTTAATCGTAAATTGCGT
>JBKOXU010000047.1:0-12404 GCA_046725095.1 Verrucomicrobiota bacterium
TGGATAATCCGCATACCAAACCCGTCGCCTTCTGGGAGTATTTGATCAAAGGTGTCCTCGAGAAATACCCCGATACAGTCTTTCTCTCGGAAGCATTCACCAGGCCGAAAATGATGAAGGCGCTGGCTAAAGCTGGCTTCAACCAGAGCTACACCTATTTCACATGGCGAAATTCCAAACAGGAGCTCATCGAATATTTCACGGAACTAACGCAAACTGAGATGAGCGAATATTTTCGCCCTAATCTTTGGCCGAACACACCCGACATCTTGCCGTTTGTGCTCCAGGACGGCGGGCGGCCGGCATTTATGATTCGTGTGACGCTGGCCGCAACACTTTCAACTCTTTACGGCATTTACAGCGGATACGAGCTGTGTGAGAACGAGGCTCTTCCCGGTCGCGAAGAGTATCTCGACTCCGAGAAATACCAATTCAAGGAGCGCGACTGGAATGCGCCGGGAAACATCAAGGACTGGATCGCGCGACTGAATAAAATCCGAAAGGAGAACCGCGCCCTTCAGTTTTACGATAATTTGCGATTCTACCCTGCAGAGAATGACGCAATCCTGTTTTACGGAAAAATGACCGCCGCGCGCGATAACAACATTCTCGTTGTCGTGAATCTCGATCCACACCGCAAGCAGCATTCGTATATCGATGTGCCCGTTGATCAGTTCGGCCAAATGGAGAGCGACGCATATGAAGTGCACGAGCTGCTGAGCGACGCGCGCTACATCTGGCGAGGCCGCCGAAACTACGTCGAGCTCGATCCAGAGATTCAACCGGCGCATATTTTCCGGGTGCGGCGCTGGGCTGGCGGAGATCGATTTGTTTAGCAACCTGGCCAGCTGCCCTGTGTTTGATCTGTCAGTTGTCCATTTGCATCCACTGATCGCTCCGCATATCATTACCAAATTCTCGGCATGAAGTTTTCTTCGCTGTTGTTTGCCACGCTGGCAGGCGCCTCTCCATTGCTTGCACAGGAAGCCACCCCGCCCCTTGTGCCCGTTGTCCCGCATTCGCAGACCATCATGGATACGCTCATCAACGCAGGACCGGTGATGATTCCGCTCTTTCTTCTGTCGATCTTTTCCGTGGCGCTCGTGATCGTTTATCTGATGACAATCCGGCGCGGCGCGGTGGTTTCGAGCGGTTACATGGCTACAGCGGACGCGCTCTTGCGTAAACGCGACTATCTGGGATTGCTCGCCGTTTCCAATCGGCATGGCGAAGCCATCGCGCGAGTCGTGCAAAAGATGCTCGATTTCACGACTAAGAATCCGAATGCAGATTTTCAGCAGGTCCGCGAAATCGCCGAAACGGAAGGAACCCGAGTCGCGGCGAGTTTGAATAATCGTGTTATTTATCTCGCCGACATTGGCATGATCGCGCCGCTGCTCGGTCTCCTTGGCACCGTCTTCGGGATTATCCATTCCTTCGGCGCCCTTGGAGCCGATGTTGGCTCGGCTCGTTACGTGGCCCTCTCGCGAGGGATCAGTCAGGCGCTGGTCAACACGGCCGCGGGCCTGGCCATCGGTATTCCGGCGATGATGTTCTACGCTTTTTTCCGCGGCAAAGCCCAAAAGTTGATTTCAGATTTGGAAGCCGCTTCGACGCATGTTTTGGCTTTGCTTTCGTTGCACTATGGCAGGCGGGCCCAGCGGACTCCGGTGCTGATCGAGGATGAATTGTAAGCTGCTCAGCCCGCCAACAATCCGCAACAACGACATCGTCTCCTTCATTATATGAATTTGCGTGGACACGCACCCATGCATCACCCCGGCATTCAACTGGCCCCGCTGGTTGATGTGCTATTGCTGTTGTTGATTTTTTTCCTGCTAACATGGAATGCGGCTCGCACCGAGAACGAACTCGACGTCAAGGTGCCAAAAGCTTCGGCGGCGAAGGAGAAAGCCGCGCCGATCGGGGATGTGATTGTCAATGTGAAAGCAGACGGCAACGTTGTTGTGAATCGTCGCACGCTGAGCGGCGCTGAATTGACCGAATTGCTGAAAAGTCTGGTTCAACTCAATCCCGAGCAAGCTGTAGTGATCCGCGGAGATGAGGCTGGCGCTTACAAGAACATCGTTGGTGTCCTGAACGTTTGCACCGAAGCTGGGATTACCAATGTGGCTTTCGCGACAGCGAAATGAAAATGGCGCGAAGCGCGATCGGTCCTTTAGGTCTGGCACTCCCGTTTTTGATGGCGGGCGTGGCTTTCGCGCAAGAGCCCGAAGTGCGCCGGGCGCGGCCGGTGGATGAGCCGCCAGTCGCGCGTGCTCTCCCTGTGGAGGAGCCACCAGCGCTTCGCCTTCCGCCGGAAGACTTTTCCGAACCGCGAGTGCGAGAAAGCGAAGCGCCCGATCGCCGCCAGCTCGATTATGCGAATGCGCTTTTCACTCGCAAACTTTACGACCTGGCGATCCCGGAATATCAGAAATATCTGGACGATTACGCGGGGTATGCCGGGCGGGCCAACGCCTATTTTTCGCTGGGCGAATGCTATCGAAATCTCAAGCGCCCGTCGAGCGCTCGGACAAATTTCCAGAAAGTGCTGAGCGACTATGGCGACGGCGAATTTGCCGGTCCAGCCGCATACGCTCTCGCTGAGATGACTTTCACGGAAAAGGATTATGCCGCGGCCCTTCCGCTCTTTCATCGCTCCGCGGCGAAATCAAAAGAATCAGCGGTGGCATTGTCTGCGCGCTATTTTGAAGCTCGTTGTCTCGAGGTTCTCGGCCGCAAAGAAGAAGCCTGTGATATTTATCTGGAGGTTGCCGAGGCTCCGAATCCGAATTCTTATCGCGAGGATGCACGATGGACGGCAGCATCCATTCTCATCGGGCGAGGAAGAAAGATCGATGCGCTCACGCAATACGAAGCGCTTTCGAACGAAGCGCAAAAGCCAGCCTTAAAGGCCGAATCGGCTGTGCGTGGCGGCATGATCGCTCTCGACCTTATCCAGTCTGAAAAGGGCAAGATCGACAAAACAATGGTCGATAGAGCCACCAGCTTGTTGCAAAAGGGTCGCACTTTGTCTGAACCCGGAAAGTTCCGGGCGATCGCGCAAGTCGGTCTGCGCCGCTTGCAATATCAGACCGGCCAATACGCGCAGTTACTCGCTGATTACAAAAAGGAACAGGAGAGTCTTCCCGAGGCGGCTCAAGCTGAGGTGTTGTTGCTCGCAGCCAACAGCGAGCGGCAACTTGGTCATCCAAAGGAAGCTGAACAACTTTATCGTAAGATCATTGCAAAATTTCCGGATCGGGAAGAAGCAAAGGACGCTGCCTATCAGCGGCTGATCAACGTCTACAACTCCGATCCATCCGCGCTTCTCACCGAGGCGGAGCAATTCCTTGCAACGAATCCTACGGGCGAGCGCGCCGACCAGGCGAAGCTCTTAAAAGCCGAAGCACTATACAAACAACAGAATTACGCGGCGGCAGCCTCGATTTATGGGGAGCTTCGTGGCTCTCAGCTTTCTTCAAAGTTGCGCGCCGAAGCGGCTTACAAGCTTGGCCTCTGCTATGTGCCCGCGAAAAACGCTTCGGCGATTATCGAAGCTTTTACCTATTACGTGCAGACATTTCCGGACAACCCGCAGATACCTGCCGCCTTAGCTCAGCGCGCTTTGGCTTACGAACAGGATAAAAACTACGAAGCCGCGCTTTCTGATCTGAATACTATTCTCACCAAGTATCCGAGCGCGCAGGAGCGGGAAGCGACGCTGCAGTTAAAGGCTTTGATTCTCGGACAACAGGAAAACACCAAGGGCATGGTCGATACGTTTCGCCAGCTTTTGAAAGAATTCCCGAAGAGTTCCGTCGCAGCGCAGGCGCAGTACTACATCGGCAAGGCTGCATTTGAGGCGAAGGACTATAAAGCGGCGATGAAAGCGCTCAATGCCGCGCGGCAGCTGAATAAGCAGCAGTATTACAATCTCGCCTCGCTTCGGCTCATTTTGTGCCAGTTTCACTTAAAAGATCGGCCTGCTCTCAGCAAAGAGGTGAATGATTTCATGGCGAACAGTCCGAACGTGAATGTCCCGCCTGAAGTTCTCGAATGGTTGGGGATCGAATATTACAACGAGAAAAACTACGAGGCGGCCGCAAAGTATCTGGGCGCGCTCGCCAAAATCGACAATCGCGGCAACGTCAAACCAGACTTTTTGTTTTATCTCGGAGACGCGGCGACAAAGTTAAAAAAATTGTCTGATGCCGAAGATGCATTCGGGAAGTATTTGCAGGTCGCGAAGGATCCGGCGGGGAAGGCGAAAGTGCTAATTGCGCTTGGCGCGGTCAAGATTGGTGTCCACAAACCAGATGACGCTCAGAAGATCGCCGAAGAGATCATGGTGCTGCAACCGGAGGGACGGGTGAATGCTGAAGCGCGACTGCTGGCGGGCGAGGTCCAACTGGAACGCGGAAATTTTGATGACGCCGGCAAGGCTTTCATGGGAGTTGCTCTGCTCTATGATGATCCAGCTATTACGCCGCGCGCATTGGACAAAGCCTCATCCGCCTACCAGCGAGCTGGCAAGAACGAGGAAGCAGATCGGCTGGCCCGGGAGTTACACGAAAGATATCCCAATTACGCCGGCGGTTAATTTGGAGTGCGCGGACATGTCCGCGCTTTTGAAAAGCGGTCCCGCAGTCGCGGGATCGCCGCAGTCCACAAACACAGTTGCCAGCGCGCGGCGGATCTGATTGCATCCGCAGATGACCAAATTTCGTCCGCTCCTCGCAGAATTCATTGGGACGTTCGCGCTAATTTTTGTCGGCATCGGCGCGATCAAAACCGCCGGAAATGATGTGCTCGCCGTCGCGCTCGCTCACGGACTCACGATTGCAGCTTTTGTCTCCGCCACCCTGCACATCTCGGGAGGCCAGTTAAATCCGGCGGTAACCTTCGGTTTGCTTTGCGGCGGTCATATGAAATGGCCGAACGCGCTTCGCTATTGGATCTCGCAATGTCTCGGTGGAATCTCGGCTGGCTTGATTTGCCTCGGCTTGTTCGGACGCGATGTCGTCATTACTGGCACTCCACAGCTCGCCATTAATCTCGCTCCGTGGCAGGGAATTCTGGTCGAAGCAATTCTCACTTTCTTTCTCGTGTTCGTCGTTTATGGGGTGGCAGTCGATGAGCGCGGGCCACGGCGCATCGCCGGCCTCGTTATCGGAGCGACCATCACGCTCGACATTCTGTTTGGAGGAACGCTCACCGGCGCGGCCATGAATCCAGCGCGCGTGCTCGGCCCCGCTATTGCGGCAAATTTTTGGCACGACCATTATGTTTATTGGATCGGACCGTTGGTGGGCGGGACGCTGGGGGGTGTTGTTTATCGGCTCTTGATCGAACGACGACCCGTGGCGCCTCTAGAATGACGCAGCGTTTGATATTCCCTTAGCTTTGACCCCGCGGCGCACAGACTGAAAGTCTATGGTCCGATCATTGTCAGGGTCTCGATTGGGAGAGGCGCGAGAAATTCTTTTGCGTCATTGATTTCCAAAACCGGATGCGCCAGATGGGCGATGAGAAGACTTGTATCCGGCGTAGGGGCAATCCCGGCTTGGGCAGTGATTTCACATTCGGCTAATTGCTCAATTACGCGCGAGACCTTCGCGCCCAGATCGCGATTGTCAGTAAATTGAATGGTGCAAATGCCAGGCTTGGTAGCTTCCACAAACGGGCTGAGCGTAAACGCGTAGTGGAGCAACATTTCCTGGATCGATTTTTCCTGCGTGCGCCTACGTACTTTGATTGTGACCTGCAAATAGCGCGCCAAGGCCTGACTCGGGGTCATTCCTTTGCGAATGCCGGCCTGATCCGCCGCCTCGTTCAGTTGAATGATAACCGGTTTCTTTTCCTGTTCCTCAAGCAACGCCACCGGTTGCGCCCGCAGTTCTGGTTGATGACGGATTGCTGCCTGCAAATAGAAATTCGGCAAATAAATTGTCGCAAACATTAACTCGCTCCTCTGATTTGAGCATCCTGCCGGTGAAGGTGCGATCGTTGCACACGAATTTGCAGCCGCGAAATCGCGCTCTCGTCTTCAAAGGTTTCCAGCGTCCACAAATTTTCGAGAACAACTTTAAGTTGCGCACTGCTCACGATCCCTTGCCGTGTCATGACCAGACATGCGATAGGGGCCGACTCGACAAGGCGTTGTAAACGATACCAGGTTGTCTGTGGGATCTTACTCAAGTCTGCCGGCGGATTGAGCACAAGATCGACGATTACCAATGGAAAGTTTCCGTCGCGCAACAGCAGATCAGCCGCTTTGATCGCATCGAGAGCTTTGGTGCAACGAACCCAGAGCAGGTGATGCAAACCCGCGTTGCCCAGTCCGCCTGAGGCAGATGGATCGAATGAATCGCGACCGTCGATCAATGCAAGAAAATAGCGATTACGATGCGCGGCCTGGAGCAGTATATGAATGAGCGATGCGCTCCCCGCGCTTATTCGTGGGCTGATCAATTCGGTGATTGCACCCTTTGGCAAGCCGCCGCTAATCGCTTCATCGAGAAAAGATAAACCGGTGACCAAGCGCGTCGCGGTCGCGGCTGGCGCATGAGGGAAACGTTCCGTCAGCAATTTCCGAAGATCCAGAATGGAGCCGGTCGGAGCCGAGCGACATGGACGGGCAGCCCGAAAGCAGGACGAATCGGGAGGTGAGCCATCAATCTTGCCGCAAACAGCCATTCCTCAGAAAAATGGCACGCCTCGCGTCTATGTTCAAGCGAACATTAAAGCCCTGCCCGCTTCGCTTCCGCGTGTTACCTTTTCCGCCGTTCCTGTTTGCGGATGAGCGAAACCATCACGCCTTGGATCTCTAATTCGCGCGCCGGGATCAGATCTGGATAACGCGCGTTTTCCGCTTTCAGATAAGGCCGGCCATGCTCCACCACGTAACGCTTCAGGGTGGTTTCACCGTCGATCAATGCCGCCACAATATCGCCGTTGTGCGCCTCCTTGCTGTTCTCCAAAATTACGATGTCGCCATCGACAATGTGAGCGCCGATCATCGAGTCGCCACGGACGCGCAAGGCGAATGTGCCGCGATTTTTGGAAACATTGGCCGACCGCTTATCGAGAGAGACGTGGCCTTCGATGGTCTGCTCGGTCAGCGCCGACATGCCGGCCGGGATCTGCCCGTAAATTGGAATATCGGTGATCCTGACTTTCATAGCTGGAGTAATCAATGCCCGGGCCTTGCGGGCGTGCCGGTCGAGAAAACCTTTGCGCTCCAGCGCCGCGATGTACTGCATCACCGAAGTCTGACTGGCGAACCCGAAATGACTTTGGATTTCGCGCGTGCTGGGCGTAATCCCTTTTTCGCGCTGCTCCCGCTGGATAAAGTCGAGCACAGTCTTTTGTCGCTCCGTCAGCATACCTTTAGAATCGGGTACGACACGGGTAATGCAAGTTCAAATGAACAGCATCCATCTTCCGTTCCTCCGCTATGGCAATTGCTGCGTAGGTGAGTCTTATTCAGTTTACCGATCAGGGCATTCGTAACTGAGGAACTTAGCGAGTCGCCTGGGCCCTGACATTTTGCTTCAGGTGCACCCGACCAGAGATTGCAATCGCTGATGCGTGACAACGGACGACGCACCTACTCTCGCACTACTCGTTGGGATTCAATTCGGAGCGCAAGACGCGTAGCGGAAAATTGTCCAATCTTTTTTATTGACGTGCTGTAAAAACCTGCGAACCTCAGATCGCGTCAAGACCGTTAGGCGTCTCCCAAACCAGCACCTCGCCCTCTTTCCGCAGGGTAATCCGCGAAGCTTAAACTTCGTACAACTTGAGGTGCTGAGAAGCGGGCATCACCCCAATAGACCTTAAAATGCACTCAGACATCAAGCGATTCGCAGCTGTCATTGCTCTTATGGCCAGCAGCTGCACACTCGAGGCCGGGAGTGCGACATGGAACTTGAATCCTGTCAACAACCACTGGAGCAAGGCCCAAAACTGGACGCCGGCAACCGTGCCGTATGGAGAAGATGATGTCGCTACCTTCGAAACATCGAATGTAACTGACGTTATGCTTGGACCTACGCAAAACGGTGATGCAGGCAATATTCTGGGAGGCATTGTCTTTGGGCCGGGCGCCAGCCCTTACACCATTACGATGACCGCAGTCCTCGGCGAAACCTCGTACCTGGCATTTTTCGGCGCCGGAATCACAAACAACTCAGGCACAACCCAGAACGTTATCGCCGCCAAATCGGCAATTTCAGATTCAGCCCAGATTTATTTTTTGGACTCCGCCTCGGCCGGTGAGAACGTGGTGATCACTAATGAAGGTGCAGTTCACGGCGGCGTCTCCGGCGGATCCACGCGGTTCTGGAATAGCTCCACTGCCGCCAACGCGACAATTATCAACGAAGGGAGCACAGCAAGCGGAACCATCTCCGGTGGGTTTACCGCCCTGTTGGACTACTCCAGCGCCGAGAACGCCACCTTTATCAACAATCCTGGCACCATTTCAGGCGCAGCCGCCGCATACACGCTAATTCAAACATTCCTGCCGGGCGGAAACCTTGGCACTTCCACCTTCATAGCCAATCCCGCGACGGTGCTTGGGGCGGAAGGCGGCTGGGTAGAAATGGACGTAGGCACTTGCAGTGGCACCAGCTTCATCGCCAATGGAGCGACAGTGGCGGACTGTCAGGCTGGCCAAATCTATGCCTTCGGGGCTGAATATGGTACTGGGCTCGGCGTTGCCACATTTACGGCCAACGGCGGGAATGGGACAAACGCGCAAGGAGGCTTGATCGACGTCTTCAATTTGCCTCTCTCAGATCAAACCATGGTTATCGCCAACGCTGGAACAAACGGCGGCTTGGGTGGCACGATTCTTATCGAAGGCGATCCCGTGCTACACCCTTGTCAGTTCCAAGTCTTCGGCACTGGCACACTGGATCTGGCTAATGCCACCGGCACCATAGCAATCGGATCGCTCTCTGGCAGTGGGATAGTCTTACTCGACGGTCATAGCCTGACTGTTGGCAGTAACAACTTCAATACGATCTTTTCAGGAGTGATAGAGGAAAGCGGCGCGCTGACCAAGGCTGGCACAGGCACGCTGACCTTGACTGGCGCGAACACTTACACTGGCGCCACGACAGTCAGCGCCGGGACACTAATCGCCAGCAACATCAGTGGTTCAGCAACGGGCACGGGCTCGGTGAACATAAACGCCGGCACCTTAGGGGGCAAAGGCACGATCACAGGCGCAGCGACAATTGGAACCGGCAGCGGCCTCGGTGCTGTGTTGGCCCCGAGCGTGGGAGTCAACCAGACCCTTACACTCACGCTTCGGAGGACGCTGATCCTCAAAGCCGATGGCTCCTACACCTACAAACTTAATACCAACAACGGCCGAGCCGATCAGGTTGTAGCCAAAGGAGTAACAATCGAGAGCGGAGCGCAGTTTAGTTTCCAGCCAGTGGCGAACAAACGACTAACTATCGGCACCCTCTTCACTGCCATCAGCAACACTTCGGCCAACCCAATTGCTGGCACTTTCGCCAATCTGCCCAACGGCTCAACTTTCACCGCTGGTCGCAACAAGTTTCAGGTGAGTTACTCAGGTGGCGATGGGAATGACCTGACGCTTACCGTAGTTTCGTAGTTGTAGCCGGGGTCGGTGACCCACGGCAGCTTTGGCTCCTCTCGCCTCTCCCCTTGCAGAAGGGGAGAGGACTAAGGTGAGGGGTTTTGGAGCCGGCAGAGAGAGTTGTCCAAAGTCAAACCCTCACCCTCCCCCCTCTCCCTTTCAAAGGGCGAGGCGACCCGTGCGTGTCTGCGTCGTTTCGAAGGGGCCGAGGTCACCGCCCCGGCTATAGAAAAGCTATAGAAAAGCGTCATAGTCTGATTGCGCGCTGCCTGACTCATCGCGAAGCGCGACGTGCAGCATTTTCATTCAGCTAATCCCTCGATTTCTGTCACCACGCGATCGAGTTCTTCAATTAACTCGTTGCTACCGTGTTCGCGAAATGCCGACACAAGTGAGCGATAATACCAGAGCGCTCCTTCCTTGCCGCCGTTGAAGCGCGACCAAAGGTTGCCTTTCTCCTGGCGCAGGTTATGCAAGATTGCGCGGGTATTGTGGAGCTTATCGGCTGCCGATACGAGCCGCGTCGATGCGAAGGCTCGCTTCAGATGCGCGATGTAATTTTCTTTTCGTTCCCGCCATGGCGGCTTGGGTGTTTGCAAGGTGTCAGTGCAGCCTTCGACTATTCTCGCCACCTTTTTTCCGAATTTACGCTCGATATCACGCAGCCGTTTCGCGCCGCCACAATCTTCCACTGCATCGTGCAGCAGCGCCGCGATCGCTTCTTTCTCATTCGCGCCATACTCCAATGCGATCGCGGTGACCCCGAGGATATGCCCAACATAAGGAATCTTGGTCTTCTTCCGAAGTTTGCCGCCGTGAATTCGGGTGGCGTATATCAACGCTTTTTCAAACTGAGGCGATAGTCGCACGTTTTACTTTTCGTATTGCCGAGGGACAGAGATCGTATGGTTTAGGCGGTCGAGTCCGAAAGAAAATGAGCGCCCTTTTGGAGTTAGCCGGATACTAAAGATCAATTCCCATCGCGATGGCGCCGGAAATTTCTTCCCATTCACGGCGTTTCCAGAATTCACCGCCTCGCCGGTTATCGTCGGCCACCATGATAATGACACGCTTGAGTCCTGCCCGGCGCAAACCTTCCAGGCATTCATCCAGCAGACGCTTGCCAAGTCCGCGTCCCTGATAAGCAGGATCAACCGCCAGATGATAAATGTGTCCGCGGCGTCCATCGTGACCGCATAAGGCAACCCCAACGATCGCCGACCCATCGGTCGCCACTCGGCTCAGCCCCGGGTTCCGCGCGAAAAATTGGGCAACGCCTTCTTTGTCGTCGCCCTCGGCGATCTCGAGACCTTCGACCCGTTGCCATAGCTCGAGCGCCGCATCATAATCATCGATCGCGAACTCTCTCGTCTCAATCTTGCCGCGCATGTTGCGGCCAAAATTTAGCACGTTCCGCCGCCATTTAATCTCGAACTTCTCATACCCGACCATCGTCGCCGTCACGCAACGACTTTCAATCTGCGAAGTCCTGACTTCCGCTATCCGGTATCGTATCGATTGGTAACAGGCGGGTTACTTTTTCAAGCCGCGCGTTTCCGCGTTCGCGGACGAACCATGCAATGAGGGAGGATTGTATGAATACACGACGGTATCATTTCAGAACACTTCAGCTACTTGCCTTGGCATGGCTCGTTTGCACCGGAACGGCCCTGGCTCAACGGGAACGGATTTTGTGGTCGAAACCGGACGCCGAACCGTTGCTGAATGTCGCCTTCTCGAACGACGGTACGATCCTCGCGCTGGGCCGGGAAGACAGCAACACCACCGATTTGTTAAACGCCGCCGATGGCAGCCTCATCCGTGCGCTGGATGCCACGCATAATCGCGTCAATGACGCAGTGTTTACCTTTGACGACGAGAATCTGATCGTCGGCACCGGCAGCGGAGGCGATACGCTCACACTCGATCTGTGGCGCGTGTCCGATGGTGTCCGGCTCCTGAGGCTCGGCGCGCACACCAACGGAACCCACAGCGTCGATCTTTCCTCCGATGGCCAATTACTCATCACGTCCGGCAAATCAGGGCGGGAAATCAAGAAGTGGCACGTTCCGGATTTGAGCCTGCTCGCGACGTTCCCGAATAACGATCCGGAAACTCCGGGGCTTGACCCGGAAGTGGAGGACTCGGAGTTTTCGCCCGACGACCAGTTGATCGGTAACAGCGATATCCGCGGTGTGAAACTGCGCAGCGCCGCCGACGGTTCGTTGCTCAAGAAGATCGCAAACACCGTAATCGTCTCCATCGCCTTTTCGCCCGACGGCACCTTGATTGCTGGCGCCAGCCCGAACGAACGCGCCGTGAAAATCTGGAGCGTCCCCGATGGAACACTCGTCAGAACTTTGCCGGTCACCACCGACTTTCAATTTCCCCGCGTTGCCTTTACTCCGTCGGGCAATCTCATCGTCGCGGTTTACGGTTCATCGGACACCGCCGGCGCCATTCAATTCTGGCGGGTGCAGGATGGCCGAAGGGTCGCTATTTTGGCCAAGCCAAATCACGTCCACGACATCGCCTTTTCGCCGCAACCCGGCGTCTTCGCCTATACGCAATACAGCGGCGGCGTGACCGTCTCCTTCGCGCGCTTCGTCCAGTAAACAGTGGAAGCGCCAGCCCAAACATAAGCGCAAGGTAACCGGCTAAAAAGCCAGTCCGAACTTAGGCGAACAAAAGCCCTCGCGATGCAGAGAGGCCGGAAAGACCGCGTAGAATGCAGCGATCGCTCCGGCAAAATGTTACCTTCGTTCAATGAAGCTAGAGG
>JBKOXU010000170.1:0-13496 GCA_046725095.1 Verrucomicrobiota bacterium
CGAATGACAGCGCGCGGTTCTGCTCCGACGAACGAGAAGCGTCCCGACACGTCATTCTTTTCTGTCGATTCAAAAAGAAAGCGGTGACCGCTGGAGGAAAGTTTCTTGAATGCCGAAACCGGTGTCTCGGCATCGGCCACGAACTCAACGAAAACTGGGACGACATTGCCGCGAGCAGCAAGCCGAAGGAATTCGTCGAGCGATGGATTGAGCGGCGTCGTGATCATCTAGGTTTCGAGTGTGAGAAAGTTGATTAGGATTTTCTTGCCGTCGGGCGTGAGGATCGACTCGGGATGAAATTGGACGCCATACATGGGAAACTCGCGGTGACGCAGCGCCATGATCTCGTTCCCATCTGTATGCGCTATGACTTCGAGGCACGAAGGAAATGAATCGGCTTCAACGACAAGCGAGTGATAACGGCCGGCCTCAAACGGTGTCGGCAAACCGGAAAATATTGGGGCGCTATTGTGATGAATGACCGACGACTTCCCATGCATGAAATGCGAGGTGCGGACCACTTTCCCACCGTACGCCTCCGCGATGCACTGGTGCCCGAGACAAACGCCCAGGATGGGAATCTTTTCGCCGAAGCGCATGATAACTTCTTTGCTGATGCCGGCCTCGTGCGGCGTACATGGTCCTGGCGAAATGCAGATGTGACTCGGCGCCAGGGCCGCAATCTCATCGATCGTGATCCCGTCGTTCCGTCTGATCAACAGCTCGCACCCCAGTTCGCCGAAGTATTGCGCGAGGTTGTAGGTAAACGAATCGTAGTTATCGAGAAGCAGAAGCATTTGTTCAATCCGGCGCGTTGGTTAGCGGCGCGGTGAGTTCGCGGATGGCCCGAACTTCTTTAATGAGTTGTGTGTACTCGGCCGGCGTCAGCGCCTGCGCGCCATCGGAAAGCGCGGCTTCCGGCTGATTGTGGACTTCGACTATGAGCCCGTCCGCGCCGACGGCGACGCCGGCGCGGGCGAGGGGCGCCACCATATGGCTGGCCCCACCGCTGTGGGACGGATCGACAATCACCGGCAAATGCGAAATGCGACGGATTGCCGGCACGACTCCGAGGTCGAGCGTGTTGCGGGTATGTTGCGCGAAGGTGCGAATGCCGCGCTCGCACAGGACGACGTTGTAATTGCCCTCCGCCATGATGTATTCGGCCGCGAGCAGAAACTCCTCCAGCGTTGCCGCCATTCCGCGTTTCAACAGCACCGGCAGCTTTGAGCGGCCCGCGCGTTTCAACAGCGAAAAATTCTGCATGTTGCGCGCGCCGATCTGAATGACGTCGCAATACTGTTCGACCAGCTCGATGCTGGATTCGTCGATCGCTTCCGTCACGACTTTTAATCCGAAACGTTCCCGGATCTCAGTCATGATCGCCCAGCCTTTTTCGCCCAAACCCTGGAACGCGTAAGGCGAAGTCCGCGGCTTGCACACGCCGCCGCGAAAGAAACGCGCGCCGCTTTGCTTGACCGCTTCGGCTACCGCGAACGCCTGCTCGCGGCTTTCGATCGCGCACGGCCCGGCGATGATAGCCAGCTCGCTTCCTCCAATGCAGGCGTCGCCGACGCGGACGATCGTTTTTTCGGGACGCAGATCCAGCGTAATCAACTTGTACGGCTTGCTTACACGGATGACTTCGGCGACACCGGACAGATTTTCGAAACGCCGGCCATCGATCACCCCGGTATTACCCGTGATTCCAATCGCAGTCCGTGTCGCACCGGCCAACGGATGTGCCCGCAGGCCGATGGTGCGAACGACTTCAACCACCGCATCGATCTCGGATGCAGTCGCGCTGGTTTTCATCACAATCAACATATGAGTAGAAAGATTAAATCATTTGAATCGAGGCACCGGTTTGCGGTCGCTAAGCGCGCGAAATATCGAATCGTCGATTCGACGCTTGGGCACGCTGTCGCGAAACTCCGCCAGCTAAAGAGCGGCCAGAAGTTCCGCTTTGCCTAATTTGAGCGGCGCCAGTAGCGGCTCATACGACCGGGCAGACGCCGGAATGCCGAGCTCGACTTAAGAAGTTGGCGCATGGATCAAATTAAATCGCTGGAGATGGCTCAAAAGCAAGCAGTTTTTTCACCACGGAGAATCACCCGGACACAATCGAAAGCTCTTATTTAATGTCGCTCTGCGATTTTAGTGCATCTCGCGCAATCTTCGTTACCCAGATTGTCACGATGATAGTTGCGGCGAGACCGATGCTCATGAACGTCCAATATTGCCAGCCATGTTTGATCGCCTCGCCACCGGCAGCGGCGGAGACAGCGGCCTTGCCAGCAGTTCCGATGTAAACATAAAGGAACGTGCCGGGCATCATGCCGATCCAGCTCGCCAGCACGTAGGGCCAGAACTTCACGCCGGTGAGACCGTAAAAATAATTGCTTAGATTGAATGGAATCACTGGGCTGAGCCGAAGCAGGAAAACCAGTTTGGCGCCTTGTTTGCCGATGGCGTTGTCGATGTTGCGAAACTTTTCGTTTCCTTTCGCGATCGCCTCGACTTTGTCGCGCGCAATGAAACGGGCAACGAGAAATGCGAGCGAGGCGCCGAGTGTCGCGCCGGCCGAAACGGCCAAGAAACCTTTCCACAAACCAAACGCGAATCCCGCGCCAATTGTTAGGATTGCTCCCGGAGCGAGTAAAACGGTTGCGACCGCATAAACGCCGATGAAAATAAAAATGCCGGCCACACCCATCTGGCCGATCCAATCATTGGAATTTCTCAGCCATTGCTGGACTGGCAGAAATCTCATCGCCAAAAAAAGCGCGATCACGATAGCGATGAGCACAATCAGACGACGAATTGCGCTTTTGGGAACATCCTTGTCGCTAGAAGTCATTTCGTAGCCGTGGTTTCGTTTTAACGAATAGTCGTTCTAACCTTCGATGACTCTCACCTTAGTGCTCTCCCCAAGGGGAGAGGATTCCTTCTCCCTCAGGAAGAAGGTGAGGATAAGGGATCTGATTAGCTCTGTAGAAAATTTGGCTCATTTGCGTGCGCGCTCATAGAGCCAGGTGAAAATTTTTTTCGCACGCGGCGTCAGGCGAGTCTTGTTGTATTTGTCGCCGGTCTTGCGCGCGAGTTCCGCGAATGTTGGATAGGCGTGAATTGTCGATGCAACTGTGCCAAGGCCGACGCCGGCTTTCATCGCAAGCACAAACTCATGCAGCAAATCGCCGGCGTGTGGCCCGACCATGGTCGCGCCGAGAATTTTATCGGAGCCTCTTGCGGTCAGGACTTTGACGA
This sequence comes from Verrucomicrobiota bacterium, assembly GCA_046725095.1. GTDB lineage: Bacteria > Verrucomicrobiota > Verrucomicrobiia > Chthoniobacterales > UBA10450 > Udaeobacter. The sequence goes on from JBKOXU010000170.1 coordinate 3,268, forward strand.
AACCAACGTCTTCGCTCTCGACGACTGCACGATCGAGATCTTTCAATGGAACGACGAACAAATCGTAGTCGACATTTTTCTGTTTCGCCTCCTTTTCGGCGAGACCGACGTGCGCAACCTCTGGGTCAGTGTAGGTGCACCAGGGCACGACCGAATAATCCATTTTCTGCCGCAGGAATTGGAATGGAACAAGGATGTTCCGCACGATGACGCGTGCGTGCGCATCGGCCGTGTGTGTGAACAAGAATGGCCCGATCACATCGCCTGCGGCGTAAATGTGCCGTTGAGAGGTTTGTAAATAATCGTTAACGCACACTCCGCTCGCATTGACGTTAACCCCTGCCGATTTTAGATCCAGACGCCGAAAGTTTGAGGTTCGCCCGATCGCGATAAGGAGCGCGTCTGTAAAGAAAGTCCGTTCGGCAATCCGGCCCGACTGTCGATCTAAGAATTCAAGCGCAACTTTCCCGACGTCACTGGTCGCTACTGAACGCGCATCGGCCTTCTTGATGATGCGCACACCTTCGTTAATTAAGCGGCGCTCAAGAAATTCCGCCACATCTCGATCTTCTCTTGGCAAGAGTTGATCCCCGCGCTGGAGGATCGTCACCTTCACACCAAAGCGGCGGAATGTTTGCGCGAGCTCGCAACCGATCGGCCCACCTCCAAGAACGATCATGCTTTCAGGCTTTCCTTTTAGCTCATCGAAAATTGTCTCGTTAGTAAAATAGGGAACCGTGTCGATACCTTCGATTTCCGGAATCATCGCGCGGCTACCGGTGGCGATAACGAAATTCTTCGCGCGAAGTTTTTTACCATTAACTTCGATTTCGCGGGGCGAAACAAAACGCGCTTCACCCCAGAAAACATCGACTCCTAACGACTCGAAGCGTTCCTGCGAATCGTTCGGCGCGATCTTCGCGCGACGCGCGCGCATCCGATCAAAGACTTTTTCGAACACGAACTGCGGCGATTGTCGATCCAAGCCCCACTTTTCAGATTCGCGGATTTGCTGGATCAATCGCGCCGAAGAAATGAGCGCCTTGCTCGGCACGCAACCGAAATTCAGGCAATCGCCTCCCATCAGATTGCGCTCGATCAGCGCAACACGGCCGCCGAGTCCGGCCGTACCGGCGGCTGTGACCAGGCCAGCGGTTCCAGCGCCGATTACTACAACGTTGTAAACGCCTTCACCTTTTTTCATCGGGACATGCCGCGAAGTTTCAAGACGTGGGTTGGCTCGATTATTCCGTCGCCAGCGGGCAGTTAAAAGGAATAAAGGTTGTCAGCAGTCATCCAATGAGCGCGATGCTGTCAATTCGGACACTTCTGGTGGAGTTGCATGCTTGGCAATGGGTCGGGATTCTTGTTGCCCGACTCACAGTCGGTTTGCTGTTCTTTCTGTCCGGACGCGGAAAACTCTTTGCGCCGGAACGACGTGAACAGATGCGCGAAACGCTGGTGGCCGCGCATGTTCCGTTTCCGGATTTCAACGCTCTTTTCGTTTCGATCATTGAATTTGTCTTTGGTCTGTTACTCATCTTCGGCGCAATCACGCCTCTTGCGTGCGCGATGCTTAGTGGCGTAATGATTGTAGCCATTGCGACTACGGCGATTCGGAATATTAAAGCGACAGCTCTGCTCGGCTGGCTGTCCGAATTTTTTTATCTTCCGGAGGTGCTCTGTCTCGTAATCCTCATGTGGTTGTTTTTCTCGGGTCCTGGCGGGTTGAGCGTGGATCATTTGATATTCGCCCGCATCCGCCTCTAGCATTCTCGGAATGAATTCGCTTGATAATTGCAATCGCGTTGGCGTGGCGCTACTGGTTCTGCGCGTCACGGTTTTTCTCGTCATGTTGGTCTGGACGATCGACAAATTTGTGCGTCCGGATCATGCAATATCCGTTTACGAACATTTTTATTTTTTGCGCGGGCTGGGTCCGGCGATCATTTACTCGATTGGCATAGCGGAACTAGTGCTCTTGATCGGTTTTGTGATTGGTTTTGCGCCGCGGCTGACCTACGGCCTTGTGCTACTGCTTCACGCAGTCTCAACTTTTTCCACGTTCCGCCAGTATCTCCATCCGTTCGAAGGGCCGAACATTCTTTTCTTCGCCGCCTGGCCAATGCTCGGCGCCTGCTTTGCGCTTTATTACTTGCGCGACCTCGATACGATGTGGAGCGTTCGCCGCAGGTGCGTTTAAACCGGAGAAGTCGCCCAAGATCCACAATGTCCTTTCTCAAATCGCTGCCGGCAGACGCGGGTTTGCTAGAAATTTTTCGCGCTTTCCCCGAAGCCGCGCGGCCATTGCTCGAATATCAGGAAGTTCTGTTGCGCGGCGAATCGCCGTTCAGTGCAGCCGAACGCGAACTAATCGCTGCGTATGTCTCGGGTTTGAACAATTGCAATTATTGTCGGGCGGTTCATTCGCAGACGGCTGTCGCACTCGGAATCCCCGCCGACGCAATTGCGAACATTTTTCCCGGCCTCGGTTTCGAACAAGTTCGCCATGGCACGAATCCGTCTGATTGGCGGATCGATGTACGCATGCGTTCGGTTCTGACTTTTGTGCGCAAGCTGACGCTTTCGCCGGGTGAAATTACGGCATTGGATGTCGATGCGATTTTCGCCGCCGGTTGGAACGAGCGCGCGCTGCATGATGCCGTTGCCATTTGCGCTCTTATGAATTTGATGAACCGATTAGTGAACGGCCTCGGCGTTGAGGCATCGGACGCATCAATGAGACTTGCTGCCCAGCGCCTTGCCAAGCACGGTTACGCGCATCGGCTGGAATTTCTTCGTGTGTCGAAATAGAAACCTGGAATACCGGCAGTCCCCAAGGGTCTGGCTAATAGGGCGAAGCATTCAAGGTCATCTCCTCCTTGGTCAGCGATGAATCAAGTTTCGACGCGCAATCGCCCAGCCCGGCTGGTCTGGTAAAGTGGTCGCGCGTGAACCAGCATTCTATTTTCTCCCGGAATTTGGCTCGGCCATCATCTACACAATTGGCATGGCCGAACTCCTTCTCTTGGTTGGGTTCGTGATTGGGTTCGCTCCGTGGTTGACCTAGGCCTCGTTTCGCTCCTGCACGCTGTTTCAACATTGTCTTCAGTATTTTCATCCGTTGAGAAGGTGAACCTCCTTTCCTTCGCCGCCGGGCCGATGCTGGGCGCCTGTTTCGCGCTCTATTACTTGCGCGACCTCGATACAACATGGAGCATCCGCCGCAAAACGGCCTGATTCCACCAGCCACAACGGAATAGTCGGCATTCTCACGCGTCCCATCCGTGTGATGGCGTCGCGAGACAGCTTCATATGAGTGAAACTAACTTTCAGCAACTGGTGGATCGACAATATGCGCCGCTGTTTCGTTTCGCGCTCAGCCTTTCGAGATCAGAAGCCGATGCGGCGGATCTGACGCAGCAGACATTTTTTCAGTGGGCTGCGAAAGGCCATCAGCTGCGCGACCGCTCGAAAGCGAAGTCATGGCAGTTTACGACGTTGTATCGCGAATTTCTCAGCCGGCGGCGCCATGAAGTTCGTTTTCCAAAGATCGAGCTGAATGATGTGCGTGAAGAGGAGATGTCAATCTCACCCGACGTTAACGCGTTCGACAGCGCGACAGTGTTGCAGGCTTTGCGCGAGGTGGAAGAGCCATTTCGCGCGCCCTTGACGCTTTTTTATCTGGAACAGTTCTCGTATCAAGAAATCGCTGGCGTGCTCGAGGTGCCGATCGGCACGGTGATGTCACGATTGTCGCGCGGGAAAGCGCAGTTGCGCCAGCGGCTGTTCTCAAAATGGGACGCCCTCGGGAATAAAGTCGTTTTATTTCAATCGGAGAAAAGAGGGGAATCACATGGATAATCGAGAAGCCAAATTCCTCTTAAGCGCGTACCGGCCGAGCGGTCAGGACGCGGATGACCCGTGTTTTGCCGAAGCGCTCGAACAAGCCCGGCGCGATCCGGTTCTGGAACGCTGTTTCAATGAATCAATTGCATTCGACGCAACCATGACCGAAAAACTGCGCGCCGTCGAAGTGCCACCCGATTTGCGCGAGAATATTCTTGCCGGGGTAAAGGACCAGCCGTCCGCTTCGCTGGTCCGGCCGATTCATCAAATGGGCAATTGCTGCCGCACTGATCTCAATGGGGATTCTCGGTTCTTTGATCTGGCACGAAACGCGGCCGGCGCATCTCGCCGGCTGGCAGAACCGGGCGCTCGATGTCATTTCATCGCTTGTTAGCAATACGTCGAGGTTCGATGCCAAATCGCATAATCCGGCTGACCTCGTGTCGTGGTTGCGCGCGAACCACGCACCAGCCGCAGAAAAATTGCCGCAAAATCTGGAGAAACTCGAGAGCCTTGGTTGTAAAACATTCTCGTGGGATGGCACTCCGGTCTCAGTGATCTGTTTCATGCGCTCGGACGGCGGATTGATCCATCTGGTCACGATGAATGCATCTGCATTCGACCGTGTGCTTAACCGGAAGCCAGAATTGGTTCAACAAGGCCACTGGGTAACAGCGACCTGGCGCGAGGGCGAAATGATTTACATGCTCGCGCTGGAAGGCTCGCGCGAACAACTGCGCTCATACGTTTTGTAATTGTCGATGAAAAAGGAGATCGCAGGTTGTATTGCCGTCCTTTCCCTTGTGTCCGTCGCGTCGGCTCAGGAACGTCGCCGCCGAAGATCGATCACATTCTGTTAGAAGTCGGTGACCTGAAGAAATCAATCGCGTTTTATCATGATTTGTTAGGCTTGGAAATCAAATCACAGAGCAAAGATTTTGCGATGCTGGGTCGGCAAACGTAGGTGTGTTTCTGTCAACCACTCACTGGGACTGGGATGAGAAACGCCCGATGAATGTGCGACCGGGTTGGGGGATGTATCCGCATTTCGCTGTTATCGATGTTGCGGCAACCGTGAAGCAAGCGCGCAAAGCCGGATACAAAATTGCTCAGGAACCGCGGAAATATAACTGGGGAACGGAAGCCTTCGTGGCCGACCCGGACGGTTACGTTTGGGCCCTAATCAATGCACCGAAATAAAATGAGACTCTGGATTCTTCTGGTCATTTTCGGACTCGTCTGCGTCGGCGTAGCGGCACGCGCCGAGGGTCAGACTGGTGAAAATGTCGATGTACGATCGGGGATCAATCACGACGAATTCGATCGTCTGCTCAAAAAGTACGTGAACGATCAGGGATTGGTGAACTACGGCGCGTGGAAACAAAACGCGGCAGAACTTTCCGCGCTGGACGAGTATCTCAAGCAATTCGCGGCCAAGACCGACATACCGGCGCGAGGTAACGAAAAAGCGGTGATGCTCGTCAACGCCTACAACGCATTCATGCTCCAATGGATTCTGGTGAATTATCCAACCGAAAGCGTTTGGTCACTGAAAGATTCGTTTACAGAAGCGCAATGAAATCAACGGCCGCAAAGTTTCATTAGATGATATCGAACCCGGTGCGCTGCGTCCGTTGATTGGCTACCGCGCGCATTCAGTGCTGGTTTGCGCCGCGCGCAGTTGTCCGCCGCTCCAGCGCTTTGCTTATAATGCCGACAAATTCGATCAGCAGGATGATCAAGTATTCCGTGCTTGGTTGGCCCGGCAAGATCGTAACAGGTTCCCACCTGACATGAAGCGAGTGGAAATCTCCAGTGTCTTCAAATGGTTCAAGGCAGACTTCGACAAGGCCGGCGGCATCTCGATGATTCTTGGCCGGTACGCGCCACAATCAGCTCGCGCTTTTGCCACCAGCGGCAGTTACGACATCAGATCCATTCCGTACAATTGGGGACTCAACGATCAGGGTCAGCACGGCCGGAACTACAGCAGAGTGCAATTGCTCTTCGACAACATCTTCAAGTAATAGCAATCATTCAAAGAATTCTTCTTTTATCAGGGCGCAGATCCGCCTGCCAACCTTCCTGAAGAATCTCAGGGCGCGCGCGATGCAGGTTCCAACCTTCAGTCGCGAGTCGTTCGGCAAACTGGTTCATTTCGCAATGGCAACTACCCCTGCAAAAAAAACGTGCGTGTGCTTCAATCGCCGTTTTGTTTCCATCCCTCGCGCAATTTTTCGCCTTCGCTCTTCTTCGGGTGCCTCGTTACATCACGGTTTAACCCGAGCCTTTGCTGTCTGGCCGGTGAGGAGCCCACACGTGGACTTCCGAAGCGCATCCGGATGTCGCGCCACGCGAGCCTCACGTCGCGAAGAAAATGGCCGGGCGGTTTGTAACCGAACGCGCGGTATTTGCCGGGTTCCACTCTCCCTTTGGCCCGGACGAAGCTGGCGAATCTGTCGGTCCACGCGTCCAGTTCCGCAAACGCTTTCTGGTGGCGCGGCAAATCTTCCGCTTGGTTGTCGCTGTATGATTCGTTTTTACCGAACTCGACGTATTGCCAGAGCTCATCCGGAACTTCAACGCCGCCATACCGGCATTGCCAAACCAACGGAACGTAGCTGTCGCGTTCAATTTCGAATGGTTCGCTCGCGGGATCGAAATAATGTTTGTGCGCAGGATTAAGGAGCCTTGGGCGACCTTCCGAATCCAATTCATTACCCCCGCCGTCGCCATAGCAGAAAAATCCCGCAGTCCGGCCTTCCAGATGATTCAAACTAAACGTCTGCCATTCCGCGGAATGTTCGAGTTTCATCGCCAATTCAGGGTCTTTGTGCTTGATCGTTTCTTCACGAGGATTGCCGCCGTTCATGCACACGAGCCGATCGAACATCAGCTTGAGGTTACTCGTCGGCGCATACCAATTTACAGGCCCGATGATCGCCCACGCGTCAGCCAAATCGAGCCGTGCATACATATCGAGGTCCCACATTAGGTCCGGTTCCTTCTTGTTGTTTTTCTCGTAACAGTTACAAGGCCAAACGCACAATGCCATCGAGGTCGAGACACACGCGTTACAGCTCTGGATGCGAGCACGGCCATAAACATTTCCCAGATCTTCGTAGTCAATCTCCCATTCCTGTGGCAGCCGGTCAGCGACGCGGAGCATCATTGTCCGCGACTTCGAATCAACGCCGGGGCAATTGTACTGGCGGCGGTCTGAACCGGCGATGATCAGCACGCGAAATGGTCTCTCTGCTGTCGGGAGATTGCCGTTTTTGTCGTTTGGTTTCACTACCTACAACTTCGCACAAACGCACTCGGCGGATTTAAAATAGGTCCTGTTTTATTCTTACTCGGGTTGCGACAGTGAGCTCTCGAGCCGTTATTCCGCTAGGTCATCCGCCGCAGTGGGCTCGCGTTCCGGCTGTTCACCAGTCGGGAGACGCCATTCGCGCTGTTTGCCAAATGGTAGGGCGAAGAGTTTCCCGAGAGTTAGCTCCTGTTCGTCGCGATACGCTGCAACACCAATGGTGACGGCGTCCTGCGGCACATCACGGCGCAGTGTGCGGTGAAGTTTGTCCCACCAGCAGAAAATGGTTCCCCAATTTGAATTGGTCTCGCGTTGTACAATCGAATGATGAATACCGTGCATCCGCGGCGTGACGACAATCAGGTTTAAAATACGCTCGAGTTTAATCGGCAGCCGCCAGTTTGAATGGTGAAAGAGGGTCGCGGCCTCGAATGTGATAAAAAAAACGATCAGCATTATCGGCGCGATGCCGAAGACTGTCACTGCAAGCGAGAGAAATCCGACGGAGAAAATCATCTCGCCGAAATGGAATCGCGCGGCGGTGCTGACATCCATGTCCAGGTCAGTGTGATGCACATTATGGAATCGCCAGAAGAACGGAATCATGTGATTGGCCCAATGCCACCACCAGTAGGCGTAATCCATCAGTAGAAATGTCGCGATGACAGCCGCCCATTCAGGAAGGGCAATCCAGTTCAACAAGCCGATATGTCGATCCCGCGCCCACATGGCTATCGCGAACGGGATTGGTAGCATGGCCAGTCGGACGACGGCGAAACCGGGAAGCGAAAGCACAAAGTTGCGGACGAACCGATGCAGCACGCTGAAATGTTGGCGACGCAGCGGGAATCGCCATTGCAGCCAAAGCAGTGCGAGAAGTATGCAAGCAAGCAGTGGCCTGCCAACATAATCGATCAGGGGAATTCTTTGCACAGTCTGGCAGTCATGCCGCCGGGAGTTTATCATCAGCTGACGCGCAGCGGCAACGCGTCACTGAAGTGCCAAAGCGAGTTTTTCTTATGCGCCGATGCGGCGGAACATGAAAGTGGTCTCGGGTTTTAGTACCACGCCATTCATCTCGAGCAGGGGGTAGGCGAGAAAATTGATCGGACCGCTGGCCGGCTCGGGATCGACCACCAGATCGCGGCCTTTAGTCAATTCGAAACGATTGGCCGGGTTATGACCGAAATAGTAATCGGCCAGCTTTGGATTTTTCCACGCTTCGCTGATATCCACCGGTACCCAGCTTCCATCGGCGAGAAATTCGGCCCAGCAATGGTAGCCGTCGATGGTGCCCTCGTTCTTATCGGCAGGAATCGTCGCGCCAATCGCAAAGCGCGCCGGTATTCCAATGCTGCGCGCCAATGCAATAAAGTAGGCGTGAAAATCCGTGCAGTTGCCAGTCCGCGCGTCGCATGCGTAGAGAGCATCTCCCCGGCCCCAGCCTGTGCCTGATTTGTCATAGCGCATTCGGCCGATCACGTGATCGTAAAGCGCTTTCACCCGTTCGAGATCGCGGTTTTTTCCCGCCGCCGCTTTCTGGGCAAGCGTCCTGAAAGTTTCATTAATCGGCACCAGCTTCTCCGGGCGCAAGTAACGCGCGGTTTCGGCACTGCTTGCAGGGTAGGGGGCCTTCTCCTTACGAACTACGCGATATCGCACCTCGACAGTTTTACCGCTGTCCGAAGGCTGCGGATAGAGCACGCAAATATCGTTGCCGTAATCGCGGTCCTGCACTTTTTCCCATTTCATTGGGATGTTCAGCTCTTCCTCGGTCACGGTCTGAAAGGCGTCAGTCCTTGCCAATGGCAGCCAGACGCGGGCTTCTCCTTTAATCTCTGGAAGTTTCATCTGGTAAACGAACTCGAATTGATCGGAACCTTTGATAATGCCAGGCTCTCCGGCAGCATGCGCGGCAAGAAGGCTAGTCAGGAAAACGACCGGAATAATCAGAAACCGCATAAGATTCTGAATCGTTAATTTTCTTCTGGAGAGGCAGACCCGAAAGCCTTCGGGGCCGCGACCTGCCAGTTAAACACTTCTAGCTTGCGGGCACTTTGTGCCAGGTGCCATTCTCTTCTTTCCAATCGTAGAGCGGTTTGCCATCGATCTTGTGGACTGAAGTCTCGGTGACTTTCATTTTGCCCGGTTGTCCGGTCAGAAAGAAATCAATGTCGTAAGTCTTTCCGTCGGTCGCTTTCATATCCACACAGGCAAAATACTTGCCGCCGCCGAGATCCTGCAGCCGATCATCGTGTACTTTTACCAAATCGAGGGCGAGATCCTGACCCTCGTACTTGACGTGAAACTTGCTGTCGCTGCTCTTTTTGCTTTGAGCATCGATATTTTTCTTTATACCCGCAGAAATATCAGCCGTGCTCACCTGTTTCTCGGCGCCACCTTTCGTTGGGTGTTCTCCGCCTTTCTTTGGATGCTCAGCGCCTTTTTTTGGATGCTCTGTGGTTTTCTCAGGATGTTCCTGGGCAACGATCAGCGTTGCCGGGCTGAAGAATAGCGCAATGGCTACTGCGATAATAAGTCTTGAGATCATATGAATTCCTCCGCTTTAGTTCGTCTGCTTATGATTGTTTGGATGCCTTGTGGTTTTGTGGCGCCAGAGCCAGGTATGGCAGGCATGTTTATTTCTCCTACTACTTATTTACGAGACGGATCACGCGGCGTTTTATTCCCGTTTCACGGCAAAATCGTTGGCTCACAGCGCCGATGAGGGAAAATTAGCTGGGAATCAGTGATCGATACCGTGTCCGTGGAGTCCAGCGCGATTTCAACAAAGATTCGATTGACCGATCGCCGTTTGGCAGGCGATCTGGAGAAAAGCGTTCAAACGCGGCTCTCGATTATTGTTCCAGTTTTTAATGAGGCCCTGTTGATACGGCCATTTCTTCAGCATCTGCGGGATCGTGCACCCGGAGCTGAGATTATCGTCGCGGATGGCCGAAGCTCCGATGGGACAGATCGGCTGGCCGCCGGACTTTGTGATCAATTGGTTAAAAGCGATCGCGGTCGTGCCAGGCAAATGAATGTCGGCGCGCGCACCGCAGGCGGG
>JBKOXU010000093.1:0-7329 GCA_046725095.1 Verrucomicrobiota bacterium
CTTCCGGACGGAGGCGATGCTCTTATAGCTCGCAACGAGGTCGGCCTTGTGACTCTCCCAAAGATGCCGGTTGATGTGCCACATCGGCATTGTCCCGTAAAGGATGTTGAACAAATTCTCCTTCCGGGCAAACGGAGCACAGGACGTTTATTAATTTTCGTTCCTTCCTGATCTGTCCAGGCTAGTTGCATACGAAATTCGCGTCTCCGGGGCCCGCTGTTAGCAAGGCTGATCTTTGCGTTCGCAAAATAAGGACTGAAATCGTCAGATTCATTGGCCCTAGCTTGCGACCTATTGTATTGCAGGCAGATTTATCGGAGCGGTTGGGCTCCAAAGTTGGGTACTCCCCGCAACTTGGCACGCTCAATCACCAAGCACTGCCTGGTGGATTGCATCACGCTCGTGCGACTGCTGACTTTCAGGTCTGAATCCTGTCCAAGCCATCGGCGAAGGATGCATTCTCCTGATTTGCACTCAGATTTTCGAATGGCAGGAAGTCGATGCCGAATAGGCTCGAAGCAGAAAGGAGCCGCCTTTTACTGTTGACATTCGTAATACCAGCGAGTATCTGGATAACTCCATTGGGACCCGTGGAAGCAGACCTATCGCTCTTATGAAACAAAGAGGGATAGGGACAATGAGCAAACTCAAGATCACAGATGCGCTCGCGGTTCTCGCGATGCTGATTTCGCCAATGGCGAACGGACAACAGTTTGTTGATGTTGCCGACAGCCCGGAAAGCATAAAGTCGTCGAACGCCTCAGTAGACGGTCCCGTTCCACAGCTTTTCGTATTAGCGAGCCGTTCGAACTTTGTAACTGTGATCGATTCTGCAACCAAACAGATCACGACCAGGATCCCTGTCGGCAGAGCTCCGATTCGGCTCGCCATGACCCCCGATGGACTGAAAGCCTATGTTTCCAACCATCGTGACCACACGATCTCCGTCATCGACACGGTGAATCGGATTGTAACGGCCACAATCCCCGTCGGAAATAGCGGTTCGCAGGAGATCACAGTCACTCCGGATGGTGGACGTGTCTTCGCGGTACACGAAAACTCGGGAGACGTCCCCGTGATCGATACGGCGACAGATACCCTTATCACCAATGTGCCCATCGGCGGGACGGGGGCCAAAGATATCTTGGTGACTCCCGATGGACGGTTCGTTTATGTGGCGAATTACACCTCCTCGATGGTGAACGTGATAGATACCTCTACCTATCAGGTGAGCAGCATCGCCACGCCGCCCGGACCTCGTCGGCTCGCGATCACGCCGGGCGGCGATCGCATTTTCGCGACCGACTACTTCGGAAACTCGGTCTCGGTCATCGATACCTCCACTCAAACTCTGATCCAAAACATCGGCGTCGGGCGGCATCCCGGAGGCATCGCCATCACGCCGGACGGTCGGGAGATCTATGTGACCAGCCTGGATGCCGGGACTGTCTCGGTCATTGATAATGCGCGGCTGAGAGTGGTCGCGACTATTGGTGTTGGCAGCCAACCTTGGCACGTGACCATCACGCCGGACGGCGCTTGGGCCTACGTGTCAAACTCCCGCTCAGGGTCCGTGTCGATCATCGACACCGGCACTCACGCCGTCGTGAACACGCTTACGGTCGGAGAGGGCCCTTTTTTCTCGGTCGTCGATCCGACCGGCGCCGATCTATACGTTTCCAACTCTGCGGACACCACCGTATCCGTCATCGATCTAGCCAGTCAGACCGTCTGGCAAACGATTCAAGAAGTGGGAGCGCAGCCGTTCGATTTGTTGTTCGACGGTCCGCAGTGATTGGAGCCGCACCAAGCATTCCCGCGGCACGAGATTGATTTGCGCCTCGCCAGCATATTCTGGCCATGCCCGTAGCCGAGTTTATCAAGAGAATCATCCACTAAGGCCTACCGAATATCCACGGCGCCAAGCCGGGATTATCGGAGCGGCCCTGGCCGAACTAGCGGAAACTCTGCGCCTGAAGGTGTTGAACACGCCGGCATATCCTTCGCTTTACTTTGCCTCACTTCGCTCGACGACAAATGACCCGCCCGGCACGGGCTCCTTTCCCTTGCGTTCAAACGGGCGGTCGCCAAAATTAACAATGACACGATCACGCGTGTCCCAGTCGGTGAACTGGACCGATCGGTCTGCGGTCAGCCACCCGTGATTCACCATCTCGGCAAACCCGATACGCTTCCGGACGGAGGCGATGCTCTTATAGCTCGCAACGAGGTCGGCCTTGTGACTCTCCCAAAGATGCCGGTTGATGTGCCACATCGGCATTGTCCCGTAAAGGATGTTGAACAAATTCTTCTTCCGGGCAAACGGAGTGCTTTGATAGTTCGTGTCGCGCCATACCCAAGTCCCCGCTACGTAGTCATGGAACGCCAACTGGTAGAGCGGAATTCTTCTTGTCTCGTCCAAGGTGATCGCTGCTTGCTCTTGGTAGCTGTTCCCCAAGTCCGTTTCGTAACCGCCGGCCGGAATTCTGAGCGGCGTATCGGTATAAGTGCGCAGCGACATCAGCCCCTCGAAGAAATCCACGCCGGGGAGCGCCCAGGTTGGACAGAGACCTTCACCGGAGCCCACAATCATTCCCAGATCGCGCGTTTTTTTCATCATTTCCAATCGCGCCTGCTGATTCTCTTCGATGGTGGACGGATGGTCGGGATGCAGACAAGGCGCGAGCTGAACGACAAGCGTATCGAAGTAGAACAACTGCAATCCGTAGGCTTGAATTGCCTCTTTTGCTTTCGCTATCCACTCGGGGAGCAGATGTTTGCCGCAGATTCGGTCCCAGCCCTTGAGGTTGCTGGTGGCTAGGAGTTCACCGGGCGTGAGTCTACCTGTCAGAACAGCATTTGGCCAATTTCGGTTCCTGGAGACACGAAAGAGATTTCCGGTCGGCATCCGATACATTCCCACAACCCACCCCAATTCTTTGATGCCATCGCACAACGCTCGATTGATTTCGTGCCTGCCGTAAAAGACGGCGATACTGCGCTCGACGCCAGCCGCTTTCATCTCCGCGGCTAGGCTTAGGTCCTCCGCCGGATTGTCGCCCCAGAGATAGACATAGACACCGTCTTTCAAGTTAGAAAGCGCGGGACGCGCCTGAACCCGGTCGCCAAGAGGCCGCAACTCGGGATGCGAACTGAGAAAGTAATTCCGATAATCCTTGGCCAGCCCGGAGTAACCACCCTCAGTGAAGAACGAGTAATGGATGCGCAAAGGCATCGCATAGACTGTCCGGTCGTCGGAATTCGGCCGTCGGTCAGGGTTGCGAAATGTATCCAGGCGCACGGCCATGGACCGCTTGAGATCCGTCAGTCCCCACCAAGGCTGACTTCCGCTCCAACTGAACGATTTGTTAATTTCTTCCGCCTTTTCCAAGGGCATGAGCATTCCTTCGCCACTCGTGTTTTGCACGTAAAACCAGCCTTTTTCGGGCGCTACGAAGGGAAAGGGATAATTGGGCATTGTGGCGTAATGCCGATCCGGCAGGTCGAGAACAAGATCGAATGCGTGTGGAGAGCCCTCGGTGAGAGAAATCGTGAGAAGATAGGTTTCGCCCTCGCCAAGCACTCTTGCGGAGAGAGAAGTCGGGCTTACGCGGATGCTCTCTGGAGCCACACTAAAGCCGGGACGCACCCGCTGCCGCCACTCCAGCGTGATGCGCTTGTCTACAACGGTCAAGGAAGCGTCCTGCGGGGAGAGAGAGATTCGCAGCACGTCGTTTTCAACGGTCGGCAGAGCATTGCCGTTGGAAAAGCTGGCGCTAAGCAATAACAACAGTGGCGACAACCAGAGATGAACCCTTTTCATCGATAAAAACTTGCATAGTTCACTGCTGAGCGAATATCAAAACATTTCGCGCCCGCCAGGACGTTCCAATTTTCGTTAACGCTTCGAAGTGCCGAATTCCGACAGCGGTTTGGGACAATATTGGTTCTACGAGCGATCCGATTTCTAGATTTCGGGCGAATTTTTTGTGGCTGGCGTGTCCTTGGGCGTTTGGGGCCGCTGTCGACATCGGGCCCGATTTTTGATAGTCAGTAGGAACGGCGACTGTAAGCACGAGCAAAGCCGCTTCTCGCACTGATTTGGGAAGAGACTGAACAAGCGCAAGTCAACGGAGGCTCTCCTGAAAAAGCTTTTCCGGGCTATGCGTGCGCCCTAAGGTATTGCCTTTTGCTTGACAGCCACTGCGTGAATTCAAAATATTTCAGCATTCAGCACTTAGAACCCATGGTATTGCAAGAGGGCCGATTCATCCCTGCGCCGTTTCGGTCCGCCCAGACCATGACAGCTGGCTTAGCCTTGGGCCGGGTGCTCTTCAGAAAATTTGCCGTGTCGCTGCGGAATGTCAGACCGAAATGAAATCAAACACGTCGGAATATTGGCTATGAGACAGATTCGACGCTTGAGAAGCTCTCTTCTGCGTTTACAAACGGGGCTTTTCCTCGCCGCGCCTATGATCCTGCTCTTGCTCGCAACGCGGGATAACGCCGTTGCCCAAGGTGTGGCGGGAAATGTCAGCGGCGTTAGCGGTGATTTGAATACCGCCGAGCGCATCTTGCCAGGGACCAAAAGAATTTACGAAACCAGTTATCGCGGCAATACGGTCGAGGTATTTTCCCTGAGGGGAGTGGATCTCGGGGTTTTTGCCAAAGTGGTTAAACCGACGGGTCTGGTCTTCGATAATGCCGGGAATCTATACGTGTCGAGCGATAACCCTTCCGCTTATTCGATTCAGAAGTTTGCGCCGGACGGCACGCGATCGATATTCGCGGATACCGGCTTGAGCGGTCCGCACGGCCTTGTGTTTGACATAACCGGGAACCTCTATGTCGCGAATGTGACAGGCAAGATGATCGAGAAGTTTACGCCCGACGGTGTCGGCACCGTTTTTGCGGACGAAAATGACGGTTTGGTCAAGCCAATTGATTTGGCCTTTGACACCGCAGACAATCTTTATGTGACAAACGCCGGCAACGTTTTGAGGTTCAGGCCTGACGGGGTAGGATCAGTATTCGCCGAGGCCGGCTTTCACACTACGTATGGACTCGCATTTGACAGTGCTGGCAACCTCTATGTCTCAAACTACAGCGGCAACGCGATCGAGAAGTTTTCCCCCAGAGGGGTCGACTTGGGCGTATTCGCCAGCACTGGACTGGACAAACCGCTCGGGATAATGTTCGATCGAGAGGGTAACCTTTATGCAGCCAATAGCGGCAATAACACAATCGAGAAGTTTTCCTCGACAGGGGTCGATCTAGGTGTGTTCGCTCACACCAGACCGGGGCCGCACTTTATGACGATGTTTAGGCCAAGCACCTTATACTTCGAAGGTGAGGCAGTTAAGGCTGCAGGCAAAGTCACCGGCCGACAAGATTCTAACTGATCCAAACGCGAGCGGACGCGCCGCCCGATGATTGCCGGGACCCAGCCCAGATTAGTCGCTAGTCACCGTCCGCGGAGCAGGCCTGTTCAATTCGACTTTGTCGCTAACCTTCTGAATTTGCGTCGCCTGTTCTTTTAAGGCTGCCTCTAACCGCGCAACAGTCGTCTCCAGTTGTTGCACTTTGTGGTGTTCTTTGAGAAACTCATTGAGCAGCATCGCATTCACCGCCTCATAGCGTACCGTGTAGGGCTTGCCTTGGTCGTCATGAGCCACGAGGTCTGGATTCACCTTTTCAACTTGCTCGGCCATCAGGCCAAACTGCGGGATGCCCTTAGGGTCAAACTCGTGTTTGTAGCGGAAGGTCACCGGTTTGAGCGCAAGGATTGCTTCGCTCGCCTTTTCCATCGGCTTTATCGCATCTTTGTAACGCTCTGAGGAGACGATCGTCCCGAGATGGCCATCGGAACCTACCACGACTGTTACTCCGTCGGCAACAGTCACCCCACTTATGCCGGCTATAAACGTATTAGCGTGAAGCCTCTGCGCACCGATGCGGATAGTACCGTTGTCAGCGGGCTCGCCACGATTGTCAATGTTGATATTGTAATTGCCGGTAGTGATATTTAAACCGGCTCGAAAGCCAAGGGCTACGTTGCCGGTGCCCGTGGTATTGTTGAGGAGCGCCGAGGTGCCGACGGCCACGTTGCTGCTGCCAGTTGTATTGTTTTTGAGACCGTCACAGCCAACAGCGATGTTTTTAATACCGGTGGTGGTCTGGTGCATCGCTTCCCAACCAATGGCCGTGTTGGCCCCGCCCGTGGTGTTGAAAAAGAGCGCCTCAAAGCCACACGCCGTGTTGTAGATTCCGGTTGTGAGGCTGAAGAGCGCATCCTCCCCCTCGGCGGTGTTCTCACCGGGATAGCCTCCGTCCGGTGGCGGCTCAACCGCTCGGGACGCCGGCGATACCGCAAATAATGCGAACGCCAGTGCCATGAGGACAGAGCAGTAGCGCAGTGGCCGTCGCCTAAGCGAATTTTCCGCTGAACAAATGGCATTGATGATCTGAATAAGGTTGGTCATACGATGTTTCCTTTCTCTTATGGTTCTCCTGCATCTTGCATCAGAGGTCAAGCTCGAATTCTTGTGAATAGACTTATTCAAGGTTATTTGAACCTATTGGCTTCTTTTTGTGCCTTGATCATTTCATCGAGAAGCTTTCCACACCGGGGCCGACTTGGATGTATTCGCCAGTACTGTTTAAGGAGAATCGTTATGCCATTAATGCCAAACGATTGCAGGCAAAGTCACCGGCCGACAAGATTCTAAGGGATCCAAGCGCGAGCGGGCGCGCTTACACACTCCTCGAGACTACCGGACTTCTAAAAGAAAGAAGCGTGCAAGGCCAATCCATAAAGAGTGGGGCTGCCAAGAATCCGGTTCGGTCAGGTCATTCGATGTAGCCCAGAGCTTTGAGCCGTTCTTCGACTATGGCAGCTTCTTCAGCGGAGTATTGTGCCTCTTGCTTGCCTTCGGAGGCTGCACTACCGCCGGCCCGGACGGGGTTTTGCTCGATAAAGGCCGGCTCGAAGAAATCCTGCAACACGCGACCATCCATGTCTTCGGGCACGGGCTGGCCCATGAGATGTAGAATCGTCGGCGCCATATCGATCAGTCGCGCACCATGGATATGGACGCCCTTTTTGAACGGTTTGCCTTGGGCGATCAAGATTCCATCACGCTGGTGCGTGCCGCCCCACTCCGCGCCCGTGGCCGGCTTTCGCTCACAGATCTCGACAGCAGGCTCTGCGGTGTGTTCGGGAAAGCTGGGGCTGGTTGAGAAACGGCTCGACTCCCACCAGTCGAGGATCAGGTCCGCGGCTTCGTTTGCAAAGGGTCCGTTAAAGATCTCGTCACGCCGGAAAACGCG
>JBKOXU010000006.1:0-7235 GCA_046725095.1 Verrucomicrobiota bacterium
ATGAATCTTCTGATAGCTCTTCTTTTGTCGATCAAAGAAGCCAAGCGTGACTTGACTGAAGGCACCAATGGCCGTGACTTGCGCTCCTCGGAGCTCATTTTCATTGGCGAAACGGAGCAGCGGGTCTTTCACTTCCTCACCTTTATCGAATACGAGCGCGAACATTTTCAAACCATTTTCGTCCTGCAGCAATTTCGATTTCATATGTATGCGCGTTTATGATCGAGTTTCCGAAAATCGATCCGCGAATTTCTCAGGTGACCGATCTCACTAGTGTTAAATCGCACCGGCAGTAAAATGCGGACGCTGATAAGCGATACTCTCCTTGCCTCGGCGTTCTCGCTTCGGATGGTGACCGTGTCGCCCGTGATTCCCCAAAATGTGAGTAATCCCGCCGCGAGATACGACCGGCAAACCTTTGAAAGCCGTCTAGTAAGTTAATGGGAGACCCACGAAACGTGGCGCACGCCAAGAAAGTCACTCAGGAGAAGCGCCACAAAACTAAGCATGCACAGAAGGCTGGCGTGCCTCAGCCGGCGACTAAGGCGCAAAGCAAGGAAACGAAATCGGCTGCCACCGAGCAGGGCGCTACGCCGAAGCCCGAGACCGGAAAGCCGGCTCAAGCGCCAGATTCAAACCAACTGGAGAAATCGCTCGCGGTTCTCTCCAAGCTCAAAGAGCTGGAGTTCCATTCACGCGGGAATATCGAAAAGCTGGCTGAGCTCAGCTTGACGATCGAAGAAGAGCTCAAGCAAAAGGCTTTCTCTGAAGCAATCGGAGCGGTCTACTCGGCGCAGGATGCCTTTCAATCCAAAATCGTAAAGTTGATTGAAGATTATGAAGTGGAGTGCGCACACTCGAAGCCGCCGGGATAACGTTCGGCTGTCAACTACTCGTGCGTTGAACATGGCGCGCCCCGATCTTCAACGGAAACTACCCAGCGTGTAAATCAGGCCAAGCACTCCACTGCCGAGCACGACGGGAACGATGTTCCATTTCCAGCGGAGCATTCCGACGAAGGCGATCGCGCAAACCGTGAACGCAAACCAATCTACATTTCCCGTCGCGGGAAAAATGAGATGCAAGCCAAACCAGACCGCGAGATTCAAAATCACACCGACGACTGCGGCTGTGACGGTCGAGAGAGCGGACGTGAGCGACTCGTTCCCGCGCAACTTCTCGATGTAGGGTGCGCCAATGAAAATCCAGAGGAAACACGGCACAAATGTCGCCCAAGTAGTGATGAGCGCACCGAGTGTGCCGGCGAGAAGTGGCGGCAGGTGACCCGGTTGATTCCACGCGCCGAGGAACCCGACAAATTGCAGCACCATGATGAGTGGCCCAGGCGTTGTCTCAGCGAGGCCGAGTCCATCAAGCATCTGTCCGGCGCCAAGCCAGTGATAATTTTCGACGGCTTGTTGCGAGACGTAGGGAAGGACTGCATATGCTCCGCCGAAAGTCACCATGGCTGCCTTACTGAAGAAAATGCTTTCGCGGAAAATTGCGTGGTGCGTTCCAAACCAGAGTCCGGCGAGCGCAATTGGAAGCCACCAAAGCAAGATTGACGTCGTGCAAACTTTCAATGCGCGCGAGAGTGATGGCCGCGTGTGCGGTGGAACAGCGTCGCTTTCGAAAAACGTCGATTTTGGAACATCATTGCTCGCGACGGGAAAATAGCGCGGCAAAATTTTGCCACCGGCTAGCCCGAGTAGACCCGCAATCACAATGATCGCGGGAAACGGAACCCGAAAAAAATAGATAGCAACGAAGGCCGCGCCCGCGATCGCCCACATCATACTGTTCTGCAAGGCTCTTCGACCGATGCGAATGACTGCCACGGCCACAATGGCAAGCACGGCTGGCTTCAATCCGTAAAAAACTGCGGCGATCCACGCCACGTGCCCGAATGCGACATAAATGTAACTCAAGGCCCAAAGAATGAAGATCGACGGAATGAGGAAAAGCGCGCCGGCGACGATGCCGCCCCAGGTCCGGTGCCAGAGCCAGCCGATGTAAATCGCAAGCTGGATCGCTTCCGGGCCGGGAAGCAACATGCAGAAATTCAGCGCGTGTAGAAATCGCGAATTGTCGATCCAGCGGTTTTTCTCGACCAACTCGGCATGCATCATCGCGATCTGCCCACTCGGTCCGCCGAAGGATATAAAGCCGAGCTTCAACCAAAATCGAAGTGCTTCACCAAAAGACGGCGCAACATGTCGATCCTGTCCTGTGGTGCTTGGCATAGCGGTGTCAATTGGATTGGGGTACGCGATAGCTTCGATTCTGGTCAGGTTTACCCGGCTAAATGCCTCTTCATTTTCGAACAGTAGTAGAGAATTAGCGGTCAAAAATAAATAACCATGAAAACAACCAAATTAATTACGGTTATTGCCGTGAGCGCTGGCCTGACCTTCGGCGTTACCGCCCAAGCAGGGGGAAAGAAACACCAAGAAGAAAATATTAGTACTTCAGATGTGCCGGCTGCAGTTCAGCAGGCGGCAGACAAGGAAACCAAAGGCAGCAAAGTGGTTCGCTGGGAAAAAGAGGGCGCGGACTATGAAGCCGTCATCGAACAGGATGGCAAGGAATGGGGACTGAGATTCGATGCGAACGGCAAGTTCCTCGGCAAGCACAGCGAGGCCAAGGAGCACAAAGAAAAAGGCGAGAAGGAATAATTACGTACGGTGGATCGCGCTCGCCGAGCGCGTGGTTAAGAATGGCGGCGAAGCCGCGTCGATTTAACATCGGCCTGCGGAGCGGCCGATCCACCTTCATTAACTTGAAACGTCTTCTTCTCTTCATCGCGCTGTGCAGCGCGAATATCTCGCTCGTCTACGGAGCGCTCGATACAGCGAAGATCGACCAGATCACTGGTCTCAAGGGGAAACTCAACGAGAAGGAAGGCGTTTACAAGGTCACCTTCCCGCGCAACGACGTGAAGGTCATGATCGATGGATGGACGGTGCCGCCATTCATGGGACTAGGCACCTGGGCGGCGTTCACAAAAGGAGCGCACGCCGAAGCGATGGTGATGGGCGACACGGTTCTGTTTGAAGACGAAGTCAATGCCGCGATGTCAGCTGCGCTCGATAATGGACTCAACGTGACCGCGCTGCATAACCATTTCTTCTTCGATCAGCCGAAGGTCTATTTCATGCATATCGAAGGCGAAGGCACAGCTGACAAATTAGCCAGCGCGGTCCGAAAAGTTTACGACAAGATCAAAGAAGTTCGCGTGGCCAGTCCGCAGCCGAAGGAATCATTTGGCCCAAACGCGTTGCCGAACAAAAACTCGATTTCTGCCGAACCGCTGAACAAGATTTTCGCGACGAAGGGCGAAGAGAACAACGGCATGGTCAAGTTCACGTTCGGCAGACCGGCAACGATGCATGGCGTGAAGATCGACAACGCCATGGGCGTAAACACGTGGGCGGCCTTCGCTGGGACCGACGACAACGCCGTTGTTGATGGCGACTTTGCGGTCATGGAAGACGAATTGCAGCCTGTTTTGAAGTCGCTGCTCAAGGAGAAGATCAATATTGTCGCCATCCATCAGCACATGACGCATGAAGAGCCGCGGATCATATTTTTCCATTACTGGGGCCGCGGTCTGGCGAAAGATTTGGCGCAAGCCGTAAAAGCTGGGCTTTTGGTTGGCGGATTACTCGAGGTCAGTTCGCCATTGCAAGATTGAACTCCTCTATCCGGCGCAAGATAGCTTGGCTCGCGCTCACATCTCTGTATTGCATATCAGTTCATGCGCAGAGTGCGACAGGGTTGGGATTGAAACAAACAATTGCGCTCTCGGGCGTCGAAGGAAGAATCGACCACCTCGCGTTAGACGCTGCCGATGAGCGACTGTTCGTCTGCGCTTTGGGCAACAACACGGTCGAAGTGCTTGATTTGCGGAAAGGTGATCGAGTCCACTCGATCACCGGACTCGGCGCCCCCCAGGGAGTGGCTTACCTTCCTGAACTGGACCGAATTTTTGTTGCAAATGACAAAGGCGGTACTTGCAACGTCTACGACGGAAAGTCGTACAAGGCGGTTGGAGAACTCGGCCTCAAAGACGATGCCGACAATGTCCGTTACGACGGTTCATCAAAGCGGGTTTACATAGGCTTTGGCAGCGGAGGAATCGAGGTCGTCAGCGCCCAAGAGGGCAAGTCCATCGGATCGATCAAACTCTCAGCTCATCCCGAAGCCTTCGAGTTAGAAAAACAAGGCCACCGTATTTTCGTAAATGTTCCGAACGCGAGACATGTAGCAGTTATCGATCGCGACAAGGGCGAGGTCACTAATACATGGAAAACAGATCTAGCCTTTGGAAATTTCCCAATGGCACTTGATGAAGCGAATCATCGATTATTTGTCGGGTGCCGTCTTCCATCCCAGCTCGTCGTGCTCGATACGGAATCGGGTAAGGTGATTGCGAAAATCGATATCTCCGGTGATTCCGATGATCTTTTCTACGACAGCAAGCGCCATCGCATCTATGTGATCTGCGGCGCCGGTAAGATCGACATCATCGAGCAAGCGGATGCAAACACCTACACCGCCTTAGCGAAGATCGATACGGCGGACGGCGCTCGCACCGGACTTTTTGTGCCGGAGCGTGATAGCTTGTTTGTCGCTGTGCCGCATCGCGGTTCGCAACAAGCCGAGATTCGCCGTTACCAGATCGAATAATTCCTGGTACAAAAAGTTCCGTGTGGCTTTGCATTACGCGCCCAATGAAACTTCATCGCGCCATTGTCGGTATCGGCGGTTTGCTCGCCATCCATTGGGCGCAAGCGGGGCCTCCATTTGTCACCGACGACCCGGAGCCGCCTCCACCGGGCGGATGGGAAATCAACGTCCCGTTCATTCTTGAGCGCGCACCGAGCACCACCGACATGGATGCACCGTTGTTCGACTTGAACTACGGCTTGCCGAATGTCCAACTCAAGTTGGAGTTTCCCATAAAAGTCGTACGCGAAGATGGCAGTGGCACGGCGGCTGGTGCCGGTGATCTGCTGCTCGGGGTAAAATGGCGTCTTTTGAATGACGAGCGTTCGCAACTTCAACTCGGCGTTTACCCGCAGTTGCTCCTGCCGACGGGCGATCGGGCACAAGGCCTCGGCGAGGGTCAGCCCGCGTACGTGTTGCCGCTGCTCGTGCAGAAGAGTTGGGAGAAGTGGACGCTCTATGGCAACGTCGGCTACTGGTGGCAAACCGCCGCCGAAACGCGCAATTACGTTTACGCCGGGGTCGTGCTCGAGCGTGAAATCAACGAGCGGTTGACACTGGGTGCAGAGTTATTTGGGAATTCGCCGAAGGAGCGCTGTGGCCGTTCCGACGTAGCGTTCAACATCGGTGGCACCTGGAAGTTGAGTCAGCACGTCAATCTGCTCTTCGCCGGAGGACGCGACATTGTCGGCGATACGAGCGCGATGGGTTACATCGGGTTGCAGCTTCTTAAAAAGTGAACTCTGTAGTTCGACCTCCGACAGTTTGTTCAGACCCTTATTTGCGCAGCAAAAACAGACCGGCGATCGCGAGCGTGATGCCAAGCAGCCGCGGCCACGATGCCGGCTCCCGGAAGAACAGAATTCCGGCGATGGCCATGATCGCTGCGCCAACCGCAAGAATGACTGGGACGGCTGATAACGGCCCGCCTTTCTGGAAGAGAAGAAAAAACGCAATTGTCCCCGCGCCTACGCACACGCCCGTGAGAACGGAATAGAAAATTCCCTGGGCACTGGATTGCTGACTCCAACGGCTGGCCAACCAAAGAAACGCGAGATAAACTAAGATCGACAATGCGGCCGTCGCTTCGACAACGAATCCGCCCAAGCCTTCGCCGATGCGGTCCGCCGCGAGCTTGGTAAAGATTTGATGCGCGCCGTAAAGAATAGCGGCGATAACTGCGTACCAGAACCAAGCTGCCACGAAACAAGAATCTAGCTTATGAAATGGATCACTCGCGAGAAAATTAAAGTGGATCGGGTGGCTTGCCCGTGGTTAATCCGAAATTTTATCGACCCGAAGGCGGAATTTGTTTTTCTTCCACACGAAACTGATTGGCCCAGGATCGACAACGGAGCCGGCGGGAGCCGAGCGACGACGGGAAAGCCCGAGAGGGTTGACGAGCCGGGCGGCGAGTCAATCAACGGCATCGTGTTCGACGTGCCGAATTGCGAGCTTGGTCATCACGGCGAAGACGTTTCGTTCAATTCGATTCTCAAAAAATACAAGCTCACTGATCCGGCGCTCGTTCTCCTCGGAGAAATTGTCCGAGCAGCCGATTCGCAGCCGAGCAGCCCGCATCCAGCCGGCGAAGGACTGCGCTGGATTGCCAGCGGGTTCGGTGCTCTGGGATTGAGCGACATTGAAATTCTCGAGCGCGAGTTCGTTGTTTACGACGCGCTTTATGCAGAGTGCAAACGCCGGGTTAGCAAACCGTGAGTCCTGCGCGTCGGCTGGCTGATTATCTCGGCCTCAAACGCAATCTTGTCGTCCTGCTCGTAGCGATTTTCGTGATCGGCGCGGGCGAAGAGCTTTGGATGCGTTTCGTGCCGAAGTATCTGCAGGCAGTCGGTGCGACTGTCTTTGTCATTGGTCTTTACGATGCGCTGCGGACCTTGCTCGCGGCGATCTATGCATATCCCGGCGGCGTTCTCGTTGATGTTTGGGGACATCGGCGCGCATTTCTGGCATTTAATTTGATATCAATCGCCGGTTACGCGCTGGTCCTGTTCATTCCGCATTGGGGCGCAGTGATTGCGGGAATGTTTCTATTCCTTTCCTGGACCTGTTTTTCACTGCCAGCCACCTTTTCACTCGTCGGCGCGACACTCGCGGCCAGCCGCCACTCCATGGGCGTGGGCATCCAATCGGTGATCAAGCGGTTGCCGATAATGATCGCGCCAGTTTGCGGCGGAATGTTGATCGATCGCTTCGGAATTATCGGCGGTGTACGCATCGCGCTCCTGGTCTCGATCTCTCTTTCGGCGCTCACCATTCTTGTGCAACGCCAATTGCGCGAAGAGCCGAAGCAAGAAGTTGCGGCGAACGAGCGGTGGAGTTTTTGGCGAAGCCTGCGCGAATTCAATGCGCCGATGCGCCGGTTGCTTTTGAGCGACATCCTGATCCGCTTTTGCGAGCGCATCCCCTATGCCTGGGTCGTGATCTTCGCCATGGATTATATCGGCGTGAGCGCGAAAGAAATTGGCATACTAACGACCGTGGAAATG
>JBKOXU010000178.1:0-8112 GCA_046725095.1 Verrucomicrobiota bacterium
AACTTTTGGCGCCGCAGGAGTCGCATCAGGATCGAGCTTCATGACGCCGGTGAGATTTGCGACGGCTTCTACACCGCTGAGAGCGAGAATGACTCCGACAAAGGCCACCCACGTTCGACCAATATCGGCGTGGCGCGGCTCAAGGTGCGTCAGCGTGAAATGCGGCGCGCTGAAAGCGATAATTGTAATGACAACAAACACTGCCGGCACGGCGAGCCAAATCGACATGCTGCCACTGTGCTTTGGTCCGAAGTGGTTGATTATGCCCAGAATCAGGATCAGCCCTATCGTCGCCAGCGGGATAAATTTCACGGGCACACCGAAATAGCTTGCCGCTGCCCAACCGCTCAGTGCCGCCGTAACAATGAAATTGGCCACCAGCAACAAAGCCCCTACCGATGCGAGGAAACGACTCTGACTGCGCGCGGCGGAGTAAACGCCGCCACCGTCCGGGAAGTGTGCACAGACAATAATATAGTTGAAGGCAACGATCGCTGTGAGTACGCAGACCGCCAAAATAATCGGAAGTGAAGCGAAACCGGCTGCGACGAATGCAAGACCGATGACGTAGGCTTTGCTTGTACCCCAATCGCCGTAGAGCAGCGCGGCAGCGCGTTTCCAATCGACATTGCGCGGCCGGTGCACGCGGGCTCTTGTGTCGAAGATAATGTCGGCCATCGCTATGCGCTGTGACTCTTCGTTGCCCGCTTATTCACTGGCAAGTTCTTTCTGAATGAAACATGGACAGTCGGCGGGCTCGACGGCGGTGTTCGTAACAGAGAATATTCAGTCGGTTCTTTGTTTCGCAATGGATCGGCAAGTTTGCCATCCAGCGGGGTCCGGTTCCGCACCAAGAGCGCTTCCTTACACTAGCGGATCGGTATCCGAGTCAAACTTCGACACGTGCGCCCAATTCGACTACGCCGTTCGGCGGCAGGCAGAAATACGAGGTAACATCGCCGGAATTGCGCGTCATCCAGGCGAAGATGGAGCCCCGCCACGAGGAGAGACCGAGCTTGCGCGTGGCAAGGATCGTCTCCCGGCCAATGAAATAAGTCGTGCGCATGGGATCAAAACGGAGGCCGGTCTGCTTTACGCTGTCCAGCGCGGCAGGCACATTGGGTTTCTCCATAAATCCGAAATGAATCTGCGCGCGCCAGAATCCTTCATGCAGATTTTCCACCGCGACGCGATCTTTCGCATTGGTGAGGTAAGGAACCTCTTCGGTTCGGACGGTAAGCAATACGACTTGCTCGTGTAACACCTTGTTGTGTTTGAGATTGTGCAGCAAAGCGAGCGGCGTTCCAAATCGATTGCCCGACATGTAGACGGCGGTTCCCGGAACCCGTTTGATATTCTGGCGTTTTAGGTCCGGTAGAAAATCATCGAGTGGAATGCAGATTTCGCTCAGGTGACTGCGAAGAATGCGGCGTCCCTTTCTCCACGTCAGCATGAGGAAAAGAATCGAAGCGGAGACGAGCAGCGGGAACCAGCCCCCGTGTGCCACTTTGAGCATGTTCGCGCCGAAAAATGCCAGGTCTATCGTGATAAAAAATGCAGCGATCGGCAGAGCAGCCGCGGCCGGCCAGCGCCATCGGCGACGAGCCACGACATAAAACAAAATTGTAGTGATCAGCATTGTGGTCGTAATCGCTACGCCGTAAGCCGCGGCGAGATTACTCGACGTGCGAAAGCCGAGCACGAGCGCGATACAGGCGAGCATCAGTCCCCAATTCACCACCGGCACATAGATCTGTCCGATAATGAGCGCCGAGGTATAAATGACTTTTAAGCGCGGGCTATAGCCGAGTTGGATGGCCTGCATGGTGAGTGAAAAGGCGCCGCTGATGATTGCTTGCGATGCAATAACCGCCGCCGCTGTGGCAAGCACTACCATCGGATAGAGCGCCCATGGGGGCGCCATTCGATAAAAGGGATTTACGGCAGCGTCTGGTTCGACGAGCAGAAACGCTCCCTGCCCGAAATAGTTCAGCGTTAACGCTGGAAGAACGATAGCGAACCAAGTCAAGCGAATTGGCGTCGTTCCAAAGTGACCAATATCTGCGTAGAGCGCTTCGCCACCGGTGACGACAAGAAAAACCGCGCCCAGCACGACGAAACCGCGTAAACCATTAGTCATGAAAAATTCGAACCCGTGGATCGGATTGATCGCGGCGAGCACTTCGGGCGCGCGAATAATTTGCTGAAATCCGAGCAGGCTAATCGCTACAAACCACAACATTGTGATCGGGCCGAACACCGTGCCCACCCCGGCAGTGCCCCGCGATTGGAAGAAGAAAAGTCCAATCAGAATGGCGACGGCAATCGGCAGGACGTAGGGATCGAACAACGGTGTGGCAACGTGCAAGCCCTCCACTGCGCCCAAGACGGAGATGGCCGGAGTGATCATCCCGTCGGCGTAAAGCAACGCAGCTCCGAACAAACCCAGCAGGAAGAGGAATTTTCCGCGCCGGACCACATCGCTCACCAGTGTCGATAGGGCGAGAATTCCGCCTTCGCCTCGGTTATCGGCCCGCAGAATGAGGATAAGGTACTTAACCGAGATGATCAGGAGGAGGGACCAAAGGATGAGTGACAGAACGCCGAGCACGTTCGCATGCGTAGGAGGAATGGCGTGCTGTCCATAAAAGCATTCGCGCATGGCATAGAGCGGACTCGTGCCGATGTCGCCGTAAACGATCCCAAGGCTGGCGAGACAGAGCAAAACGAGACGACTCCGGCGATGCTTGGAGGAGGCAGGTGGAGGCGGAAGACCGGCTGCATCAGTAACGGCTGGAATTAAAGATGGCGGCTTAGAATTCACCGTTTGGGAGGAGCTTAAATTGCGCGCCACCCTAGAATAGTTAAAACGGTACTAAAATTCGAAGACGTGCATTTCGCACGCACTTGGATGCGCTACATTAACCGCGTGGCGGGACCGTCCAGTTCGCGTGCCATCGAACAGCAATCCTCCAAGCCTTCAGTCAAGGCAAAGACGAGCGGCCAGGAGCATGTCGGGTCTCCGCCTTCTTTCGCGCCATTGAAGGAATACATCATCGCAATCATTGGTGTGGCCGCGCTCACCGTCGCATGTTGGTTGCTAACACCGCTGACCGGATACGGAGCCATTTCGCTTATTTTTCTCCTCGGGGTACTGCTCGCTGGAATGGTTCTCAATCGCGGGCCGGTTTTGGTGGTTGCAGCGCTCAGTGCGCTTTCCTGGAATTTTTTGTTTATCCCGCCGCTGTTTACGTTGCACATCGCGAAGGTTGAAGATGCGTTGACGTTTGCGACCTACTTCATCATAGCAATCACCATCGGCAGCTTGACTGCGCAATTAAAGGCACGCGAGCACCTCGCCGCCCAGGTCCAGCTGGCGCAAGAATCCGAGCGACTCCGCAAAACATTGCTCGATTGCGTCTCGCATGAACTGAAGACGCCGCTCGCGGCCATCGGAGCCGCAAGCCAGGAGCTGTCGCGCTTAGCCCCGAAGATTCAGGATTCACAAATGCTCAAAGATCTCGCCAGCGAAATTCGGGACGGCTCCCGCCGACTCAATCGCGTGGTGGACAACCTCCTGGACATGAATCGGCTCGAGAGCGGTGTAATCCGTCCGAAACGTGAATGGTGCGATGTGCGCGAACTACTCCAGTCGGCTGTAGACATCGAGCGCGAATCAATCAACGGGCGAGATATCAGGCTGGACGTACCGGAAAGAATTCCTTTAGCGCTCGTGGATCATACGCTGATCGAGCAGGCTGTCGCGAAGCTGCTCGCAAACGCCGGAAGTCATACCCCGCCCAGATTGCCAATTGAAATTGATGCCGAGTATAAGAACGACCAACTCCTCATCTCTGTAAGCGATCGTGGGCCAGGGATCCCAATAGAAGCAGCTGAACGACTATTCGAAAAATTCTACCATGGCGACGATCGCAAAACAGGTGGCCTCGGGCTCGGATTATCGATTGCACGAGGGTTGATTGAAGCGCACGGCGGCAGACTCACGGCCGAGAATCGGGACGGTGGGGGCGCACGCTTTACCATCAGGCTGCCGGTTCGCGTGACGGATATGAACGCTATGGAAGCGACGCCATGAGATCAGCTCGCAGCGCGCTGATCATCGACGACGAAAAGCAGATTCGCCGGCTGCTCCGCCTCGCCCTCGAAGGAGCAGATCACCAAGTCTATGAAGCCGAGACGGGAGAGGCCGGCCTAGCAGAAATCGTCCACCGTCGGCCCGATGTGGTTTTACTCGACCTCGGTCTGCCGGATATGGAAGGCGTAAAAGTGCTGCGACGTTTGCGAGAGTGGTCAGATGTGCCGGTCTTAATTCTCTCCGTGCGCGACGACGCTGATGAAAAAGTCGCCGCGCTCGACGCTGGCGCAGATGACTATGTGACGAAGCCATTCGACACCGCGGAGCTATTGGCTCGCGTCCGCGTGGCGCAACGCCGCTCGCTCACGGAAATAGGTGAGCCGGTTTTTAGCTCCGGATCACTCTGCGTCGATTTCGCAGCGCGCCAGGTGAAGCTCGGTGGCGAGGAGATTAGGCTAACGCCCACCGAGTATTCATTGTTGCGCGTGCTCGTGCAGAACGCCGGAAAAGTCGTAACCCATCGGCAATTACTTCGCATCGTCTGGGGAGAGAAGGCCGAAAGCCAGGCGCAGTATCTTCGCGTTTACGTCACGCATTTGCGCAAGAAGCTCGAGGTCCGCGAGAATGCGCCGCGGCTCATCAAAACAGAAGTCGGAATCGGTTACAGGCTTTCGACTGAGCACCAATAACACGCGCGGAGCTTGGGGAGCGTTAACAATCTTTTAGCGTTTCAGAGCAAAATTTTAATTAACGGTCGCGCTGAAGTCCAGGCGACGCTTTAGGAATGAAAGCGATCGTGGTCATATTGCTCCGAAAGCGTGACGTGACGCTGCCGGCAGGACAGCCGCTCGCCATCCCGATAAGCGAGAGCTTGCAGGGTGTCGCCATTTTAGGCGCTGACAAAACAAACCGCGCAGACAAATCGACCATCCATAATGAGTCGGCGCCGCCGTTTTGGACTTGGTTTATCGAAAACCCGCGACCCCACTTTGCCGATCTAGTTGTTCACGCTTGAAGCTGCACAGCCACTTCAATCTCGGCGGTCTGGGGAAACATATCGAGGGGCGTGACCGAATTGATCGTGAATTTCTCCTGCAATTCTTTCAAGTCCCGCGCCAATGTCGCGGGATTGCACGAAACGTAAATCAGCGTCGCCGGCGCAAGATCCACGATTGCCTTTCGCACGGTTGCGCTCAGTCCGGATGCCGGCGGATCGACCAGCAAGATCGTTTTTTCCCTTCGGAACCCGGAAAGGATTGATCTTAATCGCCCGAACGCGAGATCGAGATCCCCTGCAATATAACTCTCCTTTGCGGTCGCGTTCTCCCTGGCGGCTTCGATTGCAAAGCGGTCCCAATCCAATCCGATGACACGCTCGAATTTGTCGAGCAATGCTTTTGCGAAAAATCCGGCGCCGCAATAGGCATCGATCAGGAGTTGCTGATCAGGCGCAACCAGGTTTTCGATCAAATCGCGTAACGCATTCGCTACTGCGTCGTTCGTTTGCGAAAACACCGGCGGACCCGATGAAGCGCGCAGGGTGTAGTGTCCATCGCTCACGTGTGATTGTGCTCGCAATTCCATTAACGCGCGATTGACCTCGTCGCGCGAAATTGGGCAACGCTCGATGTCGATCAAGCGATGCGAGTCGCGCCGGAAAAAACCGATCACGCCGTCTTGCGCGTGAACGTT
This sequence comes from Verrucomicrobiota bacterium, assembly GCA_046725095.1. GTDB lineage: Bacteria > Verrucomicrobiota > Verrucomicrobiia > Chthoniobacterales > UBA10450 > Udaeobacter. The sequence continues at coordinate 5,789 of JBKOXU010000178.1, forward strand.
GATGCGACTGCGATATCCGTACTGTTGGGGCGATGGGATGATTGGTCGCATCGGAATATCCTTCAGTTTGCCAATCCGTTGCAGAACGTCGCGGACCTGGCGCCATTTGATTGCAAGTTGATGCTCGTAATCGATGTGTTGATACGCACAGCCGCCGCAACGGCCAAAGTATGGGCACTCCGGAGTAACCCGATGCGGTGAGCTTTCCTTAACCTCGACGAGTTCCGCTTCCGCAAATTGCTTTTTCTCGCGTACGATTTCGGCCGAAACGGTCTCGGCCTCGATCGTGTAAGGAACGAATACTGCCTTCCCATTTTCACGCGCCACGCCCTTCCCGCCGAAAGCGATATCCGCGATTTTTAGATCGACAATGCGCATATCAACAACATCCTCCTTTCAGGAGCGATTTCAGGACAATGATTCGCGTGGCCGCTTTTGCCTTTGACTTTCCCTGGCTCTCTTAGTCGAGTAGCAGTGTTTCGAATATCCCGAGTATGAAAAATTTTACGATCATCGTCTTGTTATTTGTCGCCTTGTGTGTTCTCTCGTCAATTCCCGCCTGGGCAGAGACCGCCGAATTTCCAGGAGTGGAAAAGGCGATGTCGCCGCAGGAATATGATGCAGCCGGCTTGCAAAAACTGACGGCCGAGGAACGTGCGCGATTGGATGAATTCATTCGGCGTTTTGTTTCTTCGAGCAACCAGGTGGCAGCGCAAAAAGCAGTCGACCGCGCGGTGAAAGAACGCAAGGTGACTCCGCCTGAAATCATTCAGAGCCGGATTGTCGGCCCTTTCACTGGATTTACTGGCAGCACTGTTTTTACGTTGGAGAACGGTCAACGTTGGAGGCAAGCGCAGCCGGATAGCCGGTATTTTCCGAAGGTCGAATCACCGCCGGTGATTATTGTTAAAGACACGATCGGTTACCGCTTGTACATCGCCGGAGGCGGAGATGTTCGGGTTTCTCGCCTCCGCTAGACCGCGCTTAGTAACTCAGTTTAAACCCGCGCTCCCAGCCAGGCGCTGGTTCCTAGTAATCCCGCACGTACGGATATTTTGATTCGTTGCCGAGCTCCGGCGGAAACTCCGAATAGCCAGCGTGAATGTATGGAATGTCGCTGGGCAGCATCGGGTAGTAGCTTTCGCGCCATGCCGGAAATGGAAATGTCAGTATCTCGAGCAGGCCGGCCACGTGCCGGGCGGCCGAGCGGCCTACCCCGCGCACGACACCGTATCCATTGGCGGCCGAATTTCCGTCGTAGGTGTTGATCGTCGTCACCGTCACAAAAACTTCCGCAGGAGCGATGAAGAAATTCGAGAGACCACGACCGAGTTTGCGCGTCGGACCATAATCGTTCGACGGCGGGTCCTGAATATCGGCGAAGGCACTGCTGACAAAACTGGCGATTACTACGAGGGCAAGGATGGTTTTCATGGGCGCTCCGAACTAGTCAAATGATTTCGAACAGCAATGGCAAGACTTATTTGGGGGGTTCGGCTGCGACACGATCTTGTGTTTTTAACATGGAAAGCGCGATGGTAATCCCAAGAATAAGCACAATGACTCCGAGGGAGATGGCCCGCGGCAGGGGAAAATAATCCGCCGTAATCATTTTGATCCCGACAAAGGCGAGCACGAGCGCGAGCCCTGTTCTCAAGTAAATGAATCGATCCATCAAACGGGCCACGAAAAAGTAGAGCGATCGCAAACCGAGGACCGCGCAAATATTGGAAGTATAGGCAATAAATGGATCCTGCGTGATCGCGAGGACCGCGGGAATGGAATCGACCGCAAAGAGCAGGTCCGTCAGCTCGATTACGATCATTGTCAAGGCGAGCGGGGTCAACATCCAGCGGCCATCGACACGCACCTTAAAGTGTTCGGCATGAAATTCGTGCGTAATGGGAAAAATACGGCGACACACCCGGATCGCCCAATTCTCCGCAAGCTCGCGCGGCGGATGCCTTTGAAACAACATTCGCAACGCTGTGATGAGGAGGAACAACCCAAAAAGATAAAAAACGAAATGAAACCGCTGCACCAGTGCGATGCCGCAGATAATCATAATTCCGCGCATGATAAGCGCGCCGACAACTCCCCAGAACAAGACGCGATGTTGTGCCAGCGGAGGGACTTGGAAATGCGCGAAAATCAATACAAACACAAAGATGTTATCGACGCTGAGCGAATACTCGATCAGGTAAGCGGTAAAAAAATCGAGGCCATGATGCGGGCCTTTAAGGCGCCACACGAGCGCGTTAAATCCGAGTGACACGAGCACCCAGATCACGGTCCTGTGTGCCGCCGCGCGCATGCTCAGTTCG
>JBKOXU010000166.1:0-6025 GCA_046725095.1 Verrucomicrobiota bacterium
TACTTTTCGAAGAACTGCGCCAATAATGCCCCATATGTCCCACATTGACTTTATCGGCATTGGCGCACCCAAATGCGGGACCACCTGGCTTTCCGCCCAGCTTGAAGCGCATCCGCAAATCGGCTTCGCCCCGGACAAGGAAGTCTACTATTTTGCCGATACGATCCTGCGGCGGATGGCCAACCAGCAACTGCGGTGCTTTCAGCGAGGTGTCGCCTGGTATCACGAACAATTTCCGGCCGTCGGCGGAGCGATTACCTGCCGCGGAGAGTTTTGTCCCGCCTATCTCTACTCGGAGGAAGCGGCAGCCAGGATTGCCGCTTACCGGCCGGACATTAAACTGCTGGTCTGCCTGCGGCCGCCGGTTGAGATGATTTATTCCTGGTACTGGTACAACCGAAACGCCGTGGTGGCCTCTTTGCCTGAATCGTTTGAGGAGATGATGGAAAATCCGTTTCTCCGAGACCTCGGATGCTTCGCGCGCCACCTCAGGCCATATCTTGGCCGATTTCCTGCGAAAAACATTCTGGTCGTTCAATTCGACGCGATCCGGCGCGATCCCGATCACGTCCGCCGGGGCGTCTACGAATTCTTGAACGTGGCTGCCGACTTCACACCGCAGATCGAAGAGGAGAAGAATCCAGCCCGGGCTCCTCGCTTTCCCCTCCTTCAATCTGGCGCCCAGCGTCTCTACTCGGGTATCTCTGCGCTTCCGGGCATAGGCAAACTCGTGAAATCGCCCGCGGTCGCCAAAATGCTCCAGGACACCTATCACCGGCTCAATACAAAGGCCCGCAAATATGAGCCGCTCGCGGCGGAAGAGCGCCTCAAATGGGAGGCGTACTACGCCGGCGATCAGGCAGAACTCGCCCACCAGTTGCGGAGCCTTCAGGTTATCGACTGAGGCTCTTTCTTCTGATGGGGCTTGAGAGAGTCAAGGATGGCATGGACGCATTGATTACAACGCGACGCTGTCGTTAGGGAAACTTCGATGAATGGCGCGAACGTTTGCTTGGACGGGAGATGCTTCCGCAGTCGCGAACACGGCGTTAGATACTCCAGCCGTGCGTCAGTCCACCAATGATGAGACCGCCGAGCGCGCCGACAATAAGAATAGGCGCATGTGCTTTCGTGATGATTGCGCTTGGCAAACTCAAAAGCAGCCCGAAGACAAGCCCGATCAGCCAACCCGGCCAAGTCGGCAATTGCACCAACGCGATCACCAATCCGATGCCGAATCGACTAAAAAAAGCGCCGAGCAAAGCAGCCGGTTTGTCGGGAAACGACATTGGCAACATCATTCCAACCGAGACCAGGCCGAAGATGAGTCCGCTCAAAAGACCGGAAGACAGAGGCGTCATTCGGATATTGGAGCAACTTGGCCGAGGAACGGTCAAGTCGTATTAACAAAAAGTAGGAAGTAGAAATTAGAAAACTTCCTGCGTTCGTGCTTTCCTGAGAGATTCTTTTCCATGACGGACAAGAAACGAATCTTTGCCACATCTCGGATCGGTGATCCGGCCGAGAACCGGTTGCGCGAGCGCGGTTACGAGCTCGAGGTTTTCCAAGGCCCCGAGGCGCCGCCAAAAACGTTGATCATCGAGAAAGTAAAAAGCGGCATCGACGCTTTGATCACGACGCTCCGTGATCCGATAGATGCCGAGGTGTTCGAAGCGGGTAAGGACACCTTGAAGGTCGTGGCGCAGATCGCAGTCGGGTTTGACAACATCAACCGCGCCGACGCTAACAAATACAAAATCCCGTTCACCAACACCGCTGACGTCCTCACCGAAGCAACTGCCGAGTTCGCGTTTTTTATGATGGGCATGCTCGCGCGCAAAATGTGGCAGAGCGAGCGCCTGGTACGCGAACAGAAGTGGCCGTCCTGGCATCCGTTCTTGCCATTCCTCGGCGACGAAGTCACGGGTAAGACGATCGCCGTCATCGGCACAGGCCGCATCGGCCTAGCGATGATCAAGAAGTGCTCGGGTTTTGACATGAACATCCTTTGCTACGACCCGGCGTATCACAACGACGAGTACATCGCCGCCATTCAGGAGTTGATGGATCTGCGCCACGCCAAAGGGATCCAGAAAGAGAAGACCTGGATCAAATACACGGAGTTCGAGGAAGCGCTGCGCAGCACGGATTACGTGAGTATTCACGTGCCGCTGTTGCGCGAAAGCGAAACCGACAAGCCGACCTACCACCTCATCAACGAGGAGACGCTCAAGCTGATGAAACCGACCGCGTACCTTATAAATAGCTCACGCGGCCCGGTCGTGGATGAGAAGGCCCTTGCCAAAGCGTTGAAAGACAAGGTTATCGCCGGGGCGGCGCTCGACGTCTTTGAAAAAGAGCCGTTGCCGCCGGATTCGCCGTTGCTCGATCCCGAAATCGCTGATCGCTGCCGAGTATTTCATCACTTCGCCAGCGGCGCGCAAATCACGCGGCTCTCAGTCGATCCTGAGAAAGGCATGGCCGGGCGCTGTGTGCAAGGACTGATCGATGTGCTCGAAGGAAACTACGACGGCGACCCCGCCAAGATGCCATATGTGGTGAACAAGGAGGCATTCACACCGTGAGATGACACTTCCTGGCGTCTTGGCTTCCCCATTACGCGACACCCAAGTGGTACTACAACCGCAAGGGCGCGATCATTCATTGGCCATTAAGATAGCGCGCCAAGGCAAAGTTGCTCCATTGATTAGTAAAGGTGGCTTGAAATCCGACGGCCACAATCTTCCCATCGGACTGAAGAGCGGCCCCGTTGGCTCCGCCGTTTAGATCTCCAAACGAGGTGCGCACTTGGCCGCCGACACCGAAGGTGTTGTCGAGTGAGCCGCGCGGACTCAAACGCGCCAGCAAGAAGTCGTCCTCGGACGACTCACCGTTCGAACCGCCGACGGTGATGATTTTGCCATCGCTTTGCAGCAGGACCTTCGTGGCACCCTGGCAGCAATTGCCGAAGTCGATTTGAGTTTTCCCGTCGCGACTAAAGGTGGTGTCGAGGATGCCGTTTGAGGTATAGCGCGCGACGGCGAAATTTTGACTTAACCCGTTTTGGGAGATAGCGAACCCAGCAGCGACGATCCTGCCATCGGGTTGAAGCGCGGCCGAGCGCGCCCGATCAAAGTTTTGATCGCCGAAGTCTGTCCGCACTCTCCCGCCAACGCCGAATGTCGTATCGATCGTGCCATTACTGAGATAACGCGCAGCGGCGAAGTCGTAGAAATTCGCAGGATCATTGGCGGAGCCGACTGCGACAATCTTTCCGTCGGGTTGGATCAAGACCGAAAACGCGTCGTCTTCGTGACCGAGGAAATCGGTCGTGACGGTGCCGCTGTTGCCAAAGGTCGTGTCCAGACTTCCATCCGGATTATATCGCGCCAGGGCAAAATCGGTATCGGACATTTCGCCCGGGTCGAAAGCTACGAAGACGGTCCCGGCGGCAATGATCTTGCCGTCAGGCTGCAAGGCGACGTCGAACGCGTAACTACCTTGGGGAAAAATCGTGGTTACGATCCCGCCGTCACCAAAAGAGGTATCGAGCGATCCGTTCGGGTTATAGCGGACCACCTCAAAATTGCCGGCAAAGGTAAAGAGCGGAAAGGCGCCGCCTGCGACGACGATTTTGCCGTCAGATTGTATAACCACCGATGACGGTACCGCGGCCAGGCCGGGGAAATCTGTTCGCACTTTGCCCCTGACGCCGAAGGTGTTGTCGAGCGTGCCGTCCGTATTGTAGCGGGCCACGGCAAAGTCCTCCTCTGAGTAATCATTCTGTTTATAGGTTTGTCCGACGACGACCAACTTGCCATCAGCCTGGACCGCCACCGCGTTGGCGAGGTCGGTGCTACGACTAAGATCCGTCATCACCATGCCGCCGGTCCCGAATGTCGGATCGAGGTCCCCGTCGACCGCTTCTGCCATCTGCACGCTCGCGAATAAGGTCATAATTATTGCCGTGGCCCCGATCGCGCGGCAGTGAGTGGCGAATCGACAAAGTTTTGATTGGATGATTTTCATAGATGTTCCCTTCATTTTTCCTTGAAGCCCCCTAACACGAGACGCCGTCTCTTCCAAACAGAGTGTAGTAACAATGTTGTTACCTTTCGGAATGATGGAAATGGGGGATCGTATCTACTTGCTCCCCGAAATCAGCCGCGCTACCGCGGCTTCGACGTGGATTTGCGTCGTATCGAGAATTCTAACGCCGAATACCGCCTCCTCGCGCAGAATCAGGGAAAGTTCAGTTCCGCCCAGAATCGCTCCATCGATTTGCGCGCGATCTTTCAGAGTCTTGATGATGTTCATTAAACGATCGCGCGTTTCCGGCAGAATGATTCCCGGCACCAGCTCATCCATGTACTTGGCGTGGACATAGGCCTGCTCTTCTTCGTTGGGGAGAATCACTTCGATTTCCCGGGCAGCCAATGCCTCCGGATAAAAGGATGCTTGCATGGTAAAGCGCGTCCCAAGGAGTCCAAGCCGCTTTAGACCCGCTGCTTTCGCGGCATCGGCGGTCGCGTCAACTATGCTGATAAGCGGAATACGGGACCGCCCGGCAATCGCATCAAACACAAGGTGAGGTGTGTTCGCCGCGACGAGGGCAAAAGCCGCGCCAGCGCGCGCCAGCGTTTCCACTTCTTCGCTCAGAAACGCGGCGAGCTCTGCCAGTTTGTTGGCTGTCAGCATCTCCAGCGGCTTTTTCATGTCGAGGCTGTTTATAATGATGTACGGCGCGCTGCCGTCAGGATTGCGCCGCCGATATAAATCGAGGATTCGGCGGTAATATTCGACGGTCGTTTCCGGGCCAATTCCGCCTATGAGTCCGATCCTGTTCATTTGTCTGCTCACCTAAGTTGCAAGCAGAGGGCGGCATTCGCGAACGGGAATGTAACTAGTCTTGTTATGCCGGTAGCGCCAACCGTGAACGAGGCTCCCTATGTTGATGAAGATCGCCGCGGTGCCAATTCAGCTTAGTCCGTGTTCAAGCGCGCGATGGAATCCGCGCGGAACGAGCAACCATCTTTCCGAGGGTGCTTTAAACAGCGGCCTCGTTTCAGGTGACTCGGGATCCAGGTGAATCTGGAGATCGCGCTAAACCGTGTCTCAGCGAAGGTTAAGCCTCTCAAGCGGCTTTTCAGCCGCTGAAAGTGCGTTGAGGGCGCCGGATCACGTAATCAAAAAGTTTTTACGGGATTTGCGTCGTCGTGTCAAGACGTTTTTTATTTCTTATAGACATCGGACTCGATAGTACTACGGAACTGAAGCACGTAATTCCTGTTCTCCAGCGGCTTCGAACTTGTCACCAAAAATCTTGACGCCGATCAGGATGAAGCTAATCCGACTAAAACTGTGAAGATCCACGCCCTTCAGATTCTTGTCTCACTAGTTATTGCGTGCGGCCTACTCGACGTGGAGCAGACGCGGGCCGCTGCTGGACCAGGAAAATCCGCATTCGTTTTCGACGGGGTCGTTTATCTGCACCGCTGGTCGGTGAATCATCAACATGAATTCACGTCCGAAGGCCAGGAAGACCTCGAAAAGTGGTCAGACATGATCACGATCAATGTCTATCCAGGGGCTCATGATGGTGAGGCATTGGCAACGAAGGCGAATGCCGTTCTGGAAAATTACAAAAGTCACAACGGTAAGGTCCTCAGGACTAGTTCCGTTCCGCGAACCCCGAGGCAGCCAGCGGAGCATTTCGTCGCCGTAGTTTTTGGCCGGCCAAACTTTATTGAAGTGGCATTGGCTCGCTTCAAACTGGTGGACGGCCTTGGATGCTCGATCGTCTATTCACATCGCATTTACGGTGAAAAAATTGGCGACCAGATGAGCGCCTGGCTAAAAAACAACGGCGCGGAAAAGGAAAAGGCGTTGATGGAATGGAACGACATTCCTTCTCCAGCTTCATTGAGCGAAGCTTCGGGCCAATGAAAGACCTGACTCAGGGCTCGGTCACCAGGCACTTGCTGCATATGTCGGCGTTTTTGGCTGTGAGCATGGTGGTGCAGAC
>JBKOXU010000160.1:0-8322 GCA_046725095.1 Verrucomicrobiota bacterium
GGACGAGACAGTACGGCATCCGACGCGGTGCGATCTTCGCGCGACGATTAGTTTGAAACAGATTAGTTCGGCCGCCTTTGCGCGTCCGCATTTTCTGATCGAGTTCGAGGATTTACGTGGGAGCAGCGGAACGGGATATCAAATCAGCCGCGCTTCGTTGTCGCACCTGGTTCGGCTCACAATTCGAGAACAGAATTTGGCACGTTTAGTGTGCGATGGGCGCAGCAATCAGGAGATTGCCGACGAAACCGGCTTGAGTCTCGAAACGGTAAAAACACATCTCCACTCCATCTTCCGTAAGCTCGAAGTCCCCAGTCGCAGCCGATTGATTGCGCTGATGCTGTCGACGGCACCAGCAGTCGCGTCTCAGCTGCAATCGCCGGGGTTCCTTGATGCCTAGTCTGGTGTTTCCAATTCAGGACTCGGTTCCAAGCCGCTCCGTGCCGGTAGTTACGCACTCGGCGATGTCAAAGCTGGGCCAGCTTTCATCGACGTACTTACGATGATTTCCGCATTTTGCGCACCAACCTAATGGAACATGGCAGCGCCAGCACTCGAGATCGTCTCGTTTCGTATACCATCTTCATCAAGCACAGCGCGCGTCCATGTGTTGATGAGCGCATTGGTAACCTGGAGCTGACCGTGAAGAGAAAGTAGAATTCCAATTGTGCCTGAATCTTCCGAGCGAACTGTTCCCGTCGCTGATCTGGCCGGCGTCGGCGCAGTCATTCTGGCGGCAGGCGCCTCGACGCGCATGGGCGTGCCGAAACAACTGCTTCAGTTCGGCGGCGAGACAATGCTTAGGCGCGCGGCGTCGGTTGCACTTGAGGCCGGGTGCCGGCCGGTGGTGGTGGTAACTGGCGCGAATGCGACGCCGTCACGGGAAGCTTTGCGCGGACTCCGCGTGCGGGAAACGGAGAACCCGCAATGGGAATCCGGCATCAGCTCGTCCGTGTGCGTTGGCATCGAAGCGCTTCTCACGGCGAACCCCCTAACCGCCGCGGTCGTCCTGATGTTGTGTGACCAGCCTTTCGTCACGCGGGAGATCATTGCCCGGCTCGTTGCGGCTCATCGTGAAACGGGTCGTTCCATCGTTGCTTCGCGCTACGGCGGGAGCTACGGCGTGCCGGCGTTGTTCGATAAAGCTCATTTCGCCGAACTTACAACGCTCGAAGGCGACGCCGGTGCGAAACAAGTCATCCAAAAGCATCTCCCGAAAGTTCACCTGTTGTCTTTTCAAGAGGGCGAAATCGACATAGATACGCCCGACGATCTCGCGCGGTTGCAATCAACCGACGATTCAGACGCGTCTAACGCGCAGACTTGAGCTAAGCAGCGTCTCCGCCTGCTACCGCGTTGATTGCATGAAGATCGCTTTTGCGTTCACGCAGAGAACCGCCGCGACGATTTGAAAGTACTGCAGCAACTTCGGACACAATGGAAAGCGCGATTTCTTCTGGTGCTTCGCTCCCAATGTCGAGTCCGGCCGGCGCATGCAGGTTTCCGACACCCGATCCGAAATCGAGCGGTCGATATTCGCTGAGCCGCGCCAGCAACTCAGCATGGCGTTTTCTGGGCCCGAGCAAGCCTATATAACGGAGTTGGAGCGGCAGAATACGATCGAGCGCGAGAAGATCGCGACCAAAATTGTGATTCATGACCAGCGCCGCGGTCTGCGCGTCCGGACGAAAATCTTCGGGGAGCTTCGACGGATGATCGAAACGCTCGATAAACCACCCGAGATTTTCAGCGAGCTGAGTAATCGGTTCGATCTCGGGCCCGGTGCCAAAGAGTAAAAGTCGAATGGGAGGCGACACTGTATCTATTAAGACACCGCGCCGCTCGGCGACCAGAGCATCGGCAGTCAGCACTTTGGAGCCGAGTGTGTCGCCTTCGAAACATGTGCGAACACGGCAAACCTCTCGATTCCTGAGCGAACGCCCAATCTCGGTTATGAGATTGCCGTTCGGTTCAGCCGCAGCAAGCGGCTCGACAAAAATCTTCAGCTGGCCATCGCACCCATAGAGACGCTTCGTATCAAAGGACAACACCACGGGCGAAGCGTCGTCGATCACCTTTTGCCCGTGATGCGCAATTTCTTCCTCGAGGCAGCCGCCACTGACAACACCTAAAGTACCGCCATCCGAATCGACCAGGAGACGCGCGCCCGGTTTTCGATAGGTGGAGCCTTCCGTTTGAACAAGCGTAGCCAGCGCCCATGGGCGAGATGGATTTTCCGCGACACGCCCAATGATTTGTTGCAGTGCTTTCATGGTTTAACTCAAGACCGAAGAGTCAGCAGGTGCTCGATCTTCACAGGCAGTTCGCGCACGCGCACGCCTGTTGCGTGGTAGACCGCCGCGGTGATGGCTGCGGCGACGCCGGCCAGGCCGATCTCGCCAATCCCGCGGGCGCCAAGTTCGTTGATCTCTTTGTCGGGGAAGTCGAGGAAATGCACGTTGATCGCCGGCACGTCTAAGTTTACCGCCATCATATAGTCGGCCAGGTTCGAATTAATGGGCGCACCGGTTTGCGGATCGTACAAGGTCTCTTCGAAAAGCGCCATGCCGATTCCCATCACGACCGCGCCCTCGATTTGGTTGCGTCCGGCCAGCGGGTTTAGAATGCGCCCCGCGTCGATGACAGTCACGACTCGGCTGACGCGGAGTCGCGCGATCTCCGGCTGCCATGTGACTTCGACGAAATGACAGCCGAACGAATGCGTTGAGAACTTCGGCTTCGGATCACCAAACGTCGCTTCGGACTTGCCGCTGCCTGTAACGAGGCGGACCTTGGCGCGCCGAAGCACATCCGCGAGTGGGACGCCCTTGGTGGGACCGTCAGCCTTCGCAAAAACCCGGCCGCCTTCGAACACCAAATCGGCCGGCTTGCGCTTTTCGAACGGCGAGCCGGGCGTTTTCGTTGCGACGGTGAACAATGATTCAATCGCATTGACGGCCGCGGCAAAGACGGCCGGGACCATCGATCCGGTCACCATCGAACCGCCTGAGATCGGGCCCTCCGGAAGCGAGGTGTCGCCGAGCGCCACTTCGATATTTTCGAGCGGCACACCGGTCTTCTCCGAGGCAAGCTGGGCAAGAATCGTGTAGGTGCCGGTGCCGATGTCTTGCGTTCCAGACGCGACGCGGACGGTGCCATCATCGCGAAGCTCGACATTGGCCGCGGCAGGAAATCGCGCCGCGACCCAAGCGGCCCCAGCCATTCCCCACCCAAGCAACAATCCATCGCGTTTCATCGAGCCGACTTCGGGATTGCGTTTCGACCAGCCGAACTTTTCCCCGCCAAGCTCGAGGCACTCGAGAAAATGGCGCGACGAGAATGGAATGCCTAACGATTCGTCGATCTTCGGCTCGTTGAGGACGCGAAGCTGAACCGGATCGATCTTGAGCTGATCGGCCAGCTCGTTCATCGCTGACTCCGTCGCGTAGAGCCCGGGCACAGCGCCGGGGCCGCGCATGGCGGTCGGCGAACCGACATGTCGCCGGGCGCGGCCGAACTTTACTCGAAGGTGCGGCACACTGTGGTGGAACGCCGTCGCCTCGCCGCAATCTTCGTGATAATTATCGAGGATTGCATGGTGATTGACGTAGTCGTGGTGGAGTGAGACGAGCTTCCCGTCGGTGGTGGCGCCGAGGCGCACGCGTTGCTGGGTGCGGGGACGATGACCGACCGACTGGAACATCATCTTGCGGCTGAGCACCAGCTTGACGGGCTTGCCAAGCTGCCGCGCCGCAGCGACAGCGAGCGGACAATGCGTCCATGGCCAAAGCTTGCTGCCGAAACCCGAGCCGACAAACTTGGTGATGACCCGGACGTTCTCCTTCGGCAAAGCAAACATCTGCGCGAGTATGCCGCGAAGATTGAAGATCCCCTGCGATTCTTCGTAGATCGTCAACATCGAGCCATCCCAGATCGCGATCGTCGCCTGTAATTCGATGGGGTTGTGCGTCTCGGTCGGCGTGACATAGGTCTGGTCGAGTTTGACCGGTGCGCTAATAAAAGCGCGCTCAGCATCTCCGCGTTCGCTTTGCACGCGGTTCGTCGGGGCGAACGTGGTCGCAACCACGTCCGGCTCGTCGTCAGCTTCGAGATCCGGCTCAACGTTGTGCTTCCCCTTCTCGTACGTCACGCGGACGGCATCGGCAGCAGCTTTGGCCCTCTCGAATGTATCGGCTACAGCGAGCGCGATGTATTGGCCATAGTAGCGAACGACATCATCTTCGAATGGCGGGCGGCGCTCATCGACGATGCCCTCGAACCCTTCTCCCTGGGTGGAGCGGAAGATCTTTCCAATGTTTTCGCGATAAAAAATTGCGCGCACGCCCGGCATCTTTTCTGCGGCGGCAGTGTCTAGTTTCGTAACTCGGCCGCTGGCGATCGTCGCTTCGACTGGAACGGCGTAAAGCATCTCGGGAAAGTGGAAATCCGAGGCGTACATCGCTGTACCACTCACTTTCAAGGGGCCATCTACGCGCGGTGTCTTACGACCGATCGGTGATGCTGTCGGGGTTTCCTGTGTCGTTGGCATGCCCGGCTCCTCGTTAGGCAGTTTGGGTCGCGAGCTTCAGCGCATGGACGAGGCAGCGTTTGGCCAACTCGACCTTGAAGCCATTTTGACTCTGAGGCTTCGCGTCGCGCAGCGCCGCATCAGCCGCTTTCTGGAAAACGGCTTGTGTTGCCGGTTGATCCGTTAATTCACCTTCCGCCTCAGTCGACCGCCAAGGCTTCGTGCCAACGCCGCCAAGCGCGATGCGAGCGCGCGTTATTTTTCCATTCGCAACAGTGATCACAACCGCAGCGGAAGCGAGCGCAAATTCGTAGGAAGCGCGGTCGCGCAATTTGAAATAAAGCGAGCGGCTCCCGGGCGCGGCTGGCGGGAGCGCCACATGAGTAATCAAATCACCCGGCTCCAACACTGTCTCACGTTCCGGAGCGTTCCCCGGCAAGACGTGGAAGTCCGCAATCGGAATACTCCGCTCGCCCTTAGGCCCATGCACATGAATGGTTGCTTCGAGTGCGGCCATAGCCACGTTCATGTCGGACGGGTTCGTCGCGATGCAATGTTCGCTCGTGCCGAGAATAGCCAAACTGCGGTTTACGCCAGTAATGGCCGCGCAACCCGAGCCCGGCTCGCGCTTGTTGCATGGCATATCGGTAGCGCGGAAATACATGCAGCGGGTCCGCTGAAGCAGGTTACCAGCGGTGGTCGCCATGTTCCGAAGCTGGACCGTCGCACCGCTCAAGATCGCTTCGGATAGAACAGCGTAGTTTTTACGAACGAGCGGGTGATAAGCCAGGTCCGAGTTGCGGGCGACAGCGCCAATTGTTAGGCCGCCGTCAGGAAGCGCTTCGATCTTGTCGAGCGGAAGCCGGTTGATGTCGACCACCGTCTGTGGCTGCTCGACATTCAACTTCATCAGATCGATTAGCGTCGTGCCGCCGCCGATGAAGCGAATCTCTGCGCCCTGCTGAGCAGTGGTCGCTTTGGCCGCCGTCGCAATAGCTTGTGCGCTGTCTCTGGCCCGCGTGAGTGCGAAAGTTTTCATCCTGGTTCCTGCGGCTTGGCGTTTTGCCGAACACTTTGAATAGCAGCGACAATGTTGGGATAGGCTCCGCAGCGACAAATATTGCCGCTCATGAACTCCTTCACTTCCGCATCTCCGGGGCCGCACGGCTCCTTCAAGAGCGCCACCGCCGACATAATCTGCCCGGGCGTGCAATAGCCGCACTGGTAGCCATCGCAGGCAACGAACGCAGCTTGCACCGGGTGCAGGTTTTCCGGTTGGCCGATGCCCTCAATCGTAGTGATCTCGTCGCCCTCGTGCATTGCGGCGAAACAGAGACAGGAATTCACCCGGCGACCGTTGATGTGCACAGTGCACGCACCGCACTGACCATGATCGCAACCTTTCTTGGAGCCGGTCAGATGCAGATTCTCTCGAAGGCAATCGAGAAGCGTCGTGCGCGGATCGATCCGCAAATCGTGTTTCTTGCCGTTAACAGTAAGCGTTACCGGAATGGCGTCCTTTGACTCGGCTACTTCAGGCATTTTGTCACTCCCGATGCTTTCAGGTAGATCATGTGCGTCTCAATACGCCTAAAGCTGAATCAAGCCGCGACGCGTAGCGCTCGCGACGGCTTCGGTTCGGCTGATGACATTCATCTTGGCGAAGATGCCTTTCACGTGCGATTTCACTGTGCCCTCACTAATAAAGAGTGCTGAACCGATCTCCTTATTGCTTTTGCCTTGCGCCATCAGCTTGAGCACGTCGATCTCACGTTCGCTCAAGGTTTCGCCGCTGACGCGCTGCGCCAGCTTGGCTGCGAGGTGGACCGGCACACAAGTTTCGCCGGCGTGCACTCGACGGATGCAGTCCATCAGCGCTTCGCGCGGTGCGTCCTTGAGCAGGTAACCTTTCGCGCCGGCTTGAATGGCGCGGTAAATATCTTCGTCGCCGTCAAACGTCGTCAGCACGATGATCCGTGCGTCCTCATCGCCGGCGCGAATTTCCTTGAGCGCACCAACGCCATCCAGCTCGGGCATGCGTAAATCGAGCAGCGTAACGTCGGGCCGATGCTGTTTCCAAAGATCAACTGCCTCACGGCCGTTGCTCGCTTCTCCAACAACTGTCATGTCCGGTTTGCGCCCAATCAGCGATACCAAGCCTTCACGCACGACGCTGTGATCATCGGCGATGAGTACAGCGATGCCAGGCTTCCTGAAAGCGCCCTTAGGTCTGGTTGTCTTTGAGATCTTGGTGCTACGGGCCGTTAGCTTTTCCGCGGACCGCTTGGTTTTGCGAACGGGTTTCTTTTTGGATTTCACGTCTTCGACTCGTGATTATGCGGCAGAGTAACAATGACCTTCGTGCCTTTGCCGCGCGTGCTGCTAATCTTTAGTTCGCCGCCCATTTGTTCGACCCGCTCGCGCATTCCGGCTAAACCGAAGCCATCATGTCGATCTTTGATTTTGAATCCGTCCCCGTCGTCACGAAGCTCGAGGCGAAGTTCCTTTGAATCGGAGATCAAACGTGTTTCAAAATTGCGCGGATGCGCGTACTTGAGCGCGTTAGTCAAAGCTTCCTGTCCGATGTGCAGAAGATTCTCCTGCCAAATCAGGGGGAGATCGCGCAGCTTGCCTCGAAGCTCGAACCTGGTATGAAGCGCTGTTCCGGCAGTTGTGTTTTTAACGATTCCTTTTAGCGCTTCCCAAAAATTTCCTCGTTGCAAAGATTGTGGCCGCAGCGCGTGGACCGATCGGCGTGCTTCATTCAAACTCTGCCGCGCCAATTCGCTTGCGCGTTGCAAATGCTGGTTCGCTTCCTTACGACGGCAACACGCGATTGCGTCCTCCGCCGCTTCCAATTGCACAATTACGCCCGTGAAACCTTGCGCGAGCGTATCATGAATGTCTCGTGCCATCCGATTTCGTTCTTCCAAAATGGCTGCTTGTTGGCTTTGCTCGGCATATTCATTGAGTTGAATGGCCAGCATCGCTTGGTGCGCGAGCGCTTGCGATAATTCAATCTCTTCTGGCCGATAGGGCGGCCGGTCGCCGTGACGAATCCCAATGAATCCTGTCACATGACCGCCCACCAGAGTTGGAATCCTCAGGAACTTCTTTGTTCCTCCCGACCGCAAATACTCGCGAAGAGCTGCGGAAACATCGGGATCATGTTCTATGTCTTCGCAGACAGACGGCGCTCCTGAAAAAAACATCTCCTGAAGTCCGGGATCGTCCCTCCACGATAAAGGATTCTTGATGAATGGATGCTCCGGGTCGGCCTTTGCGAAGTTTGTGCCCTCTGCCCAGGCTCGTAAAACGAGCGAATCATTCGTTTCGTCGAGCAGCCACAATATGACGCTTTGCGCGTTCAAGAGGCGACCAATCGTGCTTAACATTTGGCCAAGGAACTTGTCTGGTGCCGGTGCGGTCGCGAGAACATCCAGGCTGTAGGTCAATGCCTCGACTTGTCCGCGAGCGACTTGCTCGGAACCACGCAACGCCTCCTCCGTGCGATCACGTTCAATCGCAACCCGTACAAGATGCGTCGCCAAGTCGATCAGCTCGAAGTCCTGCGAGTTCGGACTTCGCATTTCGCGATAATACATGCAGAAGGTTCCCAGGACTCTTCCTTCCGAAGAGAGTACTGGATTCGACCAGGAGGCTCGCAGCCCGTACTTCAGTGCTGAAGCCCGATGCTCGGGCACGTCCCACAACGGGTCAGTCGCGATGTCGGAGACTATGACCTGCGATCCCCGATATGCCGCGGTGCCGCAAGAGCCCGCACACGGTCCAAT
>JBKOXU010000068.1:0-9043 GCA_046725095.1 Verrucomicrobiota bacterium
CACTCGCGCCGCATCGTCGCGGTGAAGCGCATTTTGAGTTATCACGCCGATTCGCAGGAGACGCTGGTCCGCTTCCGCCGTGAAGCCGAAGCTGCAGCGAAGCTAGATCATCCGAACATTCTGCCCATTTATGAAGTCGGCGAGAACGAGGACGGTCTTCCGTCCTTCAGCATGAAATTTGCCTCCGGCGGCAGTCTGTTGGACGCGGCTCCGGCTCTGCGTAACGAACCGCGCCGAAGCGTGGCACTAATGGCAAAGGTCGCGCGCGCCGTCCAATACGCGCACGTTCAAGGCATTCTCCATCGTGATCTAAAACCGGGAAACATTTTGCTCGACGGGCGCGGCGAACCGTTGGTGAGCGATTTCGGGTTGGCCAAATGGCTCGACACCCCGAGCGATCTTACGCACACGCTGACGATTTTTGGCACACCCGGTTATATCGCGCCCGAACAAGCAAACGGATCGGTTGCGAGACTCACACCGGCTGCGGACGTTTACAGTCTCGGCGCGATCTTGTTTAACCTTTTCACCGGCCGGCCACCATTTCTGGGCGAGCATGCGCTTGCTGTTATTCAACAAGCTGCGACAAAGCCGGCACCGAAACTGCGCGCTCTCGCGCCAGCGCTCGATCGCGATCTGGAAACAATTTGTGCAAAATGTCTGGAGCGCGAACCAAGCGCGCGTTATCGCTCCGCCGGTGATCTGGCCGAAGACCTTGAACGTTGGCTCGAGGGTCGCCACATCATCGCGCGTCCGGTCTCACCGCCGGCGCGCATCTGGCGCTGGTCGCGACGCAATCCCGTTGTCGCGGGAATGGCAGCGCTCTTGCTAGTACTTGGAACAGCGGTGGGCGCACTGATTTGGAAAGGCGAATTTGCCACGCCGCCAGCCGCACCGGGAATTGCCGTGTTGCCCTTTGAAAATCTCAGCGCAGAAGACGAGAGCGCATTTTTTGCCGATAGTGTCCAGGACGGCATTTTGACCAAGCTGGCCAGGGTGGCCGACCTCAAGGTCATCAGCCGCACCAGCGTCTTGCCATATCGCGGCGCGCACAGTGCGCAGCAAATCGCGCAGGCTCTGAACGTCTCTCATGTGCTAGAGGGAAGCGTCCGCAGGAGTGCGGGCAAAATCTTTTTAGACGTCCAGTTGATCGATGCACGCACTGACACCCACATCTGGGCTGAAAGGTACGAGTGCGATGTAAATGAGCTGTTCGCCGTCCAGAGCGGAATTACGCAAAAAGTCGCAGCGCAGCTTCATGCCAGGGTCTCAGCTGTCGAGGAAGCCGCCATCAAAGAGCCGCCGACCACGGACCTTGTCGCCTACGATGGGTACTCGCGGGCAAAAAGCCTCGTCAATGGCATTGCCTTTAGCACCCGGGCAAACGAAGACCTGTTGCAGGCCGTGCAACTGCTTGACCAGGCCATCGCACGCGACCCTTTGTTTTTTGATGCTTATTGCCAGCTCGCAGGAGCGCATGACCGGATTTATTTCTTTGGCTTCGATCACACAGAGGCGCGCCTTAAACTGTCCGAAACAGCCGTGCAATCTATCCGCCGCCTGCGCCCCGACTCCGGACAAACGCATCTGGCGCTCGCTCAGCATCTTTATTGGGCGTATCAGGATTACGACCGAGCCCGGGAGGAACTGGATACTGCCCGCGCCACGCTGCCAAACGAATCCCAGATTGCTCTTATGGCAGGTTACATTGATCGGCGCCAGGGTCGGTGGGACAAATCCTTGGAGGAAATGAACCGTGCGTTAGAGTTGGACCCGCGCAATTTTTCCATACTCCAGCAAATCTCTCTTACGTACGAAGCTTTGCGCCGTTACAAAGAGATGGCCGCCATTCTGGATCGCGTCCTGGCCTTAGCTCCAAAAGACATTCCCAGCCGGGTAAGGCGCGCCTGGGTTGATCTCGAATCGGGCGCAGATCCAAAACCGCTGCATACGACAATTGAGGCGATCCTGGCCGAGGATCCAAATGCGGCGCCTGTTCTCGTTGACCAATGGCTTGGCCTTGCCTTACGGGAGCGCGATCCCGCCGCGGCCGAGCGCGCCCTGGCCGCCATGCCGACCGGCGGGTGTTACGACGAAAACGTTCCATTCCCTAACAGTTGGTGCGAGGGACGTGTCGCCCAGCTTCGCGGCGACGAGCTCGCAGCTCGCACCGCGTTCATCCGCGCGCGAGAAGAACTTGCGCAAACCGTGCGCAACCAACCCAACTATCCGGAAGCTCTCTGCGCCCTCGGTGTGGTTGATGCCATTCTGGGAAACAAGCAGGACGCAATTCGCGAAGGCCAACTAGCAGTCGAACTGATCCCGGTCAGCAAAAGCGCCATCGAGGGCCCCCTCTTGATCGAGTACCTGGCCGTAATTTATGCGTGGACCGGCGACAAGGATCGCGCAATCGAACAATTGAATCAGGCGGTGAAGCTGCCGGGGAGCGTTCTGAGCTACGGCCATTTGCGTCTCAATCCCATTTGGGATCCTCTGCGGGGCGAGCCGCGCTTTGAAGCGGTCATCGCTTCGCTTGCGCCGAAGTAGAGGAGCGCCCGCGTCTTCGCGTGCGTGCGCTCCCGGACAGTTGACGGACGTTCGCCGAATGTGCGTCAATAATTGTTTTGTTTTTCTTCTTGACAATCAGGGCATTACCCCTTAGCAGCCGGGTTATGAAAAAGAACACAGGGGAAATCGCTAAACGTTTTCTCGCGGCAGTGCTCGTGGTAGCAGCAGTTGTCGGGGTTAGCGCCCCTGCAATGCATACCGCTCCTCCTAACCGAAATAGTCTGGCTCGTACTTTGAAGAGTATTCAAACTGATAAAGCGACACTATTTTACGCAGACTACTGGCCCCTCCCCCTCCCAGATTGTCTTCGCTTTGTGGAGAGGGTGCCAGCAATGACCGGCGAGAGCAAGGAGCTGACTGAGAATTTGAAGTTAGTCGCAGCGGCACTTTAGGCCGGTCGCTTAGGCAACGATCAATGCGCCAGTCCTGAAAATGTTCGGGACTGGCTATATTGTGTACTGCAGCTGCCGGATATTCGCCCCTTCGGCGATTATGATCGTCTTCCAGGAAGCCGGTTCACTTTCGGTGGGGCTCGCGTAAAAGAAAGACGCCAGCTCGAAAGCATTCGGGAGCACGGATTCCCCGGCGTCGCACCGGAGCAGAAGCTCGCCGAGGCCATCCCTCGAGTCGCCCGGTCGAAGAAAACTTGCATTGCCAATTGCTGATCGTCGGATGCAGAAAGTTCGGCAAAGCTTTCTGCACGCTCGGGGTGGTTAATGCCGTTCTGGGAAACAAGCAGGACGCAGTTCGCGAAGGCCAACTAGCAGTCGAACTGATCCCCGTCAGCAAAAGCGCCATCGAGGGTCCCCCTGTTGATCGAGTACCTGGCCGTAATTTATGCGTGGACCGGCGACAAGGATCGCGCAATCGAACGATTGAATGAGGCGGTGAAGCTGCCAGGGAGTGTTCTGAGCTACGGCCATTTGCGTCTCAATCCCATTTGGATCCGCTGGCGCGGCGATCCACGCTTTGATGCGATCATCGCTTCGCTTGCGGCGAAGTACGCGGCACGCCGCAGGTTTTTGAATGAAGTCTGCCTGTAGCCAGTGCCGCAGTGAACCGTTGATTTATACGAACTTTCGACAGCAGAATTTTATTAAATACTATTAAAGCTTATTACGTAACTCTAAATTTTTTCTTGACAAAAAGGGCGCGACCCCTTAGCAGCCGGGTTATGAAAAAGAACACAGGAGAAAGCGCTAAACGTTTTCTCGCGGCAGCGCTCGTGGTAGCAGCAGTTGTCGGGGTTAGCGCCCTTGCAATGCATACCTCCACTCCTAACCGAAATAGTCTGGCTCGTCCTTTGAAGAGTATTCAAACTGATAAAGCGACACTATTTTACGCAGACTACAGCCCCATCCCGGCTTGCCTGCGATTTGTGGAGAGAGTCCCGGCAATGACTGGCGAGAGCAAGGCACTGACTGAGAATTTGAAATTAGTCGCAGCGGCGCTTTAAGCCAATCGCTTAGGCAACGGTCGATGGGCGAGTCCCGGGAATTTTCGGGAGCGGGTGTTTTGTGTGCTGCAGCTGCCGGATATTCGCGCCTCCGGCGATTATGATCGTCTTCAGAGAAGACGATCCACCGTTCACTTGGGCTCGCTTAAAAGAAAAACGCCCGCGCCGAAAGCATTCGAGAGCACGCGTTCCTCCGACATCGCATCGGAGCAGAAGCTCGCCGAGGCCGCCTCTCCAGTCGCACGGTCGGAGAAAACTCGCATCTCCCATCGCTGATCGCCGAATGCAGAAAGTTCGGCAAAGTTTGGCGTTGGGTGTTTCGTGTTTCGACCGGCATGCAGATAAAGCGACGCGAAGCCTCCTCCGCGCCATAGCGCTTCGACCGCGGCGCGACGCATCGCACTCCAAAGCACTTTGTGCGAAATGCGTACGAGACGGGCATTTCTGTTTCAGCCCCGAGATCGCGGGACTTCAGAATGCCAGCCTGCCGAAGCCTCGGCGCAGACAGGCGCACTCGTCCTCGCGTCGCTTTTGGTTTGTTTAACGGGCGCACTTAATTTATTTGAGATGGGATGACCTCTAAGCGCATTTATGCGGCTTGGGCCGGGGTCCATTTCTTCCTTATAACGGTACTTTGCCTTCGCGGGATGTTCGCCCTCGTCGCGGCGGGCGCAACCATATTGCCGTTTGCGCTCAATAGGTGCGCGCGCAGTGGCGAAGCGGTTCTGGCAGCGGTGTTGGGCAAGGACCTTGCTGCGTATAATCCGTGGCGGCTGGGTATAGCCACTTATCTGCACGCTGCGGGCAGCCAGGCGGGATACGGCTTTTTTGCGCCGAATGTCCCGGCTTACCACAAGCTTACCTTGGAACTATATTACGAGGATGGCCATGTACAACATGATGTGCCCCATGTGCGGGGCGGAGCCGCCGCCCTCCGTCTGGACAGTTTGTTAGACAGGCTGGCGGATCCGCTTTACGAGCCTCTGCGGGAAGTGACGGTCAAAATGCTCGTGCTCTCCGTCTGGCAGGAGCACTCTGATGTGAAAAAGGTTCGGGCCATTTTCGGCTCGGTTA
Source organism: Verrucomicrobiota bacterium (assembly GCA_046725095.1). Lineage (GTDB taxonomy): Bacteria > Verrucomicrobiota > Verrucomicrobiia > Chthoniobacterales > UBA10450 > Udaeobacter. The sequence continues at coordinate 5,099 of JBKOXU010000068.1, forward strand.
ACCCGCCGAACATCAGTGACTTTGAACATGGGAAAAGGGAATCGTTTCAGCCACTGTTCAGCTACGATTTCAGCATTCGTAACGAAGAAAACCAGTCAAAGGCCCAATGAAACGGATGCGAGCATGGGGCAACGATTTGATGGGCTTTTTGTTTCCGCCAGAAACCGACAGGTGGCTTACCGTTTTGCGTATCGGCCTGGGCCTGCAACTTGCTGTCTATGCGCTGTTCTTAAAGAATGACTGGCACTATTTGTTCGCCGGGACTGGCAAGGGTCTTGTCAGCCGTGAATTGGGAGAGGCCATTGTCTCGTTGGATAGTTCTTTCATTCCGAAACTTGGCTGGCTTGTTGCTCTTGGTGGCCACATCGGTGTCGGCGAGGAAATGGTCCTTTCGGTTGCCTGGGCTGGCTTGCTTTGCGCCGGATGTTTTTTATTGCTAGGACTTTTCTGTCGCCCGGCAGCCATCATTGCCTGGTTTCTTCACCTCTGCGCGGCTGAAAGCGCAGGATTGCTGGCATACGGTGCCGATAACTTTACGACGATGGGACTTTTTTATTTGATGTTGTCGCCACTGCCAGATCGGTACTCGCTTGATCAGTGGCTGGTAAATACAGAACCGAAGGATCCACAACTTTTAGGCTTTTGGCAGCGCGTCTTACAGTTACACATGTGTATCGTTTACTTTACCGGAGGCTTGGCGAAATGCCTGGGCAGCGGCTGGTGGGATGGATCAAATCTCTGGCGAGCCCTGACACGACCCCCTTTCAACATCATTTCACCGGATATTCTTATTCGATTCAAATACGTTCTGCCTCTCCTCGGAATTTCAATCTGCCTGCTCGAAGTTGGTTACGTATTTTTCATCTGGATGAAAAAGACCCGGCTCGTTTGGCTAGTTGGCATTTTGGGAATGCATATCGCCATCGGATTGACGATGGGAATGTATCTTTTCGCGCTCGTCATGATTGTATTGAATCTTGCTGCGTTCGGCGTCGATTCCGGACTTCTTTTCGTCAGTCATCGTCAACGAGCCCGTGCAGTTTTCTGGAGCAACTCTCACAGTGACGGGCCGCGATCTTCGAAAGAGATAACCGTGGTTGCTCCGCCTTAATGGACTCAGTAACCACGAATGCCGCTACTGCAGGACGATTGGACACGAATCAAGGCAGGTTAGCGTTCGAAAAAAACCCGTCAATCTAGTTGGTCACGGAATGTTGGGTCCGCATGGGGCTGCCGCAGTCGGCGACGGCGGCCAAAATGATGAATTCGTGTTCACTGGTGTGCATTCGTCGTAAATGCTGGACCAATCAACCGACCCGGAAGCGGAGGTCGCGAATCGTCTTTGTGCCGAAGCGTTGTTTCAGTTTTCGCAAGATGTCGATCTTAGAGACTTGTTCGAGTTCGTAGTGCAAGGCCGGTTGTAGCACGCGCACGTAAAGAATGCCTTCGCGCAAAGCGACAGGCGCGGAGTGGGCGGCGATAAATTCGCCGACTATTTTTGACCACGCCTCGATCACTTCGGTCTCGTGCAATCGCTCGCGTAATCCGAGCTTCTGCATCAACTTCGGAACCAAATCGGCCGGTGCTTGCCACCGATCTGGCCGCATTTTCCTCTCGGGCAGACCTCGCCATTCGGCGATGACCGCGGCGCGGAGAGAAGGATTCATGGCGAACGTTGAAGCGTTGAAGAGTTAAACCGTTAAAGCGACAAGATCGACAATCAGCACCTCGCTTCAATCCTTCATCGCTTCACCGCGAGGCGAAGCCTCAATATTTCCGGCGCATGTGGCTTGGCAAAATATTCAGCTCGGTGCGGTACTTGGCGACGGTGCGCCGCGCGATGGGAATCCCGCGTTCGGTCAGAATTTCGACGAGCTGCTGGTCGCTCAGCGGCGCGTTGCCATCCTCATGTTTCACCAGATCCAGGACAGCTTCTTTGACGCTGGTGTTACTCATCGATTCGCCGGTGGCGGTTTGATATCCGGAGGTGAAAAAGTATTTCATCTCGAAAATGCCATGGGGTGTAGCCATGTATTTTCCGGATACAGCGCGGCTTACCGTCGTCTCATGCACGCCAACCGTATCGGCGATTTCCCCCATGGTCATCGGCTTCAGATGCGACGGGCCGTGCTCAAAGAAATCGCGCTGCCGCGTAACGATCTGGTGCGCGATATTGGAAATCGTTTGCTGGCGCTGGTGAATGGATCGGATCAGGAATTTGCCGCTCCGGATTTTGTCGCGGATGTAATCTTTGACCTCAGCACCGTTGTTCCCCTGTGCGATAATGTCTTTGTAGAGATTGCTGATCCGTAGGTGCGGGATTTGCTCATTGTTCAAGATGACTTGGTAATCGCCATCCACCTTCTCGACGGTCACGTCCGGCAGTACATAGTTTTGCGGAGCAGCCGCGAAAACCTGGCCGGGACGCGGATTCAGCCGCGCAATCTTGGTGGCGGCCCTTTGCACTTCCTCGACGCTGATGCCCATCCGCCGCGCGATTTCGGGAAAGCGCCGTTTGCCCAAATCTTCCATGTGCTCGGAGACGATTCCGTATTCGAGGCTGCCTTCCCTTCCTTCACGTTGCAATTGAATGAGCAAACATTCGCGCAAATCGCGCGCGCCCACGCCCGGCGGATAAAAACCCTGAATAAGCGAAAGCATTCTCTCGAAATCTTCCTTCGCAACTCCGGAACTGAGCGCCATTTCTTCCGGCGTGCTTTGGAGAAATCCGTTGTCATCGATATTGCCAATGATTAGCTCAGCCGCCTTGCGATCGTCGGCGTTGAGCGCGGTCTGGTTTAGTTGCCCCACCAGATTCTGTTGAAGCGTTTCCTGGACAGCGATGGAATCGAAAAAGAACTGGCGCTTATCTTTCGCTTCCTGCGAATTCCGAAAACCATCAGAGCTATAGCTCGCCGACTGCGCCATGTAATCGCGCCATTCCTCATCCAGGCTCACCAGCTTCTCGAATTCTTCCTTGAAATTGTTGTCAGCGGAAGGCTCGGCGCTGTCGCGTTCATCCGTTCGGGATTCATCCGGCAGCTCTTCGAGGACGGGGTTCGTCTCCATTTCCTGTTGCACGAGATTGCGCAGCTCGAGCAGAGGCGTTTGGAGGATGAGCAGGCTTTGTTGAAGCTGCGGCGCAAGAATTTGTTGCAGGGCAAAGTTCTGCGACTGATGCATTCCTTGTCCGGCCATACGCCGAGTTTACCGGTGCAGCGGCGACAAGCAAGCGATGCCGTTGCTAGAGAGTTCGAGTATCGAGCGTCCTGCCGCCCCTCACACTCCCGCCATGTCCCATTTCCTGATGGTCTCTTGAATCAGACCCGCGATCTTGTCGTTCACGTTCGTGAAATAAGTCTTCGCTTTTACCGGATCGAATTTCGGATAGCCCTGGCCTTCCTTGTAGAGCATGATGGTGGAAGGGAACGGATAGGCGCTCCAGGTGTTGGGCGGGGGAAGCGCAGTCGCCATCTCAGGTTTGTAATGCCTTGTCTGAACGAGAGCCGGATCGATCGCCATGATGTATGCGGTCTCATTTTCCGCTCCGTGACCGCCGTCTTCGCCAAACACCTCCAGCGTCACATCGCTGCAATAAGACCACCAGTTCACAACCAGAAGGCGCGTGCCCGTTTCGCGTCCCACTTCCTGTGCGAGCGCACTTAGGACCGCGGTCTGTCCGCCGCCATGGCCGTTGAGCAAAATAATGTTTTTGAATTTGTTCTTCGCTAGACCGACGAGAACAGCGTGCACATAGCTACGAAAGGCCGCCTCCGGAATCGTGAAGCTGCCCGGGTATGCATCCATAATTCCCGTGAATCCATAGGGAATAGCTGGCGCGATCATCGCATTGACGCGCGGGGCGATCTCTCGCGCCATCGCTACCGGTGCGAGAATATCCGTGCCATTGGGTGTGACGCCGTGCGGCTCGAGTGTTCCCAGCGG
>JBKOXU010000143.1:0-19633 GCA_046725095.1 Verrucomicrobiota bacterium
CCGTCCGCACGGATGACACGATGACATGGGATCACGATGCAAATCATATTGGTGCCGTTCGCCCGACCGACGGCGCGCCGCGCGTTGCGATCGCCCAAACGTTCCGCCATCCAGGAGTACGAGCGCGTTTCGCCGACTGGGATCGAACGCAAAATTTTCCAAGCTCGCAGCTGAAATTCCGAACCGACCGGCGCGACCGGAATATCCAATTCGAGTTTCTTGCCGGAAAAGTAATCGGCAAGCTGAGAACGGATCGCGTCCAGATATCGGTGCTCGCCCGGCACAATGCTTGTCCGCAAACGTCTCCGTAAGATCGACAGTTCCCTTTCCGTCGCGCGGCGGTCCGCGAATTCGAGCAAGCGCAGACCCTTATCATCAGCGAGTGCGACCATCGTTCCAAGAGGAGTGTCGATTCGCTCGACGAACATTGGCTCGCGCGACTTCGCGGCCGTCGGTGGGTCACCAAAGATCCGTGTGAACGCTTCGCGAAACCCGCTCGCCGATTCGAAGCCGCTTCCATTCTTCGCTTGATCGACGCGACCGCCCTTTCGCACTTCGCGCAAAGCGAGTCCCATCCGGCGCGCGCGATGATACGCTTGAAAGGTCATTCCGTAATGACGCTTGAATTGGCGTCGCGCGGTGGATGGATCGATAGCCATCGCTGCCAATTCCTTGTCGGTCAGACGTCCACCCGGCGCGCGTTCCACTTCAGTGCGCAGGCGCTCGATCAATTTGGGCGGACGTTTGTCCGGATCCATAGGATGACAGCGCAAACAGGGACGATAACCATCATGCAGTGCCTCGCTCGGGGTTGCGAAAAAATCGACATTCTCGCGCGCCGGCTTTTTCGCCGTACACGTTGGCCGGCAGAAAATTCCGGTCGTGCGCACACCAACGAAGAAGATTCCTTCGAAGCTCGGGTCACGATTCACCAATGCGCGATACATCGTTTCCGATGGAGGAAGAAGTTCCAGTGCTTTCATATGCGTTCGACTCCAAAGGTGTAACAACCGTGCGTCACGCTGCGCACGTGCACAAACGCAGTCTCGGGATTTTGCAGCAACTTTTCAACAACCGCTTCCGGTTCGCTTCCGTTCACGATCTCGGCATCGATCATGTCGTAGTTCGCATTGTAAGCGCGGAACACGCGACCGTTGCGGAAGGCGGATGGATATTCGCGCGTCGCGCCGTAGCGTTCGCAGGGCTCGGCGTGAACGAAGATCGGGCCACTCTCCGAATACGGATGACCAGGCGGAATTGCGGGGTAGGGGAAAAGAATGACTCGCTCGCCGGGTTGCGCCCAGCGCAAACAATGCCGGCACGGAAACCCGTTCGGTGAATCTGCAATGACGACACTATGGTCCGGCGCGCCCGCAGCCGCGGCCCGGCGCGCTGCTTCCGCAACCTCGGTGGCAAGCGGAACAATTCGAAAGTTCAAAGTTTTCATATCGACAGCTGAATGCATCGCATCGACCCGCGCATCGACGAAATTCGGGCAGCGAATTCTTGCCAAATGTAGCGATGATATGCGGGATGGCCTCGGTTCACTCCGAGGAAAGTTTCCCGATACGTTGCGCAAATTTGCAGCCTTGCCGCCGGAATTACTTTTTGTCTTCGTCCAGCTTTGCCTTCACCGCGGATTCGATCTCTTCGTACAAGGCGCGGTCGTTCTTGAGCACTTCTTTTGCTGCATCGCGCCCCTGCGCCAGTTGGGTTCCTTTGTAACTCAGCCAGGAACCGCGCTTCTCGATGATTTGTTTTTCCAATGCAAGATCGAGAAGAGCGCCAGTCGAGGAAATTCCCTCGTTATACATGATATCGAACTCCGCTTCGGTAAACGGCGGGGCAACTTTGTTTTTCACGATTTTGACGCGCGTCCGATTACCCGTTACGACGCCGTCGGTCTGTTTGATGGCGCCGATGCGGCGGATATCGACACGCATGCTGGCGTAAAACTTCAATGCCTTTCCACCCGGAGTTGTCTCCGGGTTTCCAAACATGACTCCAATCTTTTCCCGGATCTGGTTTGTGAAAATGCAGCACGTTCGCGCTTTGGAAATGAGCGATGTTAGCTTGCGCAACGCCGCGCTCATCAGTCGCGCCTGCGCACCCACTGTGGCATCGCCAATTTCACCTTCCAGCTCTGCTCTAGTGACCAGCGCTGCCACCGAATCAACAACAATTACGTCGAGAGCATTGGAGCGGATCAGCGTCTCGCAAATCCGGAGCGCTTCCTCTCCAGAGCTCGGCTGCGAGACGAGCAGATCATCAAGATCGACACCGAGTCTTCTTGCGTAGGCAGGATCGAGCGCATGCTCGACGTCGACAAACGCTGCAAGGCCACCGCGTCTTTGTGCCTGGGCAATCACGGTAAGAGTGAGCGTTGTCTTCCCTGAAGATTCCGGACCAAACACCTCGACAACTCTACCTCGCGGGAATCCGCCCACTCCAAGCGCGCGATCAATCAAAATGTTACCCGTGGGAATAACGTCGATATCGACGATTTTTTCGTCACCGAGACGCATGATCGCGCCTTCGCCGTAATCTTTCGCGATCTGTTGAATCGCAAGGTCGAGATTCTTATTTCGCGCGGCTGTGACTTTGTCTGCGCTTGTTTTTTCTTCGGTTTTGGTCGCCATATCGAGATATCTCTAAGTACGTCGGCCGCGTCACTTCGCCAAGGAAAAAGCAAATGCTTCTTTTGTCCCAAGGAACGAGACTTGGGCACTTCAGCACTGGGAAGATGCACGCAGACGAGTCTTGCTAGGAAAGGAAAAAGCCGCAGGTCCATTCTGACCTGCGGCCTTTGTGCCGAGTAGATCTCGAGTTTAAGAAACGGTGATCCTGCGCGGTTTGACGTGCTCCGCCTTGGGCAAAGTCAAAGTCGCGAGGCCTTGATCGATTTTTACGCTGATCTTGTCAGCATTGATCGATGGATCGAGCTCGAACGTGCGCTGATAGTTCTCCGGGCGCAATTCATGATGAATCAACGTCCCTTCCACAGTGGGAAGAGAACGGCGCCCAACAATTGTCAGCTCGTTGTTCTCGACTAAAACCTCAAGGCCCTGTTTGTTCACCCCGGGCATTTCGATTTGAAGCGTATAGCCGTCGGCGGCTTCCGTGACGCTGGCAGAAGGCGCGACAAACTGTTCGGCTTGCGCGCGATCCCCGTCACGATTTTCGCGGACTAATGTGTTCATACTTAATTTCCTTTCCTGGTGAAAAATTGGCCGGCGCACCATGCGCCGCGCCGGATGTTGATTAACTGACCGGAATTTGCTTCGGCCTCGCTTCCTCTGCCTTGGGCAACGTCACGGTCAAGATTCCATCCTGATAGCTCGCGCTGACTTTGTTCGCGTCCACTCTGACTGGGAGCGTAATGCTCCGACGGAATTTCCCGATATAACGCTCTGTGCGTTCCGTCTTTTCGTCGTTAGAAGTCTCGCGCTTTCGCTCGCCGCTGATCGTCAACGTCCCATCGTGCAAGGAAATTTCGATGTCTTCTCGACGCATTCCGGGAAGTTCGACGACGGCCACGACGTTGTCGTTGTTTTGATAGAGATCAAGCGCCGGCGACCAGCCGCTAAAGAGCTGTCCCGCGTGTCCGACGCCTGACCAAAAAGGCGACTCGAAGAGCGTGTTGAGGTCGTCCCTTAGGCTCATCCATCGATCGAGCGAGGGCCACGACATTAGTTGTGGGCTTTGATAACGTATGAGGTTCATAATTAAAGGCTCCTTTCTAAGTTTTCTGCGGCGTACTAAAAAGCTGTCCTTGTGCCAAAACCAGCCGTTTCGATCATCTTATCATAAGATATTATATTCCAGTTAGTTACCATTCGGTAACACCTGAGATCATCGCTTCCTGTATGTGTCGATTTGGCGCACTGATTCCAACATTTTGGCGGATAAGCGTGTGACAGGCTTGCCCAATTCCGACTCTGAAACAGTTGCCGCAAGTAATGATCGCGACTATCCATCTGGCCGTGGCGAGGATGGCACAGCGAGACGAACGGTTCATGCGCGAGGCGCTAAAACAAGCCAAGAAAGCACAAGGCCAGACGAGCCCCAATCCCGCTGTCGGCGCGGTGCTGGTCGTTGATAATCGGATAGTGGCGAGAGGACATCATCGCGGAGCCGGCCATGAACACGCTGAGATCGAGTGTCTGCGCAACTTCGGCGCCGACGTGCCTGCTCGCGCAACGCTCTACATTACACTCGAGCCCTGTTCCACAGTTGGGCTCACTGCTCCCTGCACCGACGCGATTCTCAAGGCTGGAATCAGGAAAGTGATTGTTGGCGCGGTGGACATGAATCCTCGACATCACGGCAGAGGGATCAGGCGGCTGCGCGATGCAGGCATCAAAGTACGACAAGGCGTCTTGGCTCAGGACTGCGCACGTCTTAACGAGGCTTTCAACAAATGGATAGTGAGCCAGCAGCCTTTTGTCATCGCAAAGTGCGGCATGTCTCTTGATGGTCGATTGACGCGCCCTTCTCGTGAATCTCGCTGGGTTACAGGACGTTCTGCCCGTCGTCACGCACGCCAGCTTCGCTGCCGTGTAGATGCGATTCTGGTTGGAGCAGAAACAATTCGGGCGGACAACCCGCGCTTAACCGTGCGTGGCGTGCGGGGGCCGCGGCAGCCTTGGCGCGTCGTGCTGACCCGTTCGGGTAATCTGCCGCGACGGGCACGATTGTTTTCTGATCAGTGGGCTGGGCGGACGCTTATTTATAAAGGCAAATCGCTGAGGAGTGTCCTGAAAGATCTGGGTAAACGAAGTGTGACGAGTGTTCTGATTGAGGGTGGAGGCCAAGTGCTTGGCCAAGCGCTCGATGCGCGCCTGATCGACAAGGTGCAAATTTATTTGGGTCCGATTTTGACGGGCGGCTCGGTGATTGCATTGCCGGGCCATGGAGCGCAAAGCACTAGCCATGCGATATATCTGGACGATGTCTCCTATGGACGGCTTGGCGAAAATGTGTGCATTACGGCTTATCCGAAGAAAATCGCCGCTGAATAAATCGGAAACTTTCTGTTGCCCCGCTTGTTTAATTGCATGGAGGGAAAATGATAATGAACTGGAAAAAACTTCTCTTAATTGCAGTAGTGGCAGGCGGATTCGCTTTTGCTTCAGCGCCGCGTTCTGACGCCGGCGTATCGGTCGGAATCGGATTCGGCTTCCCGGTGGGATATCCGTATCCTTATTATCCCTACCCCTACGGATATTATGGGCCGAGCGTCTGGGTTGGGCCGTCCTTTTACTGGCGCAACGGGCATCGCGTATTTATCCCGAGACATCGCGTCGTGAGACATCCCCGGCACTGGCGATAAATTAAGCTGTAGATAGTATGGCTGTTCAGCCTATACTTACCGGGGCTAACTCGCGCCTATTATTCACGCCACAAACGTCATCCTTATTATCAGCGGTAATGAGTTGACGTAGGATCTAAGAAATCCGCTGAGCTGGCTCGATATCTATTTCGAGCCAGCCGTCATTTTGGAGCGGGGGTGCGGCTCCGCTGTCGTTGGATTCGCAGCTTTTCGCTGCTTCAACTCACCGGCTTTATAGCGTCGGGTTCAGATGCGCTCTCTCGGCGAGAAGCCTCGTTACGCGACAGGGACCGTTACATTTCCTATTTCCCTGATTTCGGCGACTCTCCCGGTTTCGCTGTAGCGCCGCCGCTTGGCTCCAATTGGAATTCTCTCTTTAACTGTTGAATCAATGCCGGTAGCTCCTTCTGTCGCTCAGTTTCGATTTGCTGCCGAAGCGCTCGCTCTATTCTGCGGCGCTCCTCTATGTAACGTGACTCGAACTGACTACGCTTTTCCTGATCCAGCCGGAGGCCAGAATCGCGCAGCGCAGCCTCGGTTTCACGTTTAATTTGTGCCTGGCGCAAATTTTCCCGCTCGCGCAATATCTTGCGCTCGTCCGGGCTCATTCGCATCCAACGCTCGGCATTACGCCGGAAATCCTGGCGGTCAGCTGGAGGGAGAGAGAGCCAGCGCTCATGCGTGCTCGTCACCGGCGGCGGCGGACCGGCATGCGGAGTTACCTGCCGCCCGCCCGACCGCTGCGGCTGCGCCTGTGCCAAAGCGCAGAACGAAGCGAAGATCGATAAGGTGGCGATTACTTTTACAGAGTTGGCTTTTCGTCCCACGGGTTGTCTTCGTTCGAGGCGAGCAATTCATCCAGATCAGCGACGACGTCGAAGTCTTGCGGATCGATCTTTGCCACCACATCGGGTTCGCGCTCGGGGGGCTGTTGCGACCACCTAGGGGCGTGCGTGGCGATTGCGAGTCCTATCACGACAACTGCCACGCCAGATGCTGCGACGAGTCTCCGCAAGCTGAACCAATTTCGCGCTCGCCCAAAGCGACTTGCTTCCAGACGGATCTCCCTCAACACATTTCGCGCGAAGAACGGCGAAAGCTTGGGTTCGGCGGTCCGACCGAGCAAGTCCCATAATTGTTGATCATCTTCACGTTGCATAGTCTCCGCTGGATTGAACTACTTGCACTGTTGGAAGTTGCGCTCAGGCGAAGCACTAAAAATCGATATTTTCTACACTCCGGAAGCCTCAAGGAATCCTTCGAGCTGCCGAATACGGGTCGGGTGGCGCATTTTGCGCAAAGCCTTTGCTTCGATCTGACGAATGCGCTCCCGAGTGACCTGAAACTGCCGGCCTACTTCTTCAAGCGTTCGGCTGTAACCATCGACCAGCCCGAAACGCTGCTCGAGCACTTGCCGCTCGCGATCTGTCAGGGTCTCGAGGACGTCTTTGATTTTCTCTTTCAATAGGACGATGGCAGTCATGTCGCTGGGGTTTTCGGCGCCTCTGTCCTCGATAAAGTCGCCAAAATTCGTTTCTTCGCTTTCGCCAACGGGCGATTGAAGCGAGATAGGTTGCTGAGCCATCTTTAAGACCGCGCGAACGCGATCGACGGGCAACAGCACTTCTTCCGCCACCTCTTCAGGCGTAGGTTCGCGCCCATACTCCTGGACGAGCTGTTTTTGCACACGCATCAGCTTGTTGATCGTCTCGATCATGTGCACGGGAATTCGAATAGTGCGCGCCTGGTCGGCTATCGAGCGGGTGATTGCTTGGCGGATCCACCACGTTGCATAAGTCGAAAACTTGTAGCCGCGCCGGTATTCGAACTTCTCGACCGCTTTCATTAGCCCCATGTTTCCTTCCTGAATCAGGTCGAGAAACGAGAGACCGCGATTGGTGTACTTCTTTGCGATTGAGATGACAAGGCGCAGGTTCGCTTCCACCATTTCGGTCTTGGCCCGTAAAGCCTGTCGCATCCAACCTTTCAGCGCCTGATACTGTCCGGTATATTCTGGAAGCGAGAGCCACAGGCTGGTTTCCAATTCGCGGATTTTATCCCGGAGTTGCAAACGTTTTTTTCGGTCGCGAGGACGCTTTGCCAATTCCGTCTGAAGGTAAAGCGCAGTATGGCAGGCGTCGTCTGCCAGATGAGCAAATTCCTCCGTGACTTTCTGCTTGAAGTAAAAAGAGGGATAAACCCTTTGCAGCGAAGCGATGGCTCTTTGTAGAGACTTGAGTTTCTTCGATCGTTTTGGTGACGAATTGCGCGAAAGCTGGCAGTACTGCTCGTTGATTGAGGCGCTCAATCGTTCCACCTGTTTGCACAGGTGTGGGAGCTTCCTTATGTATCGTTCTCGGCTCTCGATTTTTTTGTCGAGAATCACGCGATCAAAGCGCTCTTTTCCCTCGGCAAGTTTCCTGGCCAAATCGAGATGGGCACGGGCAATAAAACCGAAGCGGTTGATGTGCTTCTGCACCATGCTTTCAGCCTCCTCAATCCGTTTGGAGATTTCCACTTCCTGCTCCCTGGTCAGGAGCGGAACCTGGCCCATTTGCTTGAGATACATCCGCACCGGGTCGTCCAGAATATCGAGCTTGGGTCCGGTTTTCTCTTCCTCTTCTTCCTCTTCTTCGGCGTCTTTTTTTCCGTCTTTGTAGCGGTCGACCTCCGACGCTTCAATAATGTCGATCTCCATACGGCGCAGTCGCGTGAGAATGAGATCGAGCTCATCGGCGTCGGTGATCCCTTCGGGCAACGTTTCGTTTAAGTCGTCAAAGGTGAGATATCCTTGTTCTTTTGCCAGTTTGATCAGTTCGCGAATGCGGCTCTGGATTTCAATCGTGGAATGCAGACGCGCCATGCCTTCGCGCCGCGGCTTTGGCGAGAGCGCGCCATTGCCCCACTGCGCTCGGGCGTGTGCAATGCGCTTGGGCTTGGACGTGGCGATTCCCGATTGTCTCTTCAGATTTCGCCGAACAGCCGACGACTTGGCTGGCAAACTACGGCGCCGGCTTCTCTTAAGCCGCGGCGACGACTTCCGGCTGCTTCCCTTTCGTTTCGAATACCTGGCCAAGGTTGCGGTTAAGGATTTAGCTGAGACGCGCAATCACTGCCTCGGGTCGACCGGTTACGTGTCGATCCTGCTGGCAGACGAAAGCTTCGGAAGCTCGCGGAGCTCTTTCAAGAGGTCAAGAATTTCTTTCTGCAAATTCACTTGCTCGCCTGTGCTGAGCTGAGGAAGCCTGATTCGGTTCTTCGCTACCTCGAGCTGGCGGCGCAACACCCCTTGGCGAATGCCGAGCCACCATTTTTCCACCATCTTTTCGGTGTTGGGCGGCACTTTCTGTAGCAACCAGGACGAAACCAATCCCTCTTCGGCCGGGGAGAGCGTGGCCATAAAAGCGTTGAGAGAGGCCGCATCATTCGGGCGCAAATCGCTTTCGAGAATCCGCACAAGAATTTCTGCGTCCGGCACTTGCGCGAGAACTTCCCACCAATTTTGCTCGCGGAGAAAATCTCGGCCTGCCTCGTCTCGCAGCGCCAGGAGGCATAGCATTGCCACATCATGCCGGGGCGGAGTCCCCCCCGTGACGGGACTGAATTCATCCGCTCGAATCCCGCCACTGCGGGATTGTTTCGGAAAGAGCGCCTGAAAATCCTGAACGGGGACGCCAAGCCGCGCGCTCACTTTGCTTGCCACTTCGCCGCGCATGAGGGGATCGTGCACACGCGACACGGTTTCGGCCAGGCTGCGCGCCAACTGCATCTTTGCCCCTAACGAAGCAAGATCGACGTCGGTCACCTCATGCTCGATCCAGTAATCGAAAAAATCGCGCGCGGCGGCGATGCGCTTCTCAAATTCTTCTTTTCCTTCCCGGCGAATCAGGGAATCGGGATCGTCGCCTGCGGGAATCTCCGCTACACGCACGATCAAATCGTTTTGAAGAAGTGCGTCGAGAGAGCGTTCGGCCGCTTGTCTCCCTGCCGCATCCGAATCGAAGCACAGAACCACTTCATCCACGAGTCGCTTTAACATCCGTGCCTGAGTCTCCGTAAATGCCGTCCCCTGCGGTGCGACGACATTTGTGATTCCCGCCTCAAACAAACTGATCAAATCGAGTTGGCCTTCACATACGATCGCGCAGTTCACCTCGATTAGAGCGCGCTTGGTCTTGTCCAGACCAAAAAGAACACTGCCTTTTCGAAAAAGCGGTGTTTCCGGCGAATTCAAGTATTTCGCGGCTCCCTCCTGCTCTTTGAGAACACGGCCGCTAAACGCGATCACCTCGCTAATATCGTTGCAGATTGGAAACATGATCCGTCCACGAAAGCGATCGTATGATCGTTGGCCCGGCGACCCATCGGCATCCTCTTTGGTCTTAACCAGACCGCTCGTGACAAGAGTTTGCTGGTCATAGCCGCGTCCGCGTGCCCAACTGCCAAGCGCATCCCACTCATCGGGTGCGTAACCGAGGCGCCATCGTTTCGCGATTTCTGCCGTGATTCCACGTTCTTTCAAATATTTGCGTGCAGGCTCGGCAAATTCCTTCTTAATCAAATTCTCATGAAACCATCCAGCGGTTTCCCCGTGGAGTTGCAGCAGAGTGCGGCGAGCTTCATGTTGTCGATCTTCGGCGTCGCTCGGGCCCCGCTCTTCGATCACCGGGATTCCAACGCGTGCCGCCAGCTTGCGCACCGCGGAAGGAAAATCGATGTGCTCGTAATCCATCACAAAGCGGAAAACACTTCCGCCCACCCCACACCCAAAGCAGTGAAAGGTTTGTCGCTGCGGGCTGACATGGAACGAGGGGGTTTTCTCTTGGTGAAATGGGCAAAGCGCCTTGAAATTTGTCCCTGCGCGTTTGAGCGGAAAGTATGAGCCGATCACTTCGACGATGTCGTTCGCGGCGGCGATCTGCTCGATGGTTTGTGATGGAATTGCCACAGGCAGATGGCAAACTTACGCAGTGCTGCTGGTTGTCCAAGTTGTGAGAAAAAAACTGTCACTCCTAAGGCCATTTGTCCGCAGAAAATGGGCAATGCGTGTGGCAGAACGCCTCATCCTAGCCTTCTCCCCAGAGGAGAGAAGGGATAGCCTCTTCCCGTGGGAGAGGGCTGAGGTGAGGGCAATTGCGATTCTTGCAGTCTTATTTCTACTCGTGCCTGCGAGTGTTCATGCGCGCGAGCCCATTCACAAAGGCGACGTCGTTGTCGTGCCATTACGAGGCGAAGTTGCACCTTCTCTCCTGGCATTTTTGCGGCGGGCGGTGAAAACAACCGAAAGCAACGACGCTTCTGCGATCATTTTCGACATGAACACGTACGGCGGCCGGCTCGATTCCGCGGCCGACATCGTTAACGCGCTGAACCAAACCAAAATTCCCAATTATACATTCGTCAACACAAACGCCGGCTCCGCTGGTGCGATTATCGCCATCGCCACGCAACACATTTTTATGGCGCCTGTGAGCGCAATTGGCGCCGCCGCTCCGATCCTCCCCACGGGCGAAGACCTCCCGGCCACTGCAAGGGACAAGATGATTTCGTATTGGTCTGCGCACGTTCGTGGTTCCGCGATCAAGAACGGGCACAATCCCGACATCGCCGAGGCTTTCATGAACAAGGACAAGGAAGTAAAAATCGGCGACCGCGTTATTCATCCTAAGGGAACTGTCCTCACTCTCAATGCCCAAGAAGCGACTGAACGGATCGATAACAAACCATTGCTCGCGGAGGGCGTGGTCGATTCGATCGTCGATCTAACCAAAAAAGCCGGACTCAAAGGTAACCTCGTCACAATCGAACCGACCGGATTCGAGCAGATCGCGTTTTGGATTACCGCGCTCGCTCCTTTGCTGCTCTTGGGCGGAATTATTGGCGCCTATCTCGAGTTTAAAATCCCGGGTGCGACCTTGCCCGGAATCATCTCAGCAATATGTTTCGCGCTCTTTTTTCTCGGCCATTACCTGGCCGGCCTGGCTGGCTGGGAAGTCGTTGCGCTCTTCGTTCTCGGAATCGTTCTCGTCCTGATTGAAATTCTTTTTTTCGCACACACCACCATTGTTTTCGGCGTCGTGGGCGTTTTTCTCATACTTGCTTCGCTGCTTTGGACGATGATCGACCGCTATCCGGGCCAGAATTTTTTCCCGACCGGCAAAATGCTCGCCGTTCCATTACTTAATCTCTTCATCGCGATTATAAGCTCGCTCATCGTCATCGCCCTGCTGGCGCGTTATCTGCCCCGTACGAGTATTTACCGGCGATTCGCCTTGATGGATTCAAATCCGCCAGGACCATCGCTTGCCGGGGCGCCACGGCAATTTGCGACTGCGCTTTCACTCATGCCAGGAATGCAGGGCACCGCAGTCACCGTTTTGCGACCCAGCGGCAAAGCGCGTTTCGCCGATCACGTTGTCGATGTGGTCACCGAAGGCGAATTTATTACGCCACAAACAGCCGTCACTGTCATCCAAACCGACGGAATGCGAGTAGTGGTCAAGCGCGCAGCGCAAGGCTGAACAGTATCTAGCCGCCAGCTACGACTCGAACAAATTCTACCCGGTCGCCTTCGGCTAATGAGCGCTTAGGCCACTCGTGCCGATGTACGGCTAGGCCATTGTGTTCCACCACGACAGATTGCGGCGGCAACTGATAGCGGTCGATTAGCTCCGCGATCGTTTTGGAGTCGCAGGCATCGATAGTTTCGCCATTGAGTGAAATAGTCACACGCTGCAGAGAGCCTGGTCCCAATCCTTCCACACCGGCTCGAGACCGCGACGGCAAAGGACGGCGGCGATTTCGGCGGGGGAACGTTCGTCGCTGATCTCGAATTGTCCGGTGGCGAATTGATCTTCTCCGTCTTGGAACTCCGGTGCGACGATGCGACCGCGGACGGTGCGGTGCAGGTGTTGGCTGCCCTGCCGGGTATAGCCGCCGGGTTCGGTATGACTTCCGGCACTCATCATTGTCACGCCTAACGACAATAATGCATCGCGCAATGATGCCCTTTCGCGGGTGCTCAGGACAATTCCCACCTGCGGAAAAGTGATACGCAACGCGCAAACGAGTTGCGCCAGTTCGCGGTCGGTCATCGAGAAGAGCGGACGAAATCCGCCGGCGGCCGGACGCAACCGAGGCAAGCTCACGGTGATTTGCGCTTGCCAGCAGTGTTTAAATAAATATTCCAGGTGCGCTGCGAGCGCGACTACTTCATCCTGCCAGCGTGATAAACCAATGAGCGCGCCAATGCCGAGACGGCGGAAACCGGCTGCGTAACCGCGCTCGGCGCAATCGAGTCGAAAATTAAAGTCGCGTTTTGGTCCGGCTGTATGCATCTCGGTATAGACCCCGCGATTGTAGGTTTCCTGGTAAACGACAAGTCCTTCCGCGCCAGCTTCGACAATCGGCACATAATCCTCGACCTCCATCGGACCGACCTCGATGGAAATCGACGAAAAATCCGGGACGAGCGCGCGCACGCATTCCACGAGATAGTCGCCGCTTACGAATTTGGGATGCTCGCCGGCGACGAGAAGGATCTGCCGAAATCCCTGACGAGCGAGATGCTCCCCTTCCGCGACCACCTCATCGACATCGAGCGTGACCCGAAGGATCGGATTGTCGCGCGAGAAGCCGCAGTACCGGCAGTTGTTGATGCATTCGTTGGAAAGATAGAGCGGAGCAAAGAGCCGCATCGTCCGTCCAAAATTCTGGAGCGTGAGCAAGCGCGATGCTTGCGCCATCGCTTCGAGTTCGTGATCTGATTTAGGAGTGATCAGATGCTCGAACCGCTCAACAAGCTCCGACTTCCTCAGAGCCAAATTGTCCAGGGTTTCGACGAATGACATCAGGATAATTTCGTGCGCACACCGGGCTTCGCAAACGCCAATTCTTCATCAAAAAAAGCTTCTAACACCGCGTTTGTGGGAAATGAATCTCGGAGAACAAAAACGGCGTTCGGAAGATCCGAACGCCGTTTGGCAATGAGATTGTATATCCTTTTAAAAGGCGAAATTCACGCCCGTGCGCGCCATACCGAAGTTGTTGTTTGGACCATCAACGAAGTTCCAGCTGAAATCACTGATCCAGCCGATATGCGGGGTGAAGCGGACTTCGATTCCGCCGCCGACTTGGCCAATTGCCTCTGTCTCGGAGTCGGTACGGCGTGTGACGACAACGTCGTTTTCCTCGCCTTCTTCGACGTCAGTGGTTAGCACGAAGAACGTCCTTTGGCCGCCGCCAAAGATTGCACCGCCGCCACCGAAGATGTAGGGGGCAAACCGGGTGCAGGGGATCGGGTAACGCAGCGTCAAAGTACCCAGGACCGAACCGATCGCGCTGCGCTCGTGGCGAATCCTGCGCTTAAAAATGTCCTCACTGAAATCGATAAAGACGTCTTCATGCCCTTGCCTTGCATCGACTGCCCAGCCTTCAATCCCCACACCTACGTAACGGCAGAAAAAGTATTTGAGGTCGAGACCACCGCCCCAAGCATGATCGGTCTCAAGGTAACGATCGTTTATCCAATCGTTTCCTGTAAAAACGTACGTGCCCCAAATTCCGACGTTAAACTCTCGGTCTGCATACCACGCTGGACAAGGTAGTGGAGCCACCTGCTTCATCTCCTTGCCATAGTAAGTTTCAGTGCCGGCAAAAGCACCCGACGCGATCGCGACTGCACCCAGCGCAGCTAACAGTAACTTTTTCATTTGTTTCTCCTTTTGGCTAAATCGCTCGTTTCAAATCCAAGCATTTCGGAGCGGACAAGTCAAATAACGAAATTCGCTCCATGTGTGAATGTCGCGATTTTGAGCGGGGAGGCAAAAATCTCAAGAACTTTTTTGGCGACTAAGGCAGCTTAGGCTTTAAGTTCGGCGCCTGTATTTGCGTCGGTAATGATGAATTTCTCGTGATGAAACGTCGGATCGCCACGAAACATGAGCCGCCCAGTGTAACGGCGCTCCAATTCGATGAGCAATTCCTCGTCCTCTTCCTTCAGTCGTTTAAGCACATCCGGATTCAGGATGACGCGAAAATCGTGCACGCTGGGCTGATATTTGCGCATAATCGTATTGAGTGTGCGGTGCAATTCCACGCTCGTGGTCATGGAAGTCTTCACGACGCCACGCCCCCCGCAATAGGGACAATTCTCATAAATTGTGTCGCTGAGGCTTTCCTGCGCCCGTTGTCGAGTCATTTCCATCAGACCGAGCGAAGAAATCGGAAGCACATGGGTCTTAGCCTTGTCGCGCTTGAGGCGCTCCTTCATCAGGTTGTAGACCATCTGTTGGTCTCTACGGCTCTTCATGTCGATGAAATCGCCGATAATCAAGCCGCCGATATTACGTAGACGAAGCTGACGCGCGATTTCATCTGCCGCCTCGAGATTCGTCTGCAGAATCGTCTTCTCGACGTCGCGCCCGCCTTTGTTACGGCCCGTATTCACATCAATCGCGACCAGCGCTTCCGTCTCGTCGATCACGATATAGCCTCCGCATTTCAACCAGACTTGCCGATGGAAAGCGTCATCGATCTGCTTTTGCACGCCGTAAGTTTCGAAAATCGGTGTCGCCGCGTCATAAAAATGAATTCTATTCCGAGCGCGTCGCGAGATCTGGCCGACAATCTCGATCATCCGTTCGGTCGATGCGCGATGATCGCAAAGGACTTCGTCGATTTCTTCCGTGAGAAAATCGCGCACTGTTCGCTCAACCAGATCGGGCTCCTCAAATACGCGGCACGGCGCAGGCTCCTCGCGAATGATCTCCTCGACCTTGGCCCACTGATCGAGGAGAAACCGCAGGTCGCGCACGAAATATCGGGCACGCTGTCCCTCACCTACCGTGCGGATGATAACGCCGATCCCTTCGGGAATGTCCAATTCGCGCAAGATCTTGCGAAGCCGCTCGCGCTCCTTCGGATTCTCGATTTTTCGCGAGATGCCGCTGTGATCACTGAACGGCATCAACACGAGATAGCGCCCGGCGAAACTGAGGTTTGTCGTGACCCGCGGCCCTTTCGTCCCAATCGGTCCTTTGGTTACCTGGACAATTACGTCCGAGCCGACCGGATAAATGTTCGGTATATCTTTTGCCGTGATCCGTTTTCGCGGCCGCTTGTTCGCAGGCCGATCGATTTCTTCAATTCCGCTGTCGAGGGCGGCGGGGATGGCATCCCAAAAATGGAGAAAGGCGTTTTTTTCGAAGCCGATGTCCACGAACATCGCCTTCAACCCCATTTCGATGTTCTTGACTTTCCCTTTGTAAACGCTGCCGACGATATTGCGCGAGTCTTTACGCTCGACGCTGTATTCCTCGAGCCGTCCATTTTCCAGCAGCGCGACGCGCGACTCGAGTTTTTCCACGCTGAGTATGAGTTTGTTCCCGGTCTTTCGTGAAGAAAGCCCTAAAATTTTTTTTACCTTGTCTATCATAAAACTGGAGAGGTTGATCGGCCGGAAGTGGAATCGCCGAGAAGTTCAGCGGCAGAGTTTCCGATCGAAAGTTCATCGTGTACCACGCCGGCGGGTGGGCGGCGGCTGTGGTGGGGGCGTCGGTTGACGCCTTGCCCCGAAGAGTCGTTCAAAAAAGTTGCGCGGACGCGGCGTTGCAA
The DNA here is from genome assembly GCA_046725095.1 of Verrucomicrobiota bacterium. Classification (GTDB taxonomy): domain Bacteria; phylum Verrucomicrobiota; class Verrucomicrobiia; order Chthoniobacterales; family UBA10450; genus Udaeobacter. Next base: position 15,947 of record JBKOXU010000143.1, read on the forward strand.
CCGGGACGGCGCGAGCGACAGGAACGGCGCCTCGCCGTCTCACTTGACCTTGCGAATCTGCTTCAGGTTCGACATCAGGAGCAGCACCTGTAGCTGCCATTTGTGCATCCGCGCTTTGCGACGCGTTGGCATTTTCTTCGTCATCGCCGCCGAGACCTATTCCGGAATCGCGATAACTCACTTCCTTAAGCATCTGGAATGGATTGGCTTTACGCGCGGGGGAGAGCCAGGCGACTTGCATGTCGAACTTTCCTTCGTCGAGGGCGAGCGAGCGCTCCAAGATTCTGGTGGCGACTGGGCCGGCGACGCTGCCCCCGTGCTCCCCACCCTGCACCATGACAGCGATGGTGTATTTCGGCTGATCGAACGGTGCCCAGCAAACAAACCAGGCAATTGTATCTTGTCTGCCGTGATAAGTGGCTTGGGCCGTGCCGGTTTTTCCCGCCACCTGCACGCCGCTCAAGCGGGCGCGGCCCCCCGTTCCACCATCTTCATTCACAACTTTCCAAAATCCACGTCGCTCCAATTCTATGTCCGCCGGCGAAACTTCACCGCGGAAATCAGCACGGATCTTTGGCTCCTCGGGCACGGCGATTTTCCCCTTCTCGTCCAGGGCTGGTGTGCCATCCTGGTTCAACACTTTTTCTACGAGGCGTGGGTAGTAAGCAATGCCGCCATTAGCGATAGCTGAGTAGGCCATGGCCATTTGTAAGGGTGTGCACAAATCGTAACCCTGGCCGATGGAAACGTTCGCCGTATAAGCTTGCGACCATCTTTCCTGTGGATAGTGAATTCGCATCCAGTCCGGGCCGGGCAGCACTCCGGGCTGTTCGCCCGCGAGGTTGAGGCCCGAGGGTTGACCGAGGCCCAGCAATTCGCCCACTCGGTCGATCGAATCGATTCCGGCAGCGTTACCGTACTGGTAAAAGAACGCGTTACACGACACTTTGATCGCGTCGGCCAATGTGAGTGTCCCATGCGTGTAATGTTTCTCGCTCACCCAGCATTGAAAGTAGTGATCGCCATAAGAAACGCCGCCGGTGCAAGTGAATTGTTTTTTCGCGAGGCCGCGGCGTAATCCGGCGAGCGAAGTGATTAACTTGAATGTCGATCCAGGTGGGAACGCGCTCACGGCGCGGTTGACCAACGGGTTGGTTTCATCCTTTTGCAGCACGTCCCAATCTTTCGCCTTAATGCTTGGGATAAACGCGTTTGGATCAAACGATGGTACCGAGGCCATCGCCAAGATGTCGCCATTGTTTGGATCGACAACCACCGCGGCACCGCGACCCACGGCGCGCAGCGCTTCCTCGGCAATCGCCTGGATGCGCGCGTCGATGGTTAAATAAACATTCGCTCCCTGCTGAGGCGGATCCTCGCGCAAAACGCCATCGATCGTGCCTTTCGCGTTGCGTCGCAGATACCGCGCGCCGGGTTTTCCGCGCAGATATTCATCCATCGACTTTTCGATATTCGATTTCCCTTCCACATCCCCCTGGTAAAACGTGAATTTCTTTGCCTCTTCTTTATCGATGTCGTCAGGCGGCCCGACGTAACCAAGAACATGCGCGGCTAGCGCGCCGAATAGGTAGGAACGGACCGGTTTGATGGCGATATCCACGCCCGGCAAGCCGACATCGTGCTCCGAAAATTTCGCCATGGTGGGAAAATCGATGTCTTTGATATAGGAAAATGGAACTTCGGTGTCGTTGCGATAGTGTCGCTGGAGCTTGCTGGCATTGTAATCGCGCGCAAGATCGAGATCGTTGAGCCGTGGAATGATGCCATCATTAACGATTTTAATGATGTCTGGCTCTTTCTGGTCCTTCGGCATTCCGCTGATGATCGCTCGGTACTCAGTCAAGGGTGGTGTACCGAAGCGTTCGCGATAGCCCTTCACCATTTCCGGCAAATAGAAATCCACTTCATAGCTGGCCCGGTTTTGGACTAGCGTCAGTCCATTGCGGTCTTTGATTTCGCCACGCACCGATGGAATTCGAACCGTTGCTTGAGAACTGCCGCGAAGTTGCGCAGTCCATTCGGCTCCATGCGCAACTTGTATCCACCAAAGTTTGAGGCCGAGGGCGCACATGCCCATCAGGATGAGGAGCCCGAGAAACTGAATCCGTAAACGCGAATTGAGGCGACGCCGGCTCATTCGAAATCGCTCCTTTCAGACAGTGTTGAATAAGCCGTCATTCGTCCGATCCATTGCAGGAACCAAAACAGGATGGGTGCAATCGCCACCGCAATGAGGCCCGGCGCGGCGATTTGCCACCAAATTTGAGGAGTAAAAACAAGAGAACCGCGCCGGAATGTGATCATTAAGTATTGCGCCAGAACTATCAAGGACGTGCAGATACCGCTCAGAATGCAGTGCACTTCCCAACGGCCGCGGACGAAGAGCGGCCTCAGGCCATGCATGAATCCCGCCAGCACCCCATAAAGCAGTATCGACGATCCCATTGAAATTTCAACCTTTCCACCAATCACCTGCACGGTGAGCGCATCGAGCAGTAGCCCAGCGTACAAGGCCAGCGCCAGCATCAAGGGAAACGGCAACGCCATTGCTCCGTAAAAGACGATTACGGGGACAATGTAGATATGCGCATTATAGAGCCAGGGCAGCGCCGGGATGAAAAACTCCGCAATTTGCGCAATGAGCACCAGGATCAACAGGAGAAAAAAGAATATCATCTTCGGCCAGTTACCACGAAGACATCTTCCAGATGCGAGAGATCGACCGCTGGCGTGAGCTGGGCTTGCCCATCCAACTCTCGCACCCGAAAGGTTTTGACGACGCCGACGAGTAAGCCAGAGGGAAAAACGCCGCCTACTCCCGATGTATAGACTTTCTGCCCAGGCTTTAGATCAGCTTGCTTCGACAAGAAATTTAGATTCAAGAGAGGATTCAATCCCGTCGTCACGCGCTCGCCAGAAACGATCCCTTGTTCGCGGGTTCCTTCCACCGAGGCCGCGATTTTGCAATTTTCGTCGGACACCAAGAGCACAACCGAGATGCTGTCGCTTATGGTAGTTGTTTTTCCCACCAGGCCTACGTCCGTTACCACGGGCATGTCAGTTTCGATGCCGTCGCTTTTCCCGCGGTTGATTGTCACCGTTCGCCACCAGGTCGAGGAGTCGCGCGTCACAACTTCGGCCGCGATCAACTTAAAAACCGATCGCTCGCGGTAATTGAGCGCGTGGCGCAAGCGATTGACCTCATGTTCGATGTCGCGCAAGCCTTGGTTGGTCGCTCTCAGGGCGCGATTCTCCACCTGTAGCGCAGTATTTTCGCGCTCTAATTGGTCGAGCGACTTTAAACCGGTGCGGACCGACGTAATCTGCTTCCGGAGTCCGGAGCCACTGGTCAGAAACGGAGCAAGCAACTGATATACTCCGGCCTTGAATTTTCGTGTGGTGTCCACCCCGAAGGTGAGAAAATATCCGAGAATAGCGCCAAAAATCAGCAGCGCGATGATGTTGGTGCGGCTCATCGCTGTGGCATGGGCTTCCGGCCCATGTTCAGACATCGGCTGGAAGTCAATGCCACTTGTCTACCGCCACTGGCGATCTGTCGAGGCCACTTGACGCAAGAATTTAAGTTCATTGAGGCATTTGCCAGTCCCTTCCGCCACCGCGCTGAGTGGATCTTCAGCAACATGGACAGGCAAACCTGTTTCCTCG
>JBKOXU010000142.1:0-9776 GCA_046725095.1 Verrucomicrobiota bacterium
TCCGCGCGCTGCTTTCAATACTTTTCGCAGGAACGGCGCGGTGCGACTGACCCGATTCTTCGCGACCTGTTCCGGAGTCCCAACAGCAACGACCTCGCCGCCATCGGCGCCGGCTTCCGGGCCAAGGTCGACGATGTAATCAGCTTCCGCGATCACACTGAGATTGTGTTCGATTACGATCACTGTATTCCCTTCGTCCACTAGGCGATGCAACACGTTGAGCAGCAGTTCAACGTCCGCCATGTGCAGCCCGATGGTCGGTTCCTCGAGGAGGTACAGTGTCGATCCCGGCTTGCGCATTTTTCGAATACGCTCGTTCGCCGCGCGATTGACGCCCCGCTTTAGTTGCGTCACGAGTTTCAAGCGTTGTGCTTCGCCGCCACTCAGCGTCGGGCTCGGCTGCCCAAGTTTGAGATAGCCCAGCCCAGTATCAACCAGCAAGGAAAGCGGGCGCGCAATTTTCGGATGCGCCGAAAAAAACTGCGCCGCTTCTTCGATCGTCATCTCCATTACATCACCGATCGATTTTTCGTTGTAGAGGACTTCGAGCGTTTGTGGATTATACCGCCGGCCGCGGCAATCTTCGCACGGCACATAACTGCTCGGCAGAAAATTCATTTCCAGCTTGATCACGCCCTGGCCTTTGCACATTTCGCAGCGGCCGCCCTCGGCGTTAAACGAGAATCGGCTCGCCGAATACCCGCGAACACGGGAGACCGGCAGTTGGGCGTAAAGATTGCGGATTTCGTCGAATACTTTGATATAAGTGCCCGGCGTCGAGCGCGACGTTTTCCCAATCGGCGATTGATCGACTTCGTAAACCGCCTCGATTTCCGCGGCGCCGCTGATTAGCTTGAATAAATCGCCGTTACCCGATCGTTTCCGCTTTTCCAACTCGTCGCGAACCGCCGGCCAAAGCACGTCATGCATCAATGTCGATTTTCCTGAACCGGAAATACCGGTGATCACGGAAAGTCTTCCGATCGGAAAGCGAACATCGACACCTTTCAAATTGTTCGCGCGAGCCCCGCGAACTTCGATCCAGTTTTCGACGTCGCGCAATGCTCGCCGCGATTTTCGGATGGGATGACAAAGCGGCGTTTTCAAACAACGTCCCGTCTCGGAGTTTTTCGCGCGCTCAATATCGCGCAGTGTTCCCTGGACGACGACTTCCCCGCCATTGACACCTGCGCGCGGGCCAAGATCGACAACGTGGTCGGCGCGCCGCATCGTCTCGTCATCGTGCTCGACAATGACGAGCGAGTTTCCCTTCTTCCGCAGGGCAGCGAGCGTGTCGAGCAGCCGAAAATTATCGCGCGGATGCAACCCGATCGTCGGCTCGTCCAGCACATAGAGCACGCCGCGCAGATTGGAGCCAAGCTGCGCGGCCAGACGAATTCGCTGGGATTCGCCGCCGCTCAATGTTTTCGCCGAACGACCAAGCGCGAGATAACCGAGACCGACGTTCTCCATGAAGCGCAACCGCTGTTGAATTTCTGGAAGCAATTCCCCGGCGATTGTTTTCTGTGTCCGGCGAAACCGCAGTTTCCCCGTAAGCTTCCGCCCTTCGCTTGCCGAGAGTGCGGTGAAATCGTTGATCGCATATCCCTGCACGCGCACATGTCGTGCCACCGCGTTCAGACGCGAGCCGCGGCAGCTCGGACACTCGCGTGCTTCCTCTTCGTCAATCCATTCAGATTCCCGCTCTGCCGCCAGTTCGTTCTCCAGGATTGATTCGCCGTTATCGCTCGCGCCGGTTTGCAGATCGCTGTCCCAAATTTCACCGAACCCGCCACATTCCTCGCAAGCGCCATGGGGCGAATTGAAGGAGAACAAACGCGGATCGAGTTCCTCGAAGGCGCGACCGCAGCTTGGACAACTCATCTCAGTGCTCACGACCATTGGACGATTTTTCGAGTCGAGCAGGCGTGCGGTTCCGCGACCGATCTCCAGTGCGCGCTGGGTGAGACTACGCGCTTTCAAGATCCGCCTGGCATCGATCACGCCGACCACGACGTCGATCGTGTGCTCTTTAAAGCGCTCGAGTTTTCGAAATTGAGAAATAGGAATCAGCCTTCCATCGACATAAAGCGTATCGAAGCCCTGGCGCTCAGCCCAGTGCGCAACATCGGTATGAAAACCTTTGCGTGCCCTGACGAGTGGCGCGAGCACCCTGAGCGCTCCGCGTTTCGCCGCCGATTCGACCTGTTTTACGATCGCAGCGACGCTCTGCTTTTCGACGGGCACATCGCAGTCGGGGCAAAATTGCGTTCCGGTTTTGGCGAAGAGCAGCCGCAAAAAATGATAAACCTCCGTCACCGTTGCGACGGTCGATTTGCCGCCGCCGCGCGTGACGCGTTGCTCGATCGCGACGCTCGGCGGCAAACCCTCGACAAGATCAACATCGGGTTTCTCAAGTTGCTCGACAAACTGCCGCGCATACGGCGACATGCTGTCGAGAAAGCGTCGCTGTCCTTCGGCGAACAAGATGTCGAAGGCGAGCGTCGATTTGCCCGAGCCGCTCAAACCGGTGATCACGACCATCTGATCGCGCGGAATCTTAACGTCGATGTCTTTCAGGTTGTGTTCGCGCGCGCCATGGATCGAAATCGCGTGGTTGCGCCATTCGACCCCGCGTTGATTGGGGAGCGCGAGCATTTTGCTCGCACCGCCCGGCATGTTGCCGGACGGCTCCTCCGCTACCCGCAAAGTGAATCCGTCAGCGTCGTCCGCGTAGACGCGCTGTGTGGTTCGCGGCAGAATGCCGCGAACGGCGGGTAACATGCCCGCTCTCCCCAAAATTCGCGCGAGAAATTTTCCCGTGTGTGATTTCTCGGCTCGCGCGATCTCTTCCGGTGTCCCCACTGCCACGACTTCACCACCTTCATCTCCCGCTTCCGGGCCAAGATCGATAATCCAATCGGCACACTTGATGACTTCGAGATTATGCTCAATCACCGCGATGGAATGACCACGATTGACCAGCCGCTGAAATAATCGCAACAGCATCGCGACATCGTCAAAGTGCAGCCCGGTCGTTGGCTCGTCGAAAATGAAGAGATCGCCATTTGCAGGTTGCCCGTCCCCTGGATGTCGCATGTCGGGCGTTAAGCGTTGTGCGTCGTGCGTCTCCGCGAGATGCCGGACCAGTTTCAAGCGCTGCGATTCGCCCCCAGACAAGGTATTGAGCGGCTGGCCCAACCTCAGATAACCAAGACCGACTTCCTCGAGAACCTTGAGCGGCTCAGATAGGTATTTCTCCTGCCCGATCTGAGCAAAGAACTGAATCGCCTCGCTCACGGTCAGCTCCAACAAATCGTGAATCGATTTGCCATGCAGTTTCACCTTCAACACATGCGGCTGAAATCGCCGGCCTTCGCATTCGGAGCAGCGCACGTAGAGATCGCTCAAGAATTGCATCTCGATCTTTTCATAACCTGTGCCCGAGCAACGCTCGCAACGACCGCTACCTGAGTTAAATGAGAAAGCGCTGGCGGTCAGTCCCTGTGCCATCGCTTCCGGCTGGGTAGCGAACAATTCGCGCACCCGATCGTAAAGGCCGATGTAAAGAATCGGCGTTGAACGTGGTGTGCGCGCCAGCGGCGCTTGATCGACCATCACGATGTCGCCGATTCGGTGTGCGCCGGTCACCGATTTGCACGCACCTAGTTCCTGATCGGACAATTGGCCTTTCGCGCGCAGGAGACTCCGATAAAGCACATCGTGAATGAGCGTGGATTTGCCGGAACCTGAAACGCCGGTGATGCACGCGAAAACGCCGAGCGGAAGATCGACATCGATATTCTTGAGATTGTGTTCACGTGCCTGGCTGATTTTGATCGAAGCAGTCGACTTCCGGCGCGACCTCGGCGTTGGAATTGATTTGCGACCCGTAAGATACTCGCGCGTAAGAGATGGAGCCGGCGCGCTCTCGCGCCGGTTGTGTGACGTGTTGCGGCGCGAGGGCGCGCCGGCTCCATTGAGGAATTCGCCCAAGGAACCGCTCCAGATCAGTTCACCGCCGCCCTCGCCGCGCCCGGGACCGATGTCGATCAAGTTATCGGCTGCGCGGATGATTTGTTCCTCGTGTTCGACCACCAGCAGCGTATTGCTTTTATCGCGCAGGTTGTGCATCACACTCACGAGCCTGCCGACATCGCGCGGATGGAGCCCGATGCTCGGCTCGTCCATCACGAAAAGCGTGTTCACGAGCGAGGCTCCCAGACAGGTGGTTAGATTGACCCGCTGCACTTCCCCGCCACTTAGCGTGCGCGTCGATCGATCCAGCGTCAGATACCCGACTCCGACCTCGCAAAGATAATTGAGGCGCGCGCAAATTTCGTTGCGCAACATTCGCGCAGTCGAGTCGGTGGCGGCGATGTCAATCTTGGTTAGAAAATCGCGCGCGTCGGAAATGGGGAGCGCCTGAAATTCCGGAAGCGTTAGCTGTACCCGCGCTCTGTCTGCCACGTCGTAGCTTTGCGAAGACGGGTGAGCGTTGTCTGTTCGCATTCGGCGGTCATAGACCGCCGCTACAGAAGCAACTTTGTAATTGAGCGCTTCGGGCTGAAAGCGTCCGCCGTTGCAACTCGGGCAGGTCGTGTAAGCCCGATAGCGACTGAGCAAAACGCGCACGTGCATCTTGTAGGTCTTGCTCTCGAGCCAGCGGAAAAAACCGCGAACGCCGTACCAGCGATGGTTTTCGTAATCCTCGTCGGCATAATTACCCGAGCGTTTCTCGCCTTCGATGACGAACTCCTGATCGGTCTTCGGTAATTCGTCGAAAGGCACGTTGATATCGATCTCTTCGCGAGCGCAGGCCCGGAGCAGGTCCTTTTGCGATTCGCCAAACTCAGCCCCGCGAAAAACTCGGACCACGCCTTGCTTGATATTTAAACTACGATCCGGAATCGCTTTGTTAAGATCGATCGCAATGGTGCGGCCAAATCCGCGGCACTCGGGGCACGCCCCAAGCGGGTTGTTGAAACTGAATAGCCCAGGGCTCGGCGGACGAATGTCGAGATCGCAATGGGCGCAATGCCAGCCGCTGGAAAAGGGGAGCTCTTTGATTGCCGGTTGCGGATTGCCGATTGTGGATTGTGGATTGGCTCGGCGTTCGATGTTCTCCGTGGTCGGTATGACATTGATCTTTCCTTTTCCGAAACGAAGCGCAGTTTCGATGGCTTCGACCAGACGCGCGCGGTTTTCTTGGCTGATCGCAATACGATCCTGAATCACCTGGACGCGGGCCCCGAGCCTCTTGATTTTTGGCTCGGCATCCACGCGCACAATTTCGTTGTCGATCCACATGCGCAGATAGCCTTGCTGCTGAAGAAAATCGAAGAAATCGCGCGGTTGGGTTTTTGCGGGGACTGGAATCCAAAAAGTGATGAGAACATTCTTCCCGGCAAACTCGCGGCACGTTTGATCGGCGATTGATCTGGCTGTTTCGGGCCGAATCTCGCGGCCGCAGCTTGGGCAGAAGGCCTGCGAGATGCGCGGCCATAACAATTTTAAATAATCGTTGATTTCCGTCATCGTACCGACGGTCGAACGCGATGACTTTACCGGGTTCGATTGTTCGATGGCGATCGCTGGGGGAATGCCACGAATGTCGTCTACTCGCGGCTTGTCCATGCGGTCGAGGAATTGCCGCATGTAGGGGCTGAAGGTTTCGACGTAACGACGCTGGCCTTCGGCGTAAATAGTTTCAAACGCCAGGCTCGATTTGCCGCTGCCGCTCGGCCCGGTAACAACCGTCAGTTTGCCGAGGGGAAGATCGACATCGATCCCCTTGAGATTGTTTTGGCGTGCACCGCGGATTTCGACGCAATCATTCGCGGTCGATGCAGTAACTTTGTGTTTTTTCCCGATCTTCGGACCCACTGGAAATATTCGCTGCGGGTCAAGTGGTTCGCAAATTTCCGTAGCACAGGCATCTTGCCTGTGGGGAAACCGGACGGCTCGCCTGGTGAATTGAACTGGCAGGCAGGATGCCCGCCAGCCTCACAGACAAGATGTCTGTGCTACGGTTTTGGCGCCTTCTATTCCTTGAACCGCGCGGCCAGCTGTTCGCGCTGTTTCTGCAATTCCTCTGGAACAACGCCGCCGAGCGAATCAAAAAACTTTTTGTGCTCGGCCAATTCTTTTTGCCACTCCTCGTGATCGATGCCGAGAAGTTCGATGACGTGTTTGTGCTCGACGTTGAGCTCATCAAGATCGAGATCGTGCGGTCCGGGCAACCAGCCGATGGGCGACTTAACTGCCTCCCCTGTTCGTTCGCAGCGGTCGATGATCCATTTGAGTACCCGCATGTTCTCGCCAAAACCGGGCCAGAGAAATTTCCCGTCCGTCCCTTTGCGAAACCAGTTCACGTTAAAAATAAGCGGCGGATTGGTGAGGCGCTTCCCGACCTTGAGCCAATGCCGGAAGTAATCGCCAATGTTGTAGCCGCAAAACGGCAACATCGCCATGGGATCACGCCGAACCTGGCCAACCGCCCCGGTCGCGGCCGCCGTGGTTTCCGAAGCCATCGTCGCGCCGAGGTAAACGCCGTGCTTCCAGTCGTACGCCTGAAACACGAGCGGCATCGTATCGCTGCGCCGGCCGCCGAAGATGATCGCGCTAATCGGGACGCCGTCCCCTTTTTCAACATCGACATCGAGCGCGGGATTGTTGCGCATCGGGGTGGCGAACCGGCTGTTTGGATGCGCGGCCTTTTCTTTTGAGTCCGGCGTCCAATCGTTTCCACGCCAATCGATGGTGTGCTTCGGCGGCGCGCCGTCTTTTCCTTCCCACCAAACGTCGCCGTCGTCAGTCAGCGCAACGTTGGTGTAAAGCGTGTCGTGCTCGATCGATTTCATCGCGTTCGGGTTCGACTTGTAGCTCGTGCCGGGCACGACACCGAAATATCCGTTCTCCGGATTCACCGCATACAGTCGCCCATCGCGGATCTGCATCCAACCAATGTCATCGCCGACGGTGGTCACTTTCCAGCCGTTGAAATGTTTTGGTGGAATGAGCATCGCGAAATTCGTTTTGCCGCACGCGCTCGGGAACGCTGCCGCCACGTAATGTTTTTTTCCTTCGGGCGATGCGACGCCGAGGATCAACATGTGTTCGGCCATCCAGCCTTGCTTGCGCGCAAGATACGAACCGATTCGCAGGGCTAGACATTTTTTGCTCAGCAAAACATTGCCGCCGTATCCTGAGCCGACAGAGATGATCGTGTTATCTTGTGGAAAGTGGCAGATGAACCGGCGCGCAGGATCGACATCCAATAATGAATGAACACCGCGGTTCCATTCCGCGTTGGGATCGTCGCCGAGACGTTTCAAAGCGATTTCGCCCATGCGGGTCATGATCCGCATGCTGAGCACGACATACTTTGAATCGGTGATTTCGAAACCCACTTTCGTCAGGGGCGAATCGGGCGGTCCCATGATGTAAGGCACAACGAACATTGTGCGCCCGCGCATCGCGTCTTTGAGCAGTCCGCGCAATTTCGAATACGTTTCCGCCGGCTCGGCCCAATTGTTCGTCGGGCCTGCTTCCTCTTTGGTCGGTGTGCAAATGAAAGTAAATTGCTCGACCCGGGCCACATCGTTCGGATTCGATCGATGCAAATAGGAGCGCGGAACTTTTTTCTCGTTCAGCTTGATCAGCACGTCCTGCTTCAATGATTCTGCGACCAGGAATTCGTTTTCGCGATCAGACCCGTCGCACCAGAAAATGTTTTCCGGGTTGGTGAGCGTTCCGATTTCGTGCACCCAATCGAGCACCGCCTGGTTGGCCGGCTTTGCATCGCCGATTCCGTTCGGCGCGAATATGGCGGGCGCAACCTTTTTCATAGAGCGAAGATTTCCATCTTAACCACGAATCCGCCTTCGTCGAGGCTACGGCGAAGGCGGGTTTATTCGCAGCGCGCCCGTCGTTTCGCTTGCGCAGAGGCGATGCGCGGCATTAATTGAAAGCATGTTCGGGGTCACCACCTCCGATGATTATCGGCCGGTTGCGTGGATGGGCCGCTATCCCGTCGATGTGACCACGATGCTGGTTGGCGTGCACGTTGCGTGTGCGATTCTCACTGCCATCCTCGTCGCATTCGGCGCCGGTTCGATCTTAGCCTGGCTGCAGTTCGATAGTGCTGCCGTTTTGTACAGCGGCCAGGTCTGGCGCCTTTTCACCTACGCGTTTGTTCATGCTCCGTCGGGCCTCCTTTGGCTCGCCGTCGAGATGTATTTTCTTTTTTTCTTCGGGCGCGAGGTCGAACGCTTCATTGGGCGAAACGCTTACATCGCGCTTTACGCAGTCTTGTTAATTGCGCCAACGATTGTGCTGACCGCCTGGGGACTCTGGCAGCATTCTGCTCTCGCCGGTTCACCTGCGTTGCACTTTGGAATCTTTGTTGCTTTTGCCACCATCTATCCGCGAGTCGAGCTGCTCCTGCGGATCATGGCAAAATGGATCGCTCTGATTCTTGCTGGCGTTTACACCTTCCAATTGCTCGCCTATCACGCCTGGACTGATCTGGCCGTAGTCTGGACGAGTATCGGCGCAGCCTTTCTCTTTATTGAATTGCGTGGCGCTGGGCCGGAGCTCGTTTGGTGGAGTGACCTGAAAGCGCGATTTGGCCCAAAGCCGAAATTTCACGTCGTGCAGAAAGTGCGCCCTCGACGCGTCGCGGACTCGGATGATGTTTATGCGTCGATCGATCCGATCCTCGATAAAATCTCGAAATTCGGTATTGGGAGTTTAACCGCGAACGAGCGGCGGCAACTGGATCGGGAACGCGAGCGTCTTTTGAAAAAATCGGAGTGATCGAGCGCAGGAAACGTCGCTTGAGGCAGGGCGACGGTGCAAAATCACCTTGTAAGCAAGGGGCGATTGCATCCAGAATCGGGTTCCCAACCCGAGAACGGAGTTTGCAATGCCATCAGGAATATCTCTGCACATCGGTCTGAATGCCGTGGACCCCAAGCAATACAGCGGCTGGTCGGGCGAGCTTTCGGGGTGCGAATTCGACGCCAAAGATATGCGAGCCATTGCCAGAAAGCAGGGGTTCGCCACGAGGCTTCGACTCACCAAAAATGCAACGCGCAACAGGATTCTGGGCGATCTAATGAGAGCCGCGAAAAAACTGAAGAGAAACGATATTTTTTTCCTCAGTTATTCGGGGCATGGCGGTCAGGTGCCAAACACGGGCAACGATTTTGAGCCGGACGGGTTCGACGAGACGTGGTGTCTATACGATGGCGAACTGATTGACGACGAGCTTTACACGGCGCTCGGCAGTTTCGCGGCAGGCGTGCGAATATTCGTGCTCTCGGACAGTTGCCACAGCGGCACTGTTTTGCGGGAAGCGAGATTTGCCGCGCTCGGTGTGCGGCCAGCGCGTCCGCGCATGATGCCGCGAGATATCGCGCTGCGCGTTTATATGGAGCACGAACAGTTCTACGACAAATTGCAGCAACGGGGCAAGGATCCGCGCACAACAACGCGGGCGACCGGCCTTTTGATTTCAGGGTGCCAGGACAATCAGACCAGCTCGGACGGCGACCGAAACGGATTGTTCACCGAGACCCTGCTGGCCGTGTGGAAAAATGGAACGTTCGAAGGCGACTACCGCGGCTTTCATAAGACGATCGTCAAGTATATGCCGCCAGTGCAAACCCCGAACTATTTCACCATCGGTCCGGCCAATCACACATTCGAAAGGCAAAAACCGTTCACCGTATAACACGTTGAAAATTCTTCTAGTTCATGGCGTAGGCCAC
>JBKOXU010000182.1:0-5432 GCA_046725095.1 Verrucomicrobiota bacterium
GACGGGAGGCAGGACAAATCCCGGATGTCCGCGATTTTCGATTAGCCACTGTTTGAGCTCGTCGGCATCAAGGCGCATCACGTCGATGTGCTTCCTCATATCGAGAGATGCCTCAATCATTGTTCCACGAAATGATGCGAAGTCCGTCTCGCCGCTCCGGCGCAGCCACAAAAGGCTGACCACGGAAATCAGCAGTGCGACTGATGCCGCCGCGGCGACCCACGCCGGCTTGCGCCACCAGGGCCGGAGACGAATCACCTTACGAGCCAACAGCAGTTGAGTCGTTAAATTCGGCGGCGGCGACACGCAATGAATTCTCTCGGCAATCGCCGCATCCAGTGCCTGTTCGCGGGCGAACCAGCGGGCCAGTTCGGGATCGTTCCGAACCAACGCTAGCGCCTCTTCAAACTGCGGGTCATGGGCATCCTCGCCGCTCGGGCGGTAAGCGTGGAGGATAAATTGGGCTTCTTCTCGGTTCATATCACTTGGATTCAGAGTGGCGAGGATTCATGGGAACACGGTTCGACGCATTCCGTCGGGCAGCGCGGGCGGCCAGGTGATCGCGAAGAGCGACCTTGCTTCGCGAGAGCCGGGACATGACGGTGCCGATCGGAACGTCGAGGATCTCTGCGATCTCTCGGTAAGAAAGGTTTTGCAGATAAAATAGCGCCAAGGGCGTCCGGTGATGTTCGTCGATTTCGAGCAACGCCTCCATCAGGAGCAAGCCGTCGATCTCATTCACCATTTCGGGAGAAAGAACCGGCAGCTCACGTTCGACGGAAGAAATTGTCAGGTGGGGAAAGCGAGTGCTGCGGCGTTTCTGGCCGAGAAACACTCGATACAGCGTGGTGAACAGCCAGGCTTTGACCTTTGTCGGATCGCGAAGCTGCCTGTCGTTGGATAGTAGCCGGTAGTACGTCTCCTGAGTCAGTTCAGAAGCATCATCTGCATTGCCCGCAAGGCTGTATGCGAACCGGTAAAGGTCGTGGTGATACAGCGCCACGGTTTTTTCGTAGTCCAGTTCGTCCACGGAAGTGAGAATGGTGACGGGTGTATCTTATTCAACAGTGTCCTGGGAGGATTTTCACCGCACCGTCATAGTAATACCCTCTATTGATCGGATGTTAAGTTTTGTGTTGTGCGAGCTGTCGTTCGCCTCCGAGAGTAGTTCGCTTGCGAGGTAACTTCAGCCGTGTTTCAAGAAATATGAGCGTTGTGGGCGGGATTTATTCCCTGTGAACTCGTCCGTGGCCCTCCAAGTCTGGCATCTGGCTCCGCCAGCAAGATGGTTTCGGATCACGCAACACGACCACGGAACTGCCGATTGAGGTGCAGGAATAAGGGGGTGAGCTTTCCGCAATTCATAGCCAATGGCTTTATGCAGATACGAAATTTTGCTATCCCCGAGAACATCAATGGCTATATCTATGGTAATGTCCGACTGACGTTTTACCTTGCTGGAGGTGGCCGTGAGCGCCTCGTTGGCTAAAGACAGTGGACTACGAATTGATTTTTCCGGGGAGCCGACTAAGAACAGCGGGGAAATCGAGCCTCCTAAGAATGGTAATCCACCAAAGGATTTGATAAAGTTCTTTGACAATGCATTTGCAAAGGTGTTCGAGCGATTTCTGGCCATGGGAAATGCTGACATCGAAAAGCGGCAGCGACCCGGCTTGGGCTTCTCAGGGGCGACTGATCGCGAAGAGATTCAGCTTAGCTGCGAGCGGAGCGATTCGCGATTGCCGAACGCCGGCATCTTGCAATCGCAAATCGAAAATCTAAAGTCGAAAATCAATTTGCCAGGGTGGCGAAATTGGCAGACGCGCCAGACTTAGGATCTGGTGGAGAAATCCTTAGGGGTTCGAATCCCCTCCCTGGCATTTCATAGGAAGTTAAAACGTTTATTGAATCCGTACCCGTTTAACGATTCGCGACGAAGCATCACATGACGCGCCATTTCGTGCGGCGCGTTCGCGGGTCCGTTTCCCATAAGCGTAATCCGCCCAGGAACGCGTTCTCGTTTTTCCCCGGCTCAACATCTCCGGGAAGTTTGTTGAACCGCCCGACATTGCCGCCACCTAGCACAACATAATCCGCAATGAAGGATCGCTTCAATTGTGCGACCGCGTAAATCACTTCTCGCTTCCATTTTTTTTCGCCCAGCAGCGCCAAGCCTGGAACACCGAGATAATTTTCGATGATGTGGCCGTCGGGATACGGCAGGTCGCCGAGCTCGAGCGGCATCAAGGTCTTTTCCCACACCAGCGCGGAGCCAAGGCCGGTCCCAAGTCCCAGAAAGAGCATGCGTCCGCGACCATGGTAACTGCCAAGCGCCTGCATGGCCGCGTCGTTGATCAGGCGGATCGGTATGCCAAGCGCTTTGGCGAAATTGAAACCAATCCACCCTTTACCCAAATGCTTTGGATTCCCTGTGATGCGCCCCTTGCGCACAGGCGCTGGGAAACCGATGGATGCCACGTCGAATTTCCACCCACGCGCGGTCTCTTTAAGTTTCGGGATCAATTGTTCCGGTCTCATGCGCGGCCCCGATGCAAACTCACGTTGATTGCGTCGCGACATAAGCAGTTTTACGTGTGTGCCGCCGATATCGACGACGAGGACTCTTCTCTTCATGAGCGACCGCCGCGAAAAGCTTTCCGGAGTGAATGCTAACGACCGCGTCCGGTCGCGTGTTTAAAACGCTGAAAGATACCCTTCGGCTCCGGCTTTGTCGCCGTGCTGGCTGGCCAGCATTCCACAATTTCAAGCGCGAGGAAGCGGAACAGCATCAGATTGGTAGATTTCAAATCGAGCCGCAGATTTTTGGCAATTTGCTGGACGGACCGGGTGCCATTGAATTGCGATGCAAATTGCGCCTCGTCGGAGGTCAGCTTCAGCTTCTGAACACGTTCAAAACCGTCTTTCGTGTAAGCCGGAATCGATGTTGGATCGCAGTTTACGTGTTGATCCAGATTCTCCACGAAACGCAAGGTCTCCAGCGCCCAATCATCCACGGTTGTCTCCGCAGGTATGTCGGAAGCATCACCCAACAGCCCGGCATTTTTCTCAAACATGACCCAGACCCGGGGCGCCGTCCAAAGTCGGGAGAAAAGTTTTTGGCCGTAATGCTGGACCAACTCCATCGCGGGCTGGCGCGGAATCGATTCCTGCTGGGCAAGGGTAAGAAACAACGGCGCTCCCGTTTCCCTCTGTTGGGCGCGTGCCTGGTCAACAATTTCCGCATCGACGTTAGCGAGAACGGCAGGCGCCTCCGAGCAATAGAGATCGGGATCTCGAGCCGTGACGAAAACAATCGTGCCATCCTTCGCCAGGAGTTCGATTGGTTCCTGGTCCCAGTATGCCCGCAGCGCACCTGTGAGCTCCTCTTTGACGATCGCTTGAAGCGCGCGATTCAAGGGAAACAAGGTCGTGCGCCCGCAAAAATAAACATCCGCCGTGGCGGACTCCCTCGAAGGATCGACTTCCGCAGCCGGAGCGAAATTGGCGCTGGCAGGCTTGGCCCACTCGGCGACTGGCGGGGACGCGCTCCACCAGTCCTCGGATTCGTCGGATTGGACGGCACCTTCCGAATCGGTAGCAGACTCTTGGGCCACAGGATCCATCTCCTGTGGAATATGCTCGCTGTCAGTCTGATCCAAATTTTCGCTATTCGAGGGTTGGCCCTCAGCTTCTGTCGATTTCGGTTCGCCCGATGAGTTCGGCATAATGGTCCTCCACGGTTTTAATAAGCAAAGCTCCTTTGAAGGCTTTATCAAGAACCCAATCATCGAAACGGCGATCTCCCGGGCGGGTCGAGGTGCTCTCTGCTTGATCCACGCACGCGGCGACGCAGCGCCTTGGCTACAACCCCGCGAAACGACGCGCGAGCTCGCGCCGGCTGATTTTTCCGCGTTCAGTCACCGGGATCGCATCCACGATAAAAACCCGCTTCGGCACCTGCCAACCACTCAATTCGCGTCTGCAAAATTCCAATAGTTGAACCTCGCTCACGCCGGGCGAGGCGACCACACAGGCCGCGACTTCTTCATTCCGCAGGATCGAGGCGCGTCCAAATACAACCGCTTGGCGCACACCGCGAAAACGGAGCAGATGCGCCTCTACTTCCGCCGGATTCACTTTTTTCCCGGCGACATTTATTACATCCGAAATACGGCCGACGAGTCGGAATCCGTTCGCCGCTTTGTTCAACAGATCGTCGGGGACAAAAAGTCCGCCGCCAAGTTTTGCTTCGTCGGATTCAGGAAAATAACCGTCGCCCACGGCGGCACTGCGCACGCGAATCCGGCTCGCTGACGCGTCTGGATCAACCATCTCAATAGCGACGCCTTCCATCACTTGACCGACAAAGCCGTCTTCCTCATTTTGTCCGTCGCGGTCGTAACAAATTCCACCGCATTCCGACGCGCCGTAAAACGAATGTATTGGCAGCCCAAATTTTTGCCGAAATTGCCGCGCCACGGCCGTCGCCAGCGGCGCACCGGCGGAAATGCAGAGCCGCAACTTCGGCAGTACGGGGATATCCTCCATTTCACAGAACGCCTGATAGAAAACCGGCATTCCCGCAAACACCGTCGCATTTGTGCCGGCAAGATCGGCAAGCACAGCGCGCGGCAGCCGATCCTGGCTCAACACCATCGGCACGCCACGGGCGATCAGCGGTGTGAGCAAATTACTGAATCCGTAAGAATGCGAAATTGGAATGACGCCGAAATTTAGATCGACATCGCTGATTCCCATCGTGTCACAAATCTGATTACAATCGGCGAGGAGTTGCTCGCTCCGGAATCGGATCGCCCGCGGGGCAGCCGTCGTGCCCGAAGTTAATTTAAGAAGCGATGGAGGATGCTCGCCCCAAATCGGCGTAGCGTCGGCTGTCTTCAGCCGAAACAACGCAGGGAGGTTTCCGCCGGGGATAGCGGACACTACACGCCTCGCATGGCAAATCTTCAGGGCTGCGTCGCGCTCTTGGTCGCTAATCGATTGTTCCAGCGGGAGGGCAACCAGTCGACTTCGCAAACAGGCGATCAAAATCGACGCCCAATCTTCGTGGTTTCCGATCTGGATCGCGATAACGCTTCCGGCCTTAAACGTTTCGATCTTCCTCTCGAAATCTCGCGCACACTCATCGATCTCTGAAAACTTTCGAACAACTTTGCCGTGCGTGTTGAGAATCGCGGGTGAATCCTTTGCGCGGCCGACGGTGCGCCGCCAGGCGGCAAGCAATGCGTCGCTCGATTTCATCCCTTGCGTAAGCAGCTCCGCGCGATTAGATTTCGCGCTCCTTTTTGAAGATGAAAGCAGGCATTCATCCAGAGTATTACGATACCGATATTGTGTGCGCGTGCGGCGCGGTGTATCACACCCGCTCGACACGTCGCGATATTAAGATCGGTATTTGTGCTGCTTGTCAT
>JBKOXU010000097.1:0-20253 GCA_046725095.1 Verrucomicrobiota bacterium
GGGCGAGATGTGCTTGCACGTTGAACCCGTTCATGTGCGGCATGTGCAGATCGAGAACGACGCAATCCGGCAGGCGCGTATCGAGCGATTTCAAAAATTCTGTGCCGGAGCCGAACGTCTCCACACTCAGGCCGGCGGAACGCATCAACCGCATCAGCGCTTTGCGGATGGGTTCTTCGTCGTCAACGACAGCGACGTGCGGCTGAGTTTTGGTCACAACAGCGCGACAGTAAGGCAGTCGAGGCAGCCCGCGCTATTAGACCTTGGGTTATTATACCTAAGACTGTTATACCTAAGGTTACTATACTTTAGACTATTATACTTTAGGCTAGTATGGAGAAAGGACGTTAGTCAGCAGGCGGCAGTCTTAATCTGCTGACTAGAACTCGACCCATCTCATAAATTGAAGCAGCCTGAGGGCAGGCTGTCTCCAACGTTCATCGATGCATGTTGATGGAGCCGGGCCGCCCTCGGCCCGCGAACTAATCAACAGCCAGCAGCCCTAGGCTGCTGATTTCAGTGAATTAGTTCCTCTGATCCCGCAACGTTCCGCCAAGCGCGTCAACTCTGCGACTGATTGCACCTGCATTTTCGTCATCACGCGGGCGCGATGCATTTTGACTGTTGCTTCGGTGATTCCCAGGTCAGCAGCAATTTGTTTGTTCAACTTGCCGAAGACGACATGCTCGAGCAGCTCCCGCTCGCGCGGTGTGAGCGTGTCGAGACGCGCGCGGATTTCCGATAGTTTAGCCCGTTCCCGGCGGGTGACAGCGTCTCTTTCGATGGCTGCGCGAATGGCCGGAAGCAGATTTTTAGCGTTCACGGGTTTGGTGAGGAAATCAAACGCGCCGCCTTTCATCGCCTGCACAGTTTTCGAAACATCACCTTGGCCGGTGAGAAAAATAATCGGAAGGATACTGCCTTTCTCGCCGAGTGCCGTTTGGAGCTGAAGGCCATTGAAACCAGGCATCGCGAGATCAAGCACGAGGCACCCCGGCATGGCTGGATCGTAGTGCGCGAGAAATTCCCTGGGAGACGCAAAGTCAGCCACGGCAATGCCGGCCGAACGCAGCAAACGCGAGACAGCTTTTCGTACCCCGGCGTCGTCGTCCACGACAAACACGGTGGGGCTCGGAGAAGGAGGCATTAGCTGGTCAGTGATCACTGCCTCCTTTCGAGCAGGTCGCTCGACGAGCGTACCAACAGGTCTTCCGCCTCCGATCCGTTCGCAGCGGATCTGAGCGAGACGCTCGAAGCGGTCACTCCGGGTGCCAAGGCATCCGTCGCGGTTAAGGCTGATCCATCGAGAACTTTGGGCGACGACGCCGAGAGCGCATCCGACCTGACTATTGGCAGGCTAAAATGAAATGTAGCGCCGCGGCCGGCATTATTCGTGGCCCAGATTTTTCCCCGGTGTGCGTCAATGATGGTGCGGCAGATGGAAAGGCCAAGCCCCATTCCCTCCTTTTTCGTGGTGAAGAAACGCTCGAAGACTTGTTCTGGTTTTTCCTCCGGAATGCCGCCGCCACGATCGGTGACGGATACGTGCACTGCGCTCTTCTCCAATTTAGAAGCGATGAGCAGTTGGCGTTGCGAAGAACCGCAATCGGCCATCGCTTCGCAGGCATTCAGCACGAGGTTAAGCAGGACCTGTTGAAGCTCGACCCGGTCACCGGTGACTGCTGGCAAATTCTGGGCGAGATCAGTATCCGCTATTACGTTTTGATTGATGAGATCGTTGCGCATTAGTTTCAGGACGTCTCGCACCACTTCGTTCAGATCGACATCATCGCAGTGCTTTGGCGGTCCCCCTTTTTTTAGTAGCCGGCGCAGGCGGTGGATTACTTCACCAGCGCGTTGGTCTTCGGTTGCAATGTCATTGAGGATCTCGCGGACCTCATCAAGATCGACATCGTCACGGGCCAGGAATCGCTGGGCAGCCTGAGCGTTGCTGAGAATCGCGGTGAGGGGGTGGGTTAGCTCGTGCGCGAGCGAGTTGGAAAGTTCCCCCAGCGTCGTTACGCGCGAGAGGTGCACCAGTTCATTGCGCTGGCGAGCCGCCTCCAGCTCTGCCTGTTTTCGAGCAGTAATGTCCATGCTGACTCCCAGAAGACGTATGGGCTTCCCCTGTTTGTCTGCGTAGACACGTCCACGCGCTGCGACCCAGCGCAGGCTGCCATCCGCAAGGACCCGGCGAAAATCTGCCTCGTAATCTTTGCCGTTTTCGATCGCATCCCGGAGTGCCTGTCGGACTTTATCGCGATCATCTGCATGCCATCGGGAAATGAGGTCTTCGAAAGTGATCTTTCCGGAAACAGGGAAGCCCAACTGAGCACGGCGCGTCGGCGTGACCCAGATTTCATCCTTCCTCAAATCCCACTCCCATAGCCCGAGATCAGCTGAGTCCGCGGCTAGGTTGAGCCTGTGATCGCTTATTTCCAATTCATGCGCGAGTTGCGCCGCGCGAGCCATGTCGCCACTCAACTCGTAGCCCATCGCCGCCACGATTCCCGAATATGTGAAGCAGAGGAAAAACGGGATCTCGATGATTCCCCAGATCACAAGCGGGACGTGCCATGCCAGAATTGCGCCCAAAATCATGCTGCCGCCGACAACTAAAGCGCGTTGCCGGTCGCCCCGCCGCCAGACGGTAATCGTGGCATCGACAAAAAAGATAAGCAGCAACAGCAGGCTTACCGAACTAAGCAGGCCCCACGGATTCGCCACGCCGATCGGCACTGAGATGATCTCACCACCCCATGAGAACTGGTGGAGACTTGTGATTTGCCGGAAGTTAATACCCGGCGTAAAAATGAAATTGAGAATCAACACCAGTGTCCGCAGGCCGCAGATACTCCACGCGAGCCATGGCCGTCCGGCATGCAGATAGAGTCGTACGAAGATCACGAACGAGACAATGAGCACCCAGGTGGGCAGATGTACCCAGCGCACGAGTGCTTCGTATCGCCCGACTGCCTCGGCATGCATCATCGCTAACTCGAACCCCGCGATGGCCGCGGCCGCGACAGCACTGGATGAAAACAACAAATACACCCAGTTCTCACGCTGTTTGCACCAGACCAGGCAATAGAACCCCCCGAGCGTCAAACACGCGGCTGCATTCATCGACCAGACAACGGTGATCCAACTCATCGGATAACGGCGACGAACTCTGAGGTTTTATTTGTTAGTTGGATCGCAAACCCAACAGAAGGCCATTTGCGAACGGGAAACCGAGTCGCAAATGCGAATCTCTTGATCTAGGGGTTATTTTCATAATTCCTCCTTTTGCAAACATCCCCTAGCTTGCCAATCTTCCCTTCACCATCTTCTCCGGGAACGGCGGATCGAAGTTCCGAAAAAAGTTGAAGAACTTTTCAGAAACGACCACGGATGATGCGGGTAATGCGGATAAAAAACTCCGGGAAGCGCACGCGACGCGACCAGCGTTGCAACAAAAAGGGCTCTCCGTTTTCAGGAGAGCCCCCTTCGTTGCTGAGATCTATTTAACTTCGAGTCCTGGCTTGCGCTTCTTTAATCACCGAAGCTGAACGCGCAAGGCGCAGACTGGATGAAGTTCTTGTTGTTGTTCGCGTCGTCCAATGCGTTCTTTAGCGTCTCCTGGCATGCCCGGTCTGGACTGCCTGCCAGCGTCAAGGGATGATCGAACAGCGATTGATTCGCAGCAGTCATCACATCGTTGATGCTGATGAACCCGAGGGAGCTCAAGCCAGCCGTTCCGCAAGCTGACAAGGCTGGTGCGTAAACCAGCGCGCTTCCGTTCACGAAACCGTGAAGAACATTAAGCTCCATCGCCGCCACCTGCGCCGACAGCATGTTCGCCATGTTCGTTGCGTTGGCGCCGAGTAGAAACTGATTCAGAAGTGTCTTGTTCTGAGTGAGAGTCCCTGTGAAATCCTGCGCTTGACCATTTGCTTTCGCTAAATTTAACGCGTTAAGCGCCGCGAAATCGCTGTCGGTTTCAAGTCTCTGGCCATTTTTGTTGCTCCAGTACCCGATCGTCAAGCCGCCGCCTGCACCGGTGCAGACGTTGCCGAAGGTGACGTTCTCGGTGTTACCCATCTCCAGATCGACTTGAACCTCAGTAGAAGTGGTGTGGATCCAATTTAGCTCGGTCGGGGAGCGTTCAAGCAGGGTGTAGGTTTGTGCAAGGACATGTGCGCACCTGGGCGTTTCTTTCCAGAGGTGCAAGTTGTCGTGGCCAAAGACACGGAACTGCCATCCCGCAATCTCCACTTCTCCGCTGTCCTGGACGCCGTTGGCATTCGCGTCGTAAAACTTCGTGACGCACACGGTCCCATTAGGGCATTCAAGCCTGACCTGGAAATTATCGGTCTTGCTGTTGCTGGGGTCGAAGTTACAATCAGGGCTGACCCATACTTTGTATTCTCCACCTGGATTCGGCGTGTCGTCGAAGCCGGGAATAGTGAAGCCACTGGAAGCTGTCTTCAGGATTGACGTGAGCTGATAACATTGGACGAATTCACCGTCGACAACGGTGACTGCCCCTGGATCGCTCATGCCCAGAACGGTCGCGCCGCTCGGGTCGGTGACCTGCACGCAGTAACTGCCATCAGGGAGACCGGCAGCACCGGGATGCGCCGGGCCACCGTCGATATAAACATAATCCTTTTGTCTATAACTGTTTTGATTAACCTCGGTGCAGGTATTGTCGGTGGTGAAGATCGCTCCGGTCAGCTGCTCGCCGATTGGAAGCGCGCTGGGCGCGAGGAACAATCCTGCGACCATTACGGCGATCGATGTTAATATTTTAGAGGTTGGTTTCATTTTGTTGATTATTTATTTCGTTTGATTGTTGCGGTTGTGGATTGCTGGACAGCCGCTCTTACGGGGCCAGGAGAATTTTTGTCTGGATTGTTGATCCATGTCTCACCTTCTTATCCGGGAACGGCGGGTTGAAGTTCCGAAAAGAGTTAAGAAAGTTTCTAGAAACGATTAATTCAGTAGCTCGCGATCGCGCCTCTTCGCTTGCTATATTCTCGATCTGTGGCCAGAAAATCCGCGTAATCCGCAGTTATGAATTTAGCGGACTCTTATCGACCGAACGCTCTCGTCGTCGTTCCTGTAGTGCCTACTCTTTCCGACGCCACTACCGCTGCCGGAGCCTTAGCGACGATGCTGGTGGTTCCCGATGCCTTGAATAGGGCCGATGGTGTCCATCAGGCCTCCCTCAGGTGCGCGACGGCAGCATCGACATTCGACGCGTGCCGTGCCCTAACCAAGCGCTCTGGCTAACAATTGCCAGCGCGGCTGACAACGAACCGACCAAACAGTGGATTAGAATTAGTGTATCCGCGTTGCACGGCAAAGTTGAACGCCAGCATAATCAAGCGCCGGTAGCGGTTCCGTGTGACGACCGAGATATTGAGCGAGCGCAACCAATCGTCGATCTGTGCGCTTGTGATGGTTTCGACCAGGTGGTTGTTGAATGTTTTGCTGAAAGTCGCCAGGCGAGATCGAAGATCATCTAAATCAAATGGTGAAGCGGCCTCCTTTTGCTTTGCCGCAAGAAATTCGTCAACGAGCTCTCTCGCAGTGCATGACTTCTCGTTGGCCATTAGATGTTGAACAAAAAAGTCTGTCGCATCTGCTATTGTTTTGCCATGGGCCTTAAGCTTATTTGTGCACTCTAGCAACACACGCGCAGACGCTTGATCCTCTGTTTCTTGGATGGCGTCAGCTCGAAAATTAGGATTTTTAGTCCGGGCAAACTGGATCGCCTCTTCTTCCGTCTCAAAAACCTTTTGCTTGTGCTTTGCGGCCTCCCGGTACTTCACGACGAATTGCAGATTGAGCTCGTTCGTGTCGCTACCGGCTATTCCGTTTCCTCCTATTGTAGGTGAAGTTTGGGTTCTGCGCGGGACGGCTCGATGTATAGTTGGTTGATGACCTTTCATGCCCGCGCGATTATGAAAAATCTCGTAAGTTGTCAAGCCAAAATAATAAAAATAATAAATAATGAATAATAATTTCAATCCAAGCCGCCGCGGGTGCTCCCGAATTAAGATTTTGGATTTGCTTCCGCAAAAGCAATCACTCCCTCAACAATTCCTCTTAAGTCCAGAACGCGACAACTGTGGGGGTTGATCTAATTTTCGATGTTCTGCCGTAGGATTGCCCAAGGCTTGGGCCGGCCGAGCGCAGCCAGGCTTCTAGCATTGCGCCCTGAGCGTGATCACATTCCGCGCTAGGGCGGCCTCGTAAAATTCCTTTTCGGTAAGCAGCAGCCGGACAAACGCTCGTTGGCAGATTGCTTGGTAGGTAAGATTCACGGCAAAGGAAACAAGAAATCCACACGAAATTAAGAACACTGCCGAACGCCAGCCCTGATCACTAAAGAGCCCGAAGAAGAGCCCGAGGAAAGCAGCGGCCGTCATGAAAACTCGTGCAGGGCTCTTGCGCGCGTCATGGTCCGGCGCGCCTGCTGCTGTCCCAAGATAAGCTGCGGGAATCCCCAAAAGGAGCAAGGGATCTCGAAGAACGAATGTCAAAATGAGAAAGAGAACAAAAATGGACCGTAGTCCCACGAGCAATCGGAGGTAGCCGATAAACCACCGTCCCCAGGCCGCGAAAGTGGAAGCGGGCAGCCCATCCGCCCACGTCAATGCGATCCGCCCGCCACGGTAACCCTGGACGAATTCGGCATGACTCGTCGTTTCGGGTGGCTCAAATGACGCTGTAACTTGCATCTATGATCTCTTACCTCCTTCTCCGGGAACGGCGCGTCGAAGTTCCGAAAAAAATTCAAAATTTCGGAACAAAGACTTACCGTTTGTGCGACCAGCGGGCTCGCAACCCCTGGCGAAGTTCTCATTAACCTCGCCAATCAAAAAAAATGGCGCTCGGGACGCCGCATCCGCGAAAACAGAACGCCCGCTCGTCAACGCGATTTACTAAGCGCTTCCTTCGCCTGGTACTCGGCAACGACGCGTTGCAATTCGCGCCGGACGAAACTTGAACGACTGCGATCTTGCCTGGCGGCGAGCTCATCGATCGCCTCCAAAATATCGCTCGGAACGTTGCTGATCGTCAGTATCTGAACAGCCGGCGTCCTCCCCAGTGGAGTGACGGCTCGTTCGCGCTGACCAGCTTTTGCCCTAAAATTAATCTTAGTCCGCCCTCCCCGGCGACTAGCGCCGGGAGCGTTGTGATTGTTTTGTTTATTTATATTTATTTTGTCCATCACCTTATTCTCCGGGAACGGCGCGTCGAAGTTCCGAAAAATTTTAGAAATCGGAACACAGACTTCTCAGTGTGTTCACCGACAGAGTTGCACTCCTCTGGGCTAAACGACGTCCATCCCAGCCCGACTTCGCCGCAACCGAAAATTTAACCGCTGATTTCACGGATTAGATCAGTTCTTCTGCCGAGCCTGTTCACTAACCGACCTCTTTACTCAATGAAAAAAATCGCTTCCTGATGCAAATAAGCTCGCGCACTAAAAAAAGGGTTCGCAGCGCGCGTTGAATTTGGCCGTGTCCGAGCTCCGAAGGTTTTCGCGAGAGTGCGAGCCAATACGCTTCCAGCCCGGTTGCTGGGACGAACTGCCTCCGAATGCTCGAAGAAATTTCCAATCCCGAAATCTTTGGATGTTAAAGGACTCTTCGCGACAAGAAACAAATCGCGCATTCGCCTCCGTGTCGGGTGCGCGGCGATCCACTTCGAATCGTAGCCCCGTCCAAGCGTAACGGACTAAAGCTCTAAATTTTATGCTTGCTAATTCAAGTGCGCGCAGCCAAACCAATTGGCATTATGAAAACCCTATCTGGAACATTCGCATTTGTTGCATTGACGGTAATCGCAATCGTCACGCTCCCTAGCTGCTACCGCAAAGAAGGTTCCGAAGAATGCCTTACCGATAAAAGGTTCTTTCTAAAATTTGGTGGGCCAACCGATAACGACTATGTTGACGTGGACCAGGCTGCCTTCGACAAAGCGTTGTGCGCTCTTAAGCCAGATCAATACGACGTCCGTTTTCTGCCCGCCGCGGGCAGCTCGCCCATTCCTCACTATGTTCCCTCCTGCTATACCGAGAAGATTACGACGTCCGAAGCGGCGAAGAATGCACCGGCTGGAGAGTCTGGCGCTAACGATCCTAACGCTACGTACCGCGTTTACTCCAATAACGCAGCGGATATAGAGAACGTTCTGAAGACATTCAAAGCATCGCCTACGCCCACTCCATCCTCCTGAGAACTGGACGGATCTTGCGCCAAAAGTATATTTACGCGGCGTGGTTCGCCCTGCATTTCCTGCTGATCATCTCATTTTCGCTGCGAGACACGCTCTGGTTGGTCGCGCACGGATCGACGATTTTTCCTTCTCTCTTTACGAGCTATTCAGAGAAAGCCGAGGGTATCGTTTCCACCCTCTTGTGTCAGCGCCTGGCAGCATCAAATCCGGTTCGGCAAGTGCTCGCAGCGTATCTGCACATCGCTGGAATCGAAACGGGTTACAGCTACTTTGCGCCAAATGTGCCAGGCAGTTACAAGCTTGTCTTTGAGTTGCACTATCCGGATGGGCGAATTGAATACGAGCTGCCGCGAGTCAATAGCATCGCGGCTGGGTTACGCGTAGCCGGCTTGCTCGATAAAATCGGGCGCACCCCCTACGATGGCTTGCGCGAGCTTCTCGTTAAAATGCTGGCTCAATCGATTTGGCGCGAGCATCCCGAGGTGAAAACAATTCGCGCAATGTTTGGATCGGCCAGGCTGCCGAGCTTAAATGAATTCGAGCACGGGAAAAGAGAATCGTACGATTTTCTATACGCTTACGATTTTAGTCTTCGCGAAAAGCCTGCCGAACCGGAAGTCGTTAAATAGCATGCGGGCGCTGAAAGAACGGCTGTCCGAATTCCTTTTCCCAACCGAGTCTGACGCGTGGCTGAGTATTCTGCGCATCGGCCTTGGTTTTCAAATAACGCTTTATTCCTTGTCGTTGAGAAACGACTGGAATTATCTGTTTGCCGGAGCCGACAGCGGCTTGGTCAACCGGGATCTGGCAGAGGCGCTGCTTTCCATCGAAAGCCGTTTCGCCCCGAGGCTGGGATGGCTCGCGACTCTCGCGGCGCAGGTTGGCCTTCGTGAAGAGACAGTTCTCTCCATTTTGTGGATTTGTTTGCTTGTTGCCGGCTGCGGCCTGATGGCAGGCATTTTCAGCCGCACCTCTGCGATTCTGGCCTGGTTTCTTCATCTGTGCGCAGCCAAGAGCGGGGGATTTGTTTCGTACGGCGTGGATAACTTTATGACCATCGGGCTCTTCTACTTGATGTTGTCGCCGTTGCCGGACCGATATGCTCTTGACTGGCAATTACGAAAATCGCCGCCGGAAGGTTCACCGTTTCTCGGCTTCTGGCATCGGGTATTACAGCTTCACTTATGTGTGATCTATTTTTTCAGCGGACTGACCAAATGTTTGGGCAGCGGGTGGTGGGACGGTTCGAATGTGTGGCGCGCGCTGATCCGCCCCCCGTTCAACGTCATCGATCCCGAGATGCTCGCGAGATGGAAGTACCTCTTCCCAGTTGCAGGGGTATTCATTTGTCTCTTGGAAATCGGATACCCGTTTTTTATTTGGAGCGACAAGACCCGAAAGATTTGGCTGATCTGCGTTTGTGTAATGCACGCCGGAATCGGGTTGATGATGGGAATGTATCTCTTCGCTCTCATCATGATCATTCTCAATGTAGCAGCGTTCGGCTCGGGCCTCGTCCGCTTACAGCGCGAGAGCACCAACCTGCCCCAAGAAGTTGTCCCATGAATCGCGCCGGGAACCTTGCGCTTCTTCACCGCGAACCTCCCTCGAGTTGCACGACTCCCATTTGCTCTCGACGACGGCGAACCGTATCGTTAGGTTCGTAAGGGGTGAACGCGCCAGACACGCCCGCGGAACCGACGCCCGATCTGCAGCTCGAGATCGCACATCTTCTGTTCATCGACGTGGTGGGTTATACAAAACTGCTGGTCAATGAGCAGATTGAGCTGCTGCAGGAACTCAATCAAATCGTTCGAAACACCGAATGCTTCCGGAGGGCGGAGGCAAGCGGCAAACTCAGTCGAGTGCCGACGGGAGACGGAATGGCGCTCCTTTTCTTCCATAGCCCGGAAGAACCGGTGCGATGTGCTCTGGAGATTAGCAGGGCTCTGCAAGAGCATCCGAAGATTCAGGTGCGGATGGGAATTCACAGCGGCCCGGTCAACCGAGTCACCGATGTCAACGACAAGACAAACTTTGCTGGAGCTGGGATCAACGTCGCCCAACGGGTGTTGGATTGCGGCGATGCAGGGCACATTCTTTTGTCCGCGCATATCGCGGAAGATTTGACCCAGTACCGGCACTGGCAGCCGTACTTGCACGATCTGGGCGAATGCGAGGTGAAGCACGGCCTGCGCCTGCATCTGTTTAACCTCTACAAAGAGAATCTGGGCAATCCGCAGGTTCCTGGAAAGTTCAAGCGTGGAAAGGGATTGAAGCAGGCGTCCGCGGTCCGTCCCATTACCTCTCCACGTTGGCCCAAGGTCGCGCTCATAGCGACTTTGCTTGTTTCCGCGGTTGCCCTGGTGATCAGTTCGTTGATCTTTTCCCAACGAAAGTCCCCGTCGCCGACGACACCGGTCCCTCCCGAGAGAAAAGCTACCAACTGGCCGGCTGCTATCCCCGAGAAGAGCATCGCCGTTCTCCCTTTCGAGAATTTGAGTGACGAGAAAGAGAACGCTTACTTTGCAGACGGTGTCCAGGATGAAATCCTCACCGGTCTGGCGAAGGTTGCCGACCTGAAAGTAATCAGCCGCACGTCAACGCTCCAGTACAGGATCGGTGCAGGGCGTAATCTGCGTGAGATCGGCCAGGCGCTCGGCGTGGCGCATCTGCTGGCAGGAAGCGTCCAGCGCGCCGGTAACCGGGTTCGCGTCAGCGCTCAGCTAATTGATGCGCGGACAGATACGCAGCTTTGGGCGGAACGGTACGATCGCGACGTTGCGGATGTGTTTGCGATCGAAAGCGAGCTGGCCGGCAAGATAGTCGCTCAACTTCAAAGTAGGCTTTCACCGGAGGAAAAGGCGGCGATCGAGGAACGATCTACGGCAAACCTCGAAGCGTACTACCTTTATGCGCATGCCAAAACCCTGATCGACAATGCTCTCTCCAGTGCGCCGAGCAAAGATCTTTTAGAAGCTGTACGCCTGCTGGATGAAGCAGTGAAGCATGACCCGTCATTTTTTCTGGCCTATTACCAACTGGCGCATGCTCACGACATGATTTACCACACAGGGTTCGACCATACACCGGAACGTCTGGCGCTGGCCGCTGCGGCGATTCAATCCCTTCGCCGTTTGCGTCCGGACGCTGGCGAGACGCACCTTGCATTGGCAGAACATTTCTACCGGGGCCAGCTCGATTACGATCGTGCCCATCAGGAACTGACCGTCGCGCAGCAGGCGCTGCCAAACAACGCTCTCGCTTTTGTGCTCGCCGCCTATATCGATCGACGGCAGGGACGCTGGGAGGATTCTATCCGAAACTTTGAGCACGCATCGGAACTGGACCCGCGAAATGTTGTTATCCTCCAGCAACTTTCATTGAACTATGAAAATCTCCGTCGCTATAGTGAAATGGCCACGACTTTGGATCGCGCGCTCGCAATTGCACCGAACGACATGTCTATTCGGACGCAGCGCGCTGCAGTTGCTCTGAGCTCGCGCGCAGACCCAAAACCTCTGCACGCGACAATTCAGGCCATCCTCGCCGAGAACCCGAACGCGGGCCCCCTTATTGCTGACCAATGGCTCACATTAGCCTTATGCGAGCGGGATTCGGGTGCGGCCGAGCACGCACTGGCTGCGCTTCCGCCCACTGGGTGCTACGAAGCAGCGATTCCTTTCCCGAACAGTTGGGGCGAGGGTCTCGCTGCCCACTTGCGAGGCGACCAACCGGCCGCGCGTGCCGCGTTTACTAACGCGCGGAAAGAACTCAAGAAAATGTTGGGCGACCAGCCCGATTACGCACAGGCCCTCAGCGCGCTCGGCGTCATTGATGCTACTCTCGGAAATAAGGAGGACGCGATCCGCGAAGGCCAGCGTGCTGTCGAACTGCTGCCAGTCAGCAAGAACGCCGTGGAAGGCCCGCTCCTGATCAAGTGCCTGGCGGTCATTTACGCGTGGACGGGCGAAAAGGATCTAGCGTTCGAACGATTAGATCAAGCAGAGAAGCTTCCCGGCTATCTAAGCTACGGCGAACTGCGTCTCCATCCCAGGTGGGACCCGTTACGCGACGATCCGCGTTTCGAGAAAATCGTCGTCTCTCTCGCGCCGAAGTAATCGCAACTTTCCATCGAAAGCGATCGGCGTTTCATAGAAAGGCCCCTACAACTGTAGGGCGGCTGTGTCAGCCGCCATTCCGCTTCAATGTTCATTGTCTTTTGTAGCAGTTGCATCGACGCAGGTTATTTGCCGCTCGACCGCTGGCTCGGAAATTGCAATGATTGTCTTCTTCAAGGAGGTGCTTGCGCATGCAAATGCCCGCTGAGCCGAAACCCGATCTGCAACCCGAGATCGCCCACCTTCTCTTAATCGACTTCGTGGGTTTTTCCAAGCTATTGGACAATGATCAAATTGAATTGCTGGAAGAGCTCAATCAAATCGTCCGAAGTACCGAATGCTTCCAGACAGCCGAGGCAGGCGGCAAATTCATCCGTGTGCCGACAGGAGACGGGATAACGCTCGTTTTCTTCCACAGTCCAGAGGAGCCGGTGCGTTGCGCGCTTGAGATTAGCAGGGCTTTGCAAGAGCATCCGCGCATCCAGTTGCGGATGGGAGTTCACAGCAGTCAGGTCAATCGAGTCACCGACATCAACGACAAGACCAGCTTGGCAGGATCAGGAATGAACGTCGCGCAGCGGGTGCTGGATTGCGGCGATGCCGGACATATTCTTTTGTCCGGGCATGTGGCGGAAGATTTGGCCGAATATCGGCACTGGCAGCCGTACTTGCACGATCTGGGCGAGTGCGAAGTGAAGCACGGACTGCGTCTGCACCTTTTTAACCTCTATAAAGATAATCTCGGTAACCCGCAGGTCCCAGACAAACTGAAGCGAAGGGTACGAAAGAAGGAATTGGATGCAGTTCGCGCAATCAGCGAGCCCCGGTTGCCAAAGTTCGTGATCGCAGTCGCATTTGTCGTAGCGGCCCTCGCGTTGGTGGTCAGTTCTTTGATCTTTTTCCATCGCGTATCGCCGAGAATGACCCCCTCGACTGTCCCCGAAGTGGCGGCGGGCAAGGACACGGTTTTCATTCCGGAGAAGAGCGTCGCTGTTTTGCCGTTTGAAAATTTGAGCGCCGAGAAAGAAAACGCTTACTTCGCAGATGGCGTGCAGGATGAAATCCTCACCCATCTGGCCAAAATCGCGGACCTCAAGATAATCAGCCGCGTCTCGGTGATGCAATACAAGAGCGGAGTCGCACGGAATTTGCGCGAGATCGGCCAGGAACTCGGCGTCGCGAATATCGTCGAAGGAAGCGTTCAGCGCGCCGACAATCGCGTGCGCGTGAATGCGCAGTTGGTTGACACACGCACTGACAGACAACTATGGGGGCAGACTTATGACCGCGATCTTGCGGATGTGTTCACGATTCAAAGTGAAATCGCAAAGGCGATCGCCGAGCAGCTTCAGGCCAAGCTTTCGCCACGTGAAGAGAATGCAATCGAACGGCCCCCGACGGGGGACGTCACCGCCTTCGATCTCTACACGCGCGCCAAAAATCTTCTTCTCATAGGCCTTAGCAGTGCCATGAAAGCCAATTTGCTGCAGGCGCTGGATCTGCTGAACCAGGCTGTCGCGCGTGATCCTTCATTTTTTCAAGCGTATTGCCAGATCGGCTACGCTCATGACGCGCTCTACTTTCTTGGCTTCGACCATACAGCCGCGCGTCTGGCCTTAGCGGAAGCGGCCGTCCAAGCAGCGTCTCGCCTCCGTCCAAATGCTGGTGAAACGCACCTCGCGCGTGCGCAGAATCTTTATTGGGGATACCTCGATTATAACGGCGCTCTGGCTGAGTTGGAAGCTGCCCGGCAAACTCTGCCCAATGATTCCCGCGTATTCGAGCTGAAGGGTCTCATTCAGCGGCGCCAGGGGCACTGGGAAGAATCCACGCGAGATCTGGAGCGCGCGATTGATCTCGACCCGCGCAACTTTTTCACACTACAGCAGGTGGCGATCAGTTACGGCGTTCTCCGGCGCTACGCTGAAGAAAAATCTGTGTTAGATCGCGCCTTGACTATCGAGCCGAATGATGTCGATACCAAAGTAGCCCTGGCGTCCATTGAATTTCATTCGAAAGCCGATACCCGACCGCTGCATCAAACAATCGATTCAGTTCGGGCGACAAATCCCGCCGCGGTGCCAAGTGTCGCCGACGCTTGGCTTAGTTGTGCACTGGCCGAGCGCGACGTCGCTGCGGCAAAGAATGCATTGAGCGCATTCGGCGACATACCCCTCACCGACTATGCCGTTCACTTAAATCGTCCGCTGATGGAAGGCGTTATCGCTCGTATGACGAAAGACGACGGCAAAGCCCGCGCCGCATTCGCTGCGGCACGCACGGAGCAGGAGAAAGCAGTTCAAGCCCAACCAAACTACGGGCCAACACTATGCGCGATGGGCTTGATCGACGCCGGTCTTGGGCGCAAGGAGGAAGCGCTCCGAGAAGGCCGGCGCGCTGTCGAGCTTCTTCCGGTCGAAAGAGATGCAATCAATGGTCCGCTCATGATTCAGTATCTGGCCATGATCGCTGCCTGGGTTGGCGATAAGAACCTCGCCTGTGAACAGCTAGCCATCGCGGTCCGTCCGCCGAGCACCGTCAGCTACGGTCAATTGAAGCTGCTGCCGCTTTGGGATCCGTTGCGCGGCGATTCGCGCTTCGAAAAGATTGTCGACTCCCTCGCGCCGAAGTAATCGCAACTTCCATCGAGAGCGATCGGCGTTTCATAGAAATGCCCTGCAACTGTAGGGGCGGCTGTGTCAGCCGCCATCCCGCTTCAATCTCCATTTGTCTTTCTGTGGCAGTTGCATCGGCGCAGGTTATTTGCCCCTCGACCTCTGACTCGGAAATTGCAATGATTGTCTTTTTCAAGGAGGTGCTTGCGCATGCAAATACCCGCTGAGCCGAAGCCCGATCTTCCGCTCGAGATCGCGCACCTTTTGTTAATCGACGTGGTCGGTTATTCGAAACTGCTCGTCAACGAGCAGATTGAACTGCTGCAGGAGTTGAATCAAATCGTGCGCGGAACGGAATCTTTTCGCGCTGCCGAAGCAAGCGGCAAACTCGGTCGAGTGCCGACGGGCGACGGGATGGCGCTCCTTTTCTTTCGTAGCCCCGAAGAACCGGTGCGATGTGCTCTCGAGATTAGCAGGACCCTGCAAGATCATCCGCATATCCAGGTGCGGATGGGAGTTCACAGTGGCCCAGTCAACCGAGTCACTGATGTGGACGACAAAATGAACTTTGCGGGATCGGGAATAAATGTTGCCCAACGCGTGCTGGACTGCGGCGATGCCGGGCATATTCTTTTGTCCGCGCATGCAGCCGAAGATTTGACCCAGTACCGGCACTGGCAGCCGTACTTGCACGATTTGGGCGAGTGTGAGGTGAAGCATCGCCTGCACCTGCACCTCTTTAATGTCTACAAAGATAATCTTGGCAATCCACAGGCCCCTGAGAAGTTTAAGCAAGGGAAACGATCGAAGCAGGCATCCGCGGTTCGGCCGATTACCGCTCCCGGTTGGCCCAGGATCGCGTTTGTGGTGACTCTGCTTGTGTCCGCTGTTGCCCTGGTGATCAGTTCCTTGATCCTTTTTCATCGACCATCACCGTCGCCGACCACATCGACGCGTCCCGAGACAACAGCTACTATCCGGCTGACTGCTATCCCTCAGAAGAGTATCGCCGTCCTCCCCTTCGAGAATTTGAGCGACAATAAAGAGAACGCTTATTTCGCAGACGGTGTGCAGGACGAAATCCTGACCGACCTGGCCAAGATCGCGGACCTGAAAATAATCAGCCGCACCTCGGTGAGGCAGTACAAGAGCGGCCTCGCGCGCAACCTGCCGGAGATCAGCGCGCAACTTGGCATCGCACATGTTGTGGAAGGAAGCGTTCAGCGCTCTGGCAACCGCGTGCGCGTCATCGCGCGGCTGGTTGACGCACGCAGCGACCGGCAACTGTGGGGCCAAAGTTATGACCGCAACCTTGCGGATATTTTTGCTATTCAAAGCGAAATCGCCGAATCAATCGCAAATCAGCTTGAGGCCAAAATCTCAGCGATCGAAAAAGCGGCTATCGAAGAGCGACCGACCAGAGATCTTGTTGCCTACGATCTTTATATCCGCGCTACGTCTTTGATCGACGAAGCCCTATATTATGGCATTAACAGCGAGAAAAATCTTTTCCAAGCCGTCGAGTTGCTCAATCAGGCGATAACGCGGGACCCGGCGTTTCTTCTAGCGTATTGCAAATTGGCTGAGGCCCACGACGGGATCTACTGGGAAGCGATCGATCGCACGCCCAACCGCCTCGACTTGGCGAAGTCGGCAATCAATTCAGCTTTTCGATTGAGACCAGATTCGGGCGAGGCACACCTCGCCCTCGCTGTGCACTTTTACAACGGATACCTTGATTACGAGCATGCCCGGGAAGAGCTCGCGATTGCCGTCCAAACGATGCCGAACAATGCACGAATTTTTGAGTGGCGTGGGTACATTAATCGAAGACAGGGACGCTGGGATGATGCCGTGCGCGCCTTCGAGCGCGCAATTGAGTTGGATCCCCGAAACCGTGACCTCCTCTTCGGGGCGGCGGTCACTTATATCTGTTTGCGCGACTATAGACATGCCAAAGAGATTTCTGATCGCGGCATTACGCTTGAATCAACCAACTATTATTTACGCGTACTATCTGGTTGGATCGCCTATCATGGCCGAGCCGATACCCAACCATGGCATGCTGTTCTCGAAAAGATTCTTACAGAGTACCCTTTGTCGGCGAGAACTCTCGCCCGCCAGCATTTTTTTCTCAGCTTGTATCGGCGCGACTTCGTTGAAGCGGGCCGCGCCTTCGCGGCACTGGATCAGGATACTTTGCAGGCCAGAGGTATAGGTGCGGTCGAACTTAGCCGGGATTACGCGGAGGGTTTGCTTGCCCGGGCGAAAGGAGACGCGCCCGGTGCCTATGCTGCCTTCAGCGCTGCGCGGCTGGAGCAGAAGAAAGTCGTCCGCGCAGATCCTGACAACGCTTCGAAGCTGTGTGTGCTGGGTCTGATCGATGCTGGATTAGGGCGGAAAGAAGAAGCTCTTCGAGAGGGGCGCCGGGCAGTGGAGCTTCTCCCCGTGACGAAAGACGCGCTCAACGGCGCGGAAGTCCTTTATTTTTATGCGGTGATCTGTGCCTGGACCGGCGAACGCGAGCTGGCCCTCGAACAACTGGAAATTCTCGCTAAAATCCCGGCGGGCGTATCCTACGGCGAAATCCGTCTCGATCCGTTTTGGGATGAGTTGCGCGGCGATCCGCGCTTCGAGAAAATCGTCGCCTCGCTTGCGCCAAAGGAATCGTAGTTTCCAACGAAACGAGCGAATCGGCGTTTCAGAGGAACGCCCTACAACTGCAGGGCGGCTGTGTCAGCCGCCAATTCCGCGCCATCACACGCGGTCGCCGGAATGTTTATGACGATCTTTGAAAGTGAGCTCGGCGATGCCCGATTTATCGAGTTCGCCCAATCCTTCTGCGATCATGCGATCATATTGATCCTTGGTCGCGCGCGCGAGTGGTAATTCAAGACCCAGACTGCGCGCGAGATTGAGCGCGATGCCGCTGTCCTTGGCGGCGTGAGCGGCGGAGAAAAAGCAGGTGTGTTCGCGGTTTTGCATGTCTTCGCCGTCGGTCTCGAGCACGCGCGAGGCGGCGCCGGTTTGCGAGAAAACTTTTCTTAGCATTTCCAGATCAAGACCGAGCGCGGCGCCCAGCGCGAGTCCTTCGGCCAGACCAGCGGTGTTGATGTTCATTACCATGTTGACCAGCGCT
Organism: Verrucomicrobiota bacterium; assembly: GCA_046725095.1. Taxonomy (GTDB): domain Bacteria; phylum Verrucomicrobiota; class Verrucomicrobiia; order Chthoniobacterales; family UBA10450; genus Udaeobacter. Next base: position 18,111 of record JBKOXU010000097.1, read on the forward strand.
TTTACCTTCGCTGCTTCGCCAGCTCGACCAATAAAGCGCACGGTCGATCCAAGCTCCTTCAAAATCGGATCGGCTCTGCGAAACGCTTCTTCGGTTCCGCCGCACATCAAATAAAGGGAGCCTTCGCGCGCCTGGGTGATGCTCGAGGCCATGCACGCTTCAAGCGTTTCGGCGCCGGCTTCGCGCGCCAGCTTTTCCACGTCGATATGAACCTTTGGCGAGAGAGTCGCACAGTTGATGAATAATTTGCCGTACGCATTGACCAGAAGGTTGTCTCCGCTTCGACTGAAGATTTCGCGCATCGCCCCGTCGTCGGTCACGACGGTGAAGATGACGTCCGATTCCGCCGTAACTTCCGATAAGTCCTGGCTCGCCGGACAACCAAGTTCCGCTGCCAGCGATGTCGCAGCCGCGCGATTTGTGTCGTAAACAGCCGTGACATGAAAGCCGCGATCTTTCAATCGGCGCGCCATGTTTGCGCCCATGCGACCAACGCCAACAAAACCAATGTTCATGACCTTCAAATGACGAATGACAAATGACGAAGCACGAAGGAATGACGAAATCCGAAGGACAAAACCGAAGGTTTCGACCGCAAATTTGTCATTTGCGCATTCGAACTTTTTTCGTCATTCGTCATTCGTGCTTCATCATTCATCCTGAACTTGGTCGTCATCAAACTTTTCCGGCGAAGAACGGGTTGTGCACTTTCTCCTCACCCACCGTGGTCATCGGGCCATGGCCCGGACAAATGATCGTCTCGTCCGGCAACGTTAGGATTTTCTCGAGATTATTTTGCAGTGCATCGTTGTAGGAAACATTTCCGCCACCCATGGAGCCGGCAAAAAGCGAATCGCCTACAATCGCAATCGGGCGCGAGAGACCCGTCACCACATATGTTATTCCGCCGGGGGAATGGCCCCAGGTCAAATGCGTGTCGATCTCCAAATTGCCGAGTCGAAACCGTTTTCCCTCATCGATTGGTTCCGCGCCGGGAACTGGTTCGCCAGCGGGAGTAAAAACGTCCCCACCAGTTTCCTCGCGCAGACGCGGCAGATCCGCAACATGATCGGCATGAGCATGGGTAAGCAGAATGAGGTTCACATTCAATTTATGGCGGTTGGCAAAGCGCACCATTTCATTGCAATCCGCGCCGGTGTCAAAAGCCGCTGCGGTACGACTGGCCGGGTCTGACACCAGATAGGAGTTGACCGCCATGTCGTCATAATGCGTGTTGAATTGCGCGAGCCAGTCTCCCCCATCAATTTTTTCCGGCTGCCATTCGCCTTTGGCGAGTTCGCAAAGCGCTCGCCCGGCGAGACCCAAAACCGGCGCAAGACGCAAAAGCGCCGGTTCATCAAAATCACCTCCGCGCAGCTGCCGGATTTTTTGGGAACTGACACCCGCTTTTTCTGCCAGCTCTGTATCGGAAAGCCGCAAGCCGCGCTGCGCCTTTCCGATGATATCACCAACGTTGTCTTCGAGCGGTATCATTCCTCAGTCGCTAAGCGTTGATCGGTTCCGCCTCCGGTGCGATGCGCAAATCGATAATCCGATCCAACGCCAGTTTCTCAAGCGCTTCGCCAATTTCCACCACGGAAAACTTGTTGCCCGTCTCTTTTTCCATCGATGTCATTGCGACTTTATTAATGCCGCAAGGAACGATGTGATTAAAAGGCGAAAGATCGCCGCGCACATTCAACGCGAATCCGTGCATCGTGATCCAATGACGCACCCCGACCCCGATCGATGCAATCTTACGACTCAAAACCCAAACGCCGGTGAGCGGTTCTCGCCGCGAGGCGGCGATACCGTAATCGGCGAGGAGTTCAATCAACAATTGTTCGATCCATCGCAAATACCTGTGTAAATCCTGCCCGCATCGTCGTAGATCGATAATTGGATATCCCATCAATTGGCCAGGCCCGTGGTAAGTCGCCTGGCCGCCGCGGTTGATGGAAAAAAGCGGATGTGGCAGATGCGCCGCACCGAGCAAGCTGGACCTGTCCGGCGTGCGGCCAATTGTGTAAACCGATTCGTGCTCAAGCAAAAGCAATTCATCGGCTGACGAACGATCCTCTCGTTTCTTTGCCACGATTTCTTCCTGCAATGCCAGCGCGCCGGTGAATTCCATCCGCCCAAG
>JBKOXU010000113.1:0-14787 GCA_046725095.1 Verrucomicrobiota bacterium
AGTTTGATAACGCGTTGCATCTTCAGCTTCGCTGTCGCGTCCGATGTAAGGCGGCAACGGCATTGAACCGCCGAAATAGAGATCGACATCGTGATCCAAAACCACGATGCGCTCGCCTTCGGAGGTGATTTTCTCTACCTGTAACGTCGCATTATCAATCGCTGCAGTGGCGCCGACGCGCATTTTGCGACCCGGCTTGACCAGGCATTTCCAACGCCGTGGGCCAAGGCGTTGGAGAAATAGAAACTCAATCGCGCTATCGTTGGAGAATCGTCGCGCGGGCAGCACCTTCGTATCGTTTAAGACAAGAAGATCGCCTGGTTGCAAAAATGTTTTCAGTTCGCGGAATTGCCGATGCTCGATCGTTTGCGCATCACGACGAAGGACCATCATGCGAGAATCCGCGCGATGCTCGACCGGCCGCTGCGCAATCAATTCTCGCGGCAGGTGATAATCGTAATCGCTCAGCCGCGCGCTCATTGCTGCATCTTCAAAGAACTTGCAGCCGGGCGCAAAATTTTGGATGATGGCTTCAGATGCGGAACGCGGCTTTTGATCTGGTTATCACAGCGCTGGAGCAAATTCGCGAGACGAATGATCACTTGCCGCGCGCATCGAAAATATCGCTCGGCCGCTTGGAAGCTCCCGTTCCGTTGACCGCTAGGGCGGGACTGTCTGCCACGCTAGACAAGGCAGAACTGCTGGGACCGATTCGCGAACGTGTCCGTGTTTGCACAAAATGCGCGCACCTCGCCTGTTCACGGACGCAGACAGTCTTCGGCGTCGGGAATCCGGATGCGGAATTAATGTTCATCGGCGAAGCGCCCGGCATGGACGAGGACAGGCAAGGCGAGCCATTTGTCGGACGCGCAGGTCAACTGCTCACGAGAATTATCGAGACGATGGGCCTCATTCGCGAGGAAGTTTACATTGCCAATATCTTGAAATGCCGTCCAGACATGCGACCAGGCTCTTTTGGCAATCGGCCACCGACGTCGCTCGAAATGCAAACATGCCGGCCGTATCTCGTCGAGCAGATCGACATTATTCAGCCGAAGGTCCTTGTCGCGCTTGGCGCGGTCGCCGTCGAAGGTTTGCTCGGGACACGGGCAACCATGCGCGAGTTGCGCGGCAGATGGCATTCATACAACGGAACGCCCTTGATGATTACTTATCATCCGGCCTACTTGCTTCGAAACCAGGCGGCTTCCGAAAAACGGAAAGTCTGGGAAGATATGCTGCAAGTTTTGGAGCGACTCGAACGGCCGATCAGCGATAAACAGCGCAGGTATTTCCTGTAACCGTTAGGGGCAATTGACTCAATCGCTCGGTTCGGGTGAACGGCCCTACCTGGAGAATCTTTCGAACATCCCATCGATGGGCTTGCGCGCTGCGAAAGTAATGACGAGTGATAAAATCATCCGGCGCACCTCACCGCGGCGCACTTTGATTTTGCGTTGCAACGCCATCGTGCCGGCGTCACGCAAAAGCGCAAGGGTGCGCGCCCCTATCAACGCTGGTAAAACCGTGGCAGCGCGCAGTCGCCTGTTTCGGATGGCATGCGAATATTGCATTCCGCATTCCAGTTCCTCTTCCGCTTTCTCAGTCCAACGTTTGTAAATCGGTTGGAAGCACTCTGGTTCGGAGAGAATCTGCGCAGCCGGAAGACCGACCGCGCTCAATTCCTCCTCCGGAAAATAACATCTGCCCGCACGGAGATCGGAGCCGACGTCGCGCAGAACGTTAATCAGCTGAAGGGCCATCCCATAGCGTTTCCCGAGTGCAAGCATCTCCTCTTCGCTCAGGCTGGCAAAATCTCGAATATGCCTGAAGCAGAGTCGGGTCCAGAATTCGCCCACACAGCCTGCTACCAGGTAAGTGTATTCATCCAAGTCGTCCGCCCTTAGGAGCGCGCGAATTTCTGTCGGGTTCTCGTAGCGCGCGAGATCGAGCATCTGGCCGTAGGTGATTTTCTCGAGCACGACGCGAATGTCATTGCGGTCCGCTGCCTCCACATTCTCCAGCCATTCCAAACAATCTGGCAGGGCGCCCAGCAGCGTTCGTTCGGCTGCGTTCTCCTGTAGGGGCACAAGCGATGCGGTAAGATCGATAACGACCTCGCGCGAAGCTGTGCCCTGAATGCCATTCGACAGCATTCTTAAAGTTTCCGTTCGCACCGTTCCGGAAATTCGTGTTGTATCGGCGACGGTGTCTGTAGTCCGTGCGAGCAAGTACGCCAGCGCGACGGGTTCGCGTAATTGTGCCGGCAAAAGCCGGATAGAAAGATAAAACGAGCGCGAGACGGAGCGCAGAATCGCGGTTTGTAATTTTTGGATAGACGTGTCTCGGGCTGCGCCGACGCGGATTTCGGCAAGAGATTTCATCGGCCGATATTTCTGACCTCGATTCGATTTGGCGCCGAGTTACCCAGGCCGAGCTGACTGGCATAGCCGATGTAAGCAGCCGCGGATCCGATAGGAGGCAGACTTGCGCCTGCACGCCACTGCTCCAAACGCCTCAGCGTCACGGCATCTAAAGCCACCGGATCCTTGCTCGCATAGAGTGTGGCGTGATGGACTGCATAGTTCGGCTGCGACTGCGGGCCGCCGGCATATTGCGCGACGAGGCCATCCATCAAGTTAAAAGCGACTTTCTTTGCGATGACCGGATCGTTGTAAATTTCGGCGAGACTTTCGGCGCCAAAACGAGAGCCTTGAGCAAAACGACGCCAGTTATCGATATTCGGTATTGTCACGTTATAGATGCAACCGGCGATGCCATTCATTTCGCTGCTGCTCATTACCGGAACATTGATGATCTTCGTCACTTCAGTCGAAATAATCTTCGAAAAATGGCTGACGTTGCTTGTATTCTCCGTGTCGGAAAGGAGCGGCATTTTCCCTTCGTAACTCTGGAAATCAAGATCACCCCAAACTAATTTGCCGATCAACGGTGCGGAAAGGATCGCTTTCGGATCATATCCGTCACGGGGCGCGGTCGCCTTGAGCTGATAGCCCTCAACGCCCGGTCGATAACCTGCCTCTTTGATTCCACCCAAAGACCGATCCCAAACGATAATGCTGCCGCGCGGATGACCTGCCGCGACGAGCCCGTCGACAATCGCGTTCACGACGTCATGGTGCGTAGTGAAAAGTTCGCCGCCTGCCGCGGAGATTTTGATTCCAATCCTGTCGCTCGGAGAAACCAGCGATGCCCATGCCTTGGCTACGTCAGGCTGCCCGGTTGCGGCAAGAACAAGCCGGTTGACCATCTCGCGCACGACACGCGGATTCGTCTTGTAGCCTTTGATTGCATCGGGATCATGCACAGCATATACGATCGACGGCGTGGCCGCAGGCTGCGCTCCTTGCCCAAACCCGGAGGCGATGGCGCAAAAAAGAACAAGAGCTACGTTTCGCATTAATAAGGTGCCTTAGGTGGCAACGGATTTTATGAGCGACGGGGCAAATCACAACTGCATCCCCAAACGCGGACACAGCTTTGTAGAGCGTTTCTGTGAGACGCCATCTTTACGGCCGGCGTCTGACACAGACGCCCTACAATCTGGAGGCGAATAAGTTGAACCCAATTCGCCACATCTACGTTCACATCCCCTTTTGCGCGCGGATCTGCCCATATTGCGCGTTCTACAAAGATCTGCTCGATCGTTCGCAAACGCAGCGATTTTGCGAGGCCGTACTATGTGAGCTTGAGGAAAGAACCAGCGTCTTCGGCGTCGTGCCCAAAACCATTTATCTGGGTGGCGGCACACCTACGGCGCTTAACACTTCGCAATTAGAATTTTTGCTCGGAGGTTTTCACGAGCGGCTTGATCTCTCCGTCTTGGAAGAATGGACTGTCGAAGCGAATCCAGGGAGCGTCTCGGCACGGAAGGCGGCTCTGTTATGCAAATTCGGAGTGAATCGAATTAGTCTCGGAGTGCAATCCTGGGACAACAACTTGCTCAAAATCCTCGGACGGGAACATAACGCAGAGCAGGCCGAGCAATCGTTTCTTATTCTGCGTGAGGCGGGATGCTCGAATATCAATGTCGATCTCATGTTCGGCCTCCCGGGTCAGACAGTTCAGCAATGGCGACAGACCCTGGAGAAAACTGTTTCGCTGCGCCCCGACCACATTTCCGCGTACTGCCTTACGTACGAGGAGGACACGGAATTTTTTCTGCGTCAGTCACGAGGCGAACTTAAAGCGAATCCCGACACCGATGCCGATTTCTTCGAGGTAGGGATGTCGATTCTGGAAGTGGCCGGGTACGATCATTACGAGATCTCAAACTATGCACGTCCCGGATTGTCGTCGGTTCACAATCGCGCCTATTGGTCGGGCGAAGACTACCTCGGCGTTGGTCCAAGCGCGTTTTCGACCGTGGGAATGCGTAGGTGGCAAAATCTTGCTGACTATCGTGCGTATGCGGATCGGACTTTGCTGGGACAATCGCCAATTGCGGCGACAGAAAATCTGACGACCGAAATGAAACGCACAGAGAGAATCGCCCTCTCGCTGCGAACGCGAGATGGGATTTCGGCTGTGGAACTGCAACGCTTCGCTCGAGAAACAGATGAGTTTATCATGCTCGGGTTGCTTCGAGAATCGAATGGCAAATTCTTTCTCACGCAAAAAGGCAAATCGCTGGCCGATTCCGTTGCGGCGGCTTTCCTGTAGCCGTCGCCCTCTGGGCGATGCAAAGCTTGCTAATACATTAGCGCCGCGCTTCTCATCGCGAAGCGGCTACAAGGCTCGCAATTAGTCGACAGCTCCATAGCGGCGTTGCCGACGGCCGTATTCCTCCACCGCGGCGAAAAGATCTTTCTTGGTAAAGTCCGGCCACAGTTTCGGCGTTACATATATTTCCGTGTATGAAAGCTGCCAAAGAAGAAAATTCGACAAACGCATTTCGCCGGAAGTGCGAATCAGTAGGTCGGGATCGGGGTAGTACCGCGTGTAAAGGTGTTTGCTGAACATCTCGACATCGATCATTCCCTTGTCGATGTGGCCCAGCTCGACTGCGCGAAGCAAACTTTTGATCCCGTCGATGATCTCGAGTCGCCCGCCGTAACTGAGCGCCAGGATCAGGGTAAGTCCGCCGTTCCCCGCGGTTTGCTCGATTGTCTTGTGAAGTTGTTTCTGCGAACTCTCGGGGAGATCGGTCAATCGGCCGATCGCCTGAAGGCGGACATTCTTCTCGATTAGTTCCGGCGTCTTCTCTTTCAAAAACTTCTCCAGCAGACGCATAAGCGAGTGGACTTCGCCTCTGGGACGCTGCCAGTTTTCAGCGGAGAAAGCGTAAAGCGTCAGATATTCGACCTTCAATTCGCCGCAACCCTCCACGCATTCGCGAACGGCGTGAGCACCTGCTTCGTGGCCCTTGATTCGCGGCAAGCCGCGGCCCTTGGCCCATCGGCCGTTGCCATCCATGATGATCGCGATATGGCGGGGAACGGTCTTCACGTTTGAGGAATTTGGCTACAGGATAATGGTTTGGCCGCGTGCTGGTCCGACGCTAATTATCGACAGTTTTGCCCTCGTCAGCTTGGAAATGTATTTGATGTATTTCCTTGCTGCTAAGGGAAGTTGCGAAAATTTTGTCGCCGAATGCGTAGGTCTCTTCCAGCCACTCACCTCTTCATAGACTGGATTGCAATTAGCTAGCTGCGTGGCATCACATGGCGGAACGTCCAAGCGCTTCCCATTTAGCTCGTACGCGACGCAAACGCGAATCGGATCGACATGATCGAGCCCATCAAGATTTGTAATGGCGAGTTCGTCGACCCCGTTGATCATCGTTGCATAATGAGTTGCCACGGCGTCGAACCACCCGCAGCGGCGTTTGCGTCCCGTTGTCGCCCCAAACTCGCGTCCGAGGCTGTGAAGCCTTTCGGTCAGTCGCCCGTCTTCGGTTGGTAACGCCCCCTCGCCTACGCGCGTCGTATATGCCTTCATGACGCCAACTACGCGATCCATCCGATGCGGCGGCACACCGGTGCCCGTGCATGCGCCCCCCGCCGTGGTATTTGAGGAGGTCACGTACGGATAGGTGCCATGATCAATATCGAGGAAGGTGCCTTGCGCCCCCTCAAAGAGGATTTCCTTGCCGCGTTCAAGGGCACGATGAAGATACACAACCGTGTTGCTGACGAATGGGCGCAACTTTTCTCCAGCTTGACGATAACTTTCGTTGACCTCGCGGAAGCCGATCGGTTTCGCGCCCACTGCCTCGAGGATTTTATTGTTCTCAAGCACCTTGGCATGCAACTTTTCTGAGAAAACAATCGGTTGCATCAAATCGGACATTCGCAGACCCGTGCGCGCAGCTTTGTCTCCGTAGGCCGGACCGATTCCCCGTTTGGTCGTTCCAATCCTGGCCCTACCCTGGCGCAGTTCTCGCTGCTCGTCGATCAGGCGGTGATAAGGCAGAACCAGATGAGCGCAGTCGCTAATGAGCAAATTCTTGTCGATTGCGATGCCCAGGTTTCGCAGGCCGTCGATCTCGGCGACAAGGGCGATCGGATCGATAACAACACCGTTGCCGATCACACAAATTTTTCCGCGCCGGAGTATTCCCGACGGGATGAGGTGCAGAACGTATTTGACGCCCCGATGAATGACGGTGTGCCCGGCGTTGTTTCCGCCCTGGCTGCGGACCACGATGTCGGCTTTGCCCGTGAGCACATCGATGATCTTACCTTTTCCCTCATCGCCCCACTGCGCCCCAATTAGAATTGTGTTGGCCATCGGAATCAGAAGATGGGCAAAAAATTTTCCCGATGCATCCGGCAGGACACACTCGGGACTGCCGACGAATGATATGTTGGCTGTAAGACGCTGCAAGGGATTTCGGTGCGGAAGTCTGGTCGCTTCAACTGGCAATCAATCCGAACGCTTTCGGGGCCACCGAACTCTAGCCGCGACTAACTACCAGGCGAGCGTGTGATCTGGATCACCGGCAGCGGAAAGCGCAGCTGCAATTCATCGTCCAGATAAATCTCAATATGATGCAATCCGAATTGCTGGAACTGTACTCCACCAAAATAGTGCACGTTCGTCGCGTGGCCTTCCATCTCCTTTAGCAGGAACTCAACTTGCGCTTGCGCGATGACCTGGTGCTCGTCCACGCCGACAATGCGAGATTTTTGCCGGAATTTTCCAGCCCCACCACACCAACGCGACCAAATGCACAGCCGCATACAAGTGATCGGCAGGCCTGGCGCCGGAATAACACTGAGCACGCCCACCAACGTCTGCATCCCGTTAACTTCGCAGCGAACGTCCTCACACAGAACGGCGCTTTGCAAATCGGGAAGAATGATGTCGGTCTCCATTAGCAGCCAATTACATCAGCCCGCGCATCAGCAGCGTCAACAATCCGATCCCGAGCACAATCCGATAAATCGCAAACGGTACAAAGCCCCTTTGGCGCACCCAGTGCATGAACCAGGCTACCACGCCGAGCGCTACAAAAAATGAAAGCACAAAGCCAATTGCGAGCACGACCCACTGCTGACGACTCATCGTCAGGGGCGCAATGCTCAATTCGTGATGATGTGGTCCTACGCTTTTTACAAAATCGTAGCTAACGGCCATGAACATCGTAGGCATTGACAGGAAGAACGAAAATTCAAGCGCGGCCGGGCGTGACATGCCGGCCACCTGACCGGCAGCGATCGTACACATCGAGCGCGAAGTGCCAGGGAAAATGGCGGAAAAGATCTGGGCTGCACCAATCCAGATCGCTTGCGGCAGAGTCATTTCCTCCATGTGCGTGGTGCGCGGTCGCCTGAAAACGGCGTCAACGATCCACATGATGATTCCACCAATGAGGAGCGCCAGCGCCATTACCCAGAGGTTTTCCAGGTTTTTTCCGATTTGTTTCGTTAAGGCCCAAGCCGGCACAGCTGTAACGACAAACGCAATCAATGTCAGGCTTAGTGGATGCGTTAAGATCGTGCGATCTCCGCGTTCGCCTCTTGGAAACGTGCAGACAAACTGGACGATGCGGTTCCAAAAATATACCGGCAACGCCAGGATCGCGCCCAGCTGAATGACAATCGTGTACATTTTCCAGAAACCGTCCTGAAGATCGATGTGCAGTAACGCTTCGCAGATGCGCAGATGCGCCGTTGAACTCACGGGAAGAAATTCCGTGAGACCTTCGACGATTCCGAGAAAGATCGACAAGAGATAGTCGTTCATGAGGTGAATCGTTACATGGTTACATGTTTACAACGGCGCGACATGTCCAGTTATTGGTTCTTGGTGGCAAATAGGCCAACTTTTGTAACTTTTGTAACTCTTTAACCGTCTAACGACGTGAGCGCTTGGCGCTCACAGCGCCTCCGTACCGCGTTCGCCTGTTCGGATCCGCACCGCTTCTTCCACTTCCTCGACGAAGATTTTTCCATCACCGATCTTGCCAGTCTTGGCCGCACGCAAAATCGCTTCCACGGCACGCTGCGCCTGATCGTCGGAAACAACCATCTCGAATTTTACTTTCGGAAGAAAATCGACCGTGTACTCGGTGCCACGATAAATTTCGCTGTGCCCTTTTTGGCGACCAAAACCTTTTACCTCGCTAAGACTCATTCCTTCTACGCCAACTGCCATGAGCGCCTCTTTCACCGGCTCGGTTCGAAAGGGCTTGACGACCGCCTCGATTTTTTTCATCGCGCCAAGAGTAGAACTCGCACCCCAAATGGCAAGAACCGCTTCCTGCGGATTGCCGTAGCGTCCGTCCGCCTATCTTCTTTTGTCGCAGCCGATCCCGCTATCTCTACAGAAGCGGCCTGGATTGTCAGATTTTGCGTCCGAATTTTTTCTCCAGCTCAGCAAGCGGAATCTGAATCATCGTCGGCCGTCCGTGCGGACAGCAGTAAGGCAGATCGCAATCGAGCAAATCCCGAATCAGTTTCTCAACTTCGAGATAACCCAGCGGGTCATTGGCCTTGACAGCATGCCGGCAAACGGTTTTGGCGATCATCTCTTCACCCATTCGCATCGCCGAACTGCTGTTGCTGACGCTTCTGAGATCATCGATCACTTTGCTCATAAACTGCGCCGGATCTAACACATTCAAAAAGGCCGGAAGGCTGTCGATCTTGAATGTATTTGGCCCGAAGCTCTCGATTCCGATGCCCATTTTTTCCAAGGTTGGCAAGTTGCGCTCGATCCAATCCGCATCGCGCGGTGCCAGATCGAAAGTCTGAGGAAGTAGCAGCTTTTGCGTTGGAACTCCCTGCTCTTCCATTTTTCGCCGTAACTCTTCGAAAAGAATACGCTCGTGCGCGGCATGCTGATCGACGAGGACAAGCCCGTTTGCGTTTTCCATCAAGATATAGAGCCTGCTGAGCACGCCAATAATCTGAAATTGCTGCTGGTTGCGATCGGTTTCGTTCGATCGCCGGGAAAGCGCCTCATCGGGTTTGACAGGTTTGCCGGTGTCATCCGCCTTCGCCGAGGCTGCGGCGGACAAGCCGACCCCGGTTACAGCACGACCAAGATGCGGCAAGTCGCGATCTGACACCTCTGGAAACGTTATTTCGGGCCGCAATTTTAGATCGACAGTCGGCTTTTCGGGAATCGGAGACGGTGGCGTTGCAGGTGCGTGAAATTTTTGCTGCCACTCCGTCCGGCCGCTTTCCAACGTCTGTTGAACGCATCGGATGATTGCCTCACGCACTCCGTTTGGATCGCGGAAACGCACCTCACGTTTTGCCGGGTGAACGTTTACGTCGACTGCGGCTGGGTCGAGATCGAGAAAGAGAAAGGTCACCGGGTACTGGCCTTTCATGAGCGCGGTGTGATAGCCTTCGCGGATAGCGTTTGTAAGGAGGCCGCTTTCGATCGCACGGCCGTTTACAAAAATGAGTTGTTGGGCACGCGTTTGCCGGCTCAACCCCGCCTGCCCGATAAATCCGCTGATCTTAATTTTCGATGAACCGGTACCGTGTAATTCATTCAGACGCTCCAACAGTGCGACGCCATATAAATCCCGGATTCGGTCGCGAAGCGTCGCCGTTGCCGGTAATTGAAACACAAGGCGGTCGTCTCGTAGCAACGTAAAAGCGATCTGCGGATGGCCAATCGCCTGGAGGTGGATCTGATGCTCGATGTTGCGACTTTCCGTGTTTTCGGAGCGAAGGAATTTTCGGCGCGCAGGCAGGTTGTAAAAAAGCGAGCGCACTTCGATCTGCGTTCCCGGCGCTTCCCCGCTTTCACGCACGATGTCGATCTTGCCGCCATTGACAATGATCTCCGTTCCGGCAATGGCACCAGCCTCGCGCGTAGTTAATCGAAATCGTGAAACACTCGCGATGCTCGGCAATGCTTCGCCGCGAAAACCCAGTGTGCCGATGGCTTGAAGATCGATAGCCGACCGGATCTTGCTCGTAGCATGACGCTCAAGGGAAAGGAGCGCGTCATCACGATCCATTCCGCATCCGTCGTCAATCACGCGAACCAACGAAATTCCTCCCCGTCGAATCATGACCTCGATCCTGCGCGCCTCGGCGTCGATGCCGTTTTCGATTAGTTCCTTCACCACGGAGGCGGGGCGCTCTACCACTTCGCCGGCCGCGACCTGGCTGGCGACAGTATCTGGCAGCAAACGGATCCGGCTCATGCTATTTTGAATCTTAGTTTTTGGCTTACGAATTGCGAAGAAAAACAGAAAACTGTAGGATGACGTATCCATTTAGCGTTGTTGTAGGCCCCTCGCCGTGGCGAGGCGCCTCAGCGCGTTGCGACCCGTACGACGACACAGCGCCGTGGCTGCAACACCTACGAAGCTGACAGCTTCCGCCACATCGGTAGCGCTTGCAGCCTTTTGACTTGCTCAAGGCGGTACCGTATTTTCTGTTGAGATGATTAACGTTACGGACAACGCTGTTCGGCAGCTCCGAAGTTTGCTCGCAACGCAGCCGGAAAATTCCCGGAGAGGTCTGCGCGTTCAGGTCGCAAAAGGCGGTTGTTCGGGTCTGCAATACGAGATGGCGCTCGATCACGAAAAGGACGGCGACGCCGTGGTGGAACGGGATGGGATGCAATTTCTTATCGATGGCGAGAGCATCCCATACTTGCGTGATGCTACCTTGGATTTTCACGATGGTTTAACCGGCGCCGGTTTTCACATCGTCAATCCAAATGCGTCGCGGACCTGCGGATGCGGCTCCTCGTTCGAAACTGCGCGACCAGTTTGAAACGGGAGAATCTTCTCGCGTTAACGTGATGGACTATGGTGTTTCCCCATATGACGAGCCCTACGCCCGCCCGCGGCGAGGGACCAATTATTTTGCGTGGACAATTGCCATTCTGTTCTTGACTGGCTTCGCTCTCGCAGCATGGCTGGGCAGTTTTTATATTTTCGATCAACCGGAGCGTCCCGATAGCTACCGGATTTTACAAAGACTGCACAAAATTGATCAACCGAAGCGTTTTCAGCTTACCGCCGCGCCGGCCGGCGAATTCCTGAATGCGAAACAGTTATATGATCGTTACATCGGGATGGGCAGCGCCGAGCTGGCCAGGTCCAATGCCGAACTCGCGCGCAACTATATTCGAAATTACCAGTTGGTGCGTGGCCTGGTGCCTTACGTCGTAGGCAGATACACGATCGTGGCGGCGCGGGAACTTGGTCCCGACGATGTGTTCACCTCGGGCATGGTCGTACTGGCGACCGCCATGGACAGTGGTGAATTGCTCATGGAACACCTCTACCCGGCGAACCCGGAATCCCTTCCGCTGATGAAGCAAACGCTTAACGTCGGTTTGGAAGTCAAACTGGAGCGCACTCATGATATTTCTGCCGTGATTCATGCGGAGCGATTGCTGGATGGCCGCATCATGATTACTGCTGTCCCATTGCTCTACGGGAGTTATACGGTGACGCGCGGTCTTGGGACTTTCCGCCTTGAGCCGCCGCTCAGTCTCAACCTGACCGCAGGCTGGCCGCTATTTAAGGCAGAGGAACGCGCCGCAGTCGAGCAACGCATCCGCCAAAACATTGCAGCAGTGCAAGGCGCGGTTCCAATACCCGGATTAAGTCCCAGCGCTACGCCTCCACCCGCCGACAATCAACTCGTGCGTGTCGAGCAAGCCAGACCGGTTTCTACACCGGCGCTAACTCCTATTCTGGCAAAAGGCGGAAAGCTTGCCGAGGCGACTCCATCCTCAAAGAGCCGTAAAGGCAGGAAACAGAAGCTCGAATCTCCGGCCCCGTCAGTTACTCCTGCTCAGAAGGCGATTGCCCAGAATTCGCCAGCGCCAACTTCGACACCGATCGCAGTCGCATCGGCACAGACGCCAAAAATTCCGGTTGCTACGCCCGCGTCGACTATTGCTACCGCTCAAGCCCTAACTGCGACCGCTGCGACGCCGGTTCCAGTTTTGCCCGCGCTGCCAGTGCCTGCCGATACTTCCGCCGGAACCCTGGCTTCAAACGCAGGCGGCGGCAGTTGGAAGACATTTCCAGCAGGGAAGATGCCGCTTGGACGCCTTATTGGGACGGGTGATTTGCGAGATGTCGCCGAGCGCGGGCTTGCTGGTGAACGCGTGTATCTAAAAGGGCAGTTTGTCGTAAATTTTTCCGATGCCAATCGTGCCGTCCTCCGTCCGCGCACAAAATTAACGGACAAAGTGCTTCATTTTCGCGGGGGATCATCCGCCCGCATCATCGTTGAATTTCCGGCCGGCTACACTCCTCCCCAACAAGGCTCCGTTGTCAGCCGGGATGAGATGCGGCCGTTCGAAATCACCGAAGTACGCAAGCAGGAAGACGGACAGCTCAACGTCTTCGTGCGCGAAATAATGCAGCCGAGATAATCGGCTCGCGCGTACAAGATCAATTCTTCGTTCCGGAAAGTTGGACCCGGGTTGGTTGCCGCCCTGAAACGGCAAACAGCTTAAAAATCCGAGAATTCGGAGGGAGCATTTTCTCGCTCGCCTTCTCTGATCTGATTCTGTAGTTGTTTCCCTTTTCAAAGGAGCTTCATGCAAGAATTCGAAAAACTTATTGGGCAACTGAGCGATTTTGTTTGGGGGCCGCCGTTGTTAATCCTCCTGCTTGGCACGCATATTTTTCTCACGTTCCGCCTTCGATTCATCCAGCGGTATCTCGGGAAGGCGATTAAACTTTCGCTTCAAAGGTCGCATGAAGGAAGCGGCGACATTAGTCCCTTCGGCGCGTTAACGACTGCACTCGCGGCCACCATCGGCACGGGTAATATTGTCGGTGTCGCCACGGCAATTGCCGCCGGGGGGCCAGGAGCCGTGCTCTGGATGTGGCTGACCGGAGTCTTTGGGATCGCCACCAAATATTCCGAAGCGCTACTTTCGGTTAAATACCGCATTAAAACTAAAGACGGGCTGATGGCAGGCGGTCCGATGTACGTGCTCGAGCGCGGCATGAAACAGAAATGGCTCGGGGTAATCTTCGCCATCTTTACTGCCGTCTCCGCGTTCGGCATTGGGAATATGGTGCAGGCAAACTCCATTTCCTCGATGGTGCATGAAACATTCCGCATTGCTCCATGGATCACCGGCGTCTTAATGGCGGTGCTGACAGCGTTCGTGATTCTCGGAGGAATTAAATCGATCGCGAGAGTGTGCGAGGCGCTCGTCCCGTTCATGGCAATTTTCTACGTGGGCGGCTGCATCCTCCTTCTGCTCATGAACGCTGCGGCAATTCCAGCGACGATACAGCTGATTTTCCAAAGCGCATTTACGGGCCACGCAATGTTCGGAGGTTTTGCCGGTGCCACGATGAAGGAAGCGATCCGGTACGGCGTGGCACGCGGACTCTTCTCAAACGAGTCTGGCCTCGGCAGCGCTCCGATTGTCGCGGCTGCAGCACAAACAAAAAATCCGGTTCGCCAAGCCCTCGTTTCTTCCACGGGAACGTTCTGGGATACTGTCGTGGTCTGTGCGATGACCGGCCTTGTCTTGGTTAACTCCGGTGAATGGATCAAAGGCCTCAAAGGCGCGGCCCTCACAAAAGCCGCATTCTCCGATATTCCCATCATCGGACCGATCGTCCTGACCACAGGTCTGCTGACCTTTGTCTTTTCCACGATTCTAGGATGGTCGTATTACGGTGAAAAAGCTGCTGAGTACCTTCTGGGTCCCAAAGTAATTACTCCCTACCGCTGGCTATGGGTTGGCGCAGTCTTGATGGGTTCGCTCCTTTCTCTCCCGACGGTCTGGTCGCTTGCCGACGTCACAAACGGCCTCATGGCAATTCCAAACCTCATTTCGCTGATTGCGCTCAACGCTGTCATCGTTGCCGAAACACGCCGCTATCTCTGGAACAATAATTTAGATGCAGAGGCACCGGCTACCGGCGAGTTAGAACCTGTCTCATAATAGTAGGGACGGACCGCTGGGCCGTCCCTCCCTTTCGGCGCGCCCGGTCGGTCGCGCCCTACCACATCGCCCCGGTTTGATTAACCCACCGCCCTACTCGCTGCGGGATCGCAGAACTAATTTCCCATCGCGAATTTCGACCGTGCCGAGGTCATAACTGTCCCGGTATTCAGGGAGGTATTCGCGCAGCCGGCGTGAATGATATTTCCAATCCAAGAGATCCTTCGGGACCGGCTCGTTATTTACAACGATCCGCTTGAATTGTGGGTTCTCCAAGGATTCCGCACCGTTTGTTTGGATCACGGTATCGCCATTGAAATAATAACCGGATCGACCGAAAAATTCGCCTAGCGGCAGACTGCTCTGAAGACGGAGTTGGTTGCCTTCGATTGATACAAAAGTTTTCCAGTCCGG